>CAVGTO010000136.1:0-5883 GCA_963631865.1 Eggerthellaceae bacterium
TCTTCACTCAGGGCTGCGACATGCGCTGCCGCTACTGCCACAACCCGGACTCATGGGGCAAGCATGAGGGCGACAACCCCACGGCTCAACTCATGGAGGTTGACGAGCTCCTCCGCAAGGCCGAGCGTTTCCGTTCCTATTGGGGCGAGACAATGCCCAATGGCCGAACTCTCGGCGGCATCACGGTGAGCGGCGGCGAACCCCTGCTCCAGATTGATTTCCTCACGGAACTTTTCGAGGAGGCTCACCATCGCGGAATCTCCACTTGCCTCGATACCGCAGGACAGCCTTTCGTCTCCACTGGCGAATGGCGCGAGAAGTTCAACCGTCTCCTCGACTCTACGGACACCGTGATGCTGGACATCAAGCACTTCGACCTCGAAGCGCACCGCCGCCTCACGGGCCAGCCCAACGACAACATCAAGGAGTGCGCCAAGGCTATCGAGGCCAAAGGCGTAGATATGTGGATTCGCCACGTTCTCGTGCCTGGCTGGACGGACTCCGACGACAACCTCACAGCCATCCGCCATTTTATCGACTCCCTCTCCAACGTCCGCAAAGTGGAGGTGCTTCCTTACCACGATATGGCTAAGTTCAAGTACGAGAAACTCGGCATTCCGTACACCATTGCCGACGTTCCCATCCCTACTGCCGAGCAGGTGGCGCGTGCCGAGTCGATCCTCATTAAGAAATAACCGCGCGATGCTCAAGAATATCCTTGCGGCGGCTCTGCTCTCAGCCTCGTGCCTAACGCCGGTCTGTGCGCAGCAGAACGCCGCCCTCTGCCCCGAGAAACCTAAGCTCGTGCTGATGATTGTTGTGGACAACCTCAATGCTCAGCAGGTTGAGATTGTCCGCAATCAGTGTGGGGCGAAGGGTTTCAACCGACTCTTTGGCTACGGCACTCAGCTGACTGACGCGTATTACGACGCTGGCGGTAATTTCGTTGGCAAGAATCTCGCTACGCTCTTTACTGGCGCTCCCGCGGCTACTCATGGCATTGTGGCCCGCCAGTGGATAGATAGTTTCTCGAATAAGAAAATCGATGCCATATATGGCGACGTGCCCGAGGCTGGCGTTTTCGACACTCTAGCCATGCCGCACAATGGTGCCCTCCTATGCGGCACTATCGCCAACGAGATCCGTAAGATATACAACAATAAGGCTAAGATTTTCTCCATAGGTTTCGACCCGCAGATGCTCATATGGTCGTCGGGCACACTTGCTGGCGAGCCTTTCCTTTGGCTGGATGCCCGTTCTGGCAAGGCTCGCACTGCCAATGTCTCAAATCCGTCGACCCTCAAGTGGGTGGATGAGTTCAATAGCAAAGGCATTGCGGATGTCTATCGAGCCAAGACGTGGGCCCCGCGCAAGGATATCAATGAGTATCACCAATGTCGTTTTTTCCCCGAGACTACTACAAAGGAGAACTTCTACTATCCGCTCAATCGCCAATATCCCGGTAAACTGACGTACTCTGCCGTAATGGGCTCACCTTACGGCAACGACCTCATCCGCGACCTCGCAGCCTACGCCCTCACGTATGAGGATATGGGCAAAGACGACATTCCGGATGTTATGCTCGTGCAGTTCACGGCCACTCCCGCCCTCGGCCACAAGCAGCAGCCGCTCGACCCCGAGACGGAAGATCTTCTCCTTGGTCTCGACTCAAATATAGCATCGCTTTTGCAACTCGTAGACGGTACGGTAGGAATGGACAATACTCTTGTGCTCTTCACTTCGGCGCAAGGCGCATATGACGTGGCAAATACCGATTCTCCACAGTGGGCGGAGCGCGGTTTCGTAAGTCTCCGTAGGGCTACGGCTTTGCTCAATCTATACCTTATGGCCCTCCACGGTCAGGCTCAGTGGGTTAAGAATTATGCCCCGGGTGCTATTTATCTGGATAGGGAATTGGCGGACAAGAAGAAAGTGGATTTTGATACCCTCCTTGTCCAAGCAGCCGATTTCCTTACGCAGGTAAAGGGGATTGGTGATGCCATTCCGGCCACAAAACTAAGTTCGCTTGTCTCCACTTCGCCTGTCATCGACGCAATGAGGCGAAACTATCATCCCAAACGCTCTGGCAACATCCTTATTCATCTCGAACCAGGCTGGGCCGAGGAACAGGACGACGGGGCGCGCCTTACGCAGTTGTGGGGTGGGGAGTTCGTTCCGCTTGTCTTCTACGGCTGGAAAGTTCAACGCGGCATGGTCTACGATCGTCATAATATGACCGACGTGGCCCCGACTATCTGCTCTTTTATCAAGGTCGGCATCCCCGATGGTTGCAGTGGCCATCCTATAGACCTCGGTGTGCAACGCTAAGACCACGATATGCGTAAGCGTATTATATTCTCTTTACTTTGATTTTTTCTGATATTATATTCAAATGAAACAATATAGCAAGGTCTTGACCATTGCGGGCAGCGACCCCAGTGGCGGTGCTGGCATACAAGCCGACATTAAGACAATTTCGGCAATGGGCTGTTATGCTGCCTCGGCAATAACTTCTGTTGTCAACGAGAACACCGTGGGCGTGTATGGTGTACATGACATCCCCGCGGATTTCGTTATTGGCCAGATTGAGTCCGTGCTCGATGATATTGGTGCTGACGCCATAAAGATAGGTATGCTCCACTCGCCCGAGTTGGCGCATGCCGTGGCGGAACTCCTTAAGGCTCGGCAAATAAAGAATGTTGTTCTCGATCCCGTGATGGTTGCCACTTCTGGCGGCGATCTTATGCTCTCCGAGACTCTTGATGTCCTCCGTAAGGAACTTATTCCCCTTGCTCGCATCATCACTCCTAATATCCCTGAGGCAGAGAAACTTCTCGACGGCCGACCCATTGCGAGTGTGGATGATATGAAGGATGCTGCGTCGGATCTTACCGACCTCGGTACTTCCGTCCTCCTCAAGGGTGGACATCTTAAGGGCGACATTATGATTGACGTGCTCTGCAATGTTGAGACTATGCAGCGTCTTGAGCTCCCGTCGGACCGAGTAAAGACAAACAACACCCATGGTACGGGCTGCACACTCTCGTCGGCCATAGCCAGTGCACTCGCCCTCGGCAAGGACCTCACTCCCGCCGTGGTTTCGGCCAAGGAGTATATGACTCAGGCCATTACTGCTGGTGCTGAGTACGAGATTGGCAAGGGACATGGTCCCGTGTGCCATTTCTTTAAGTGATTTCTATGTGGCTGCTTTGTGGCCAAAGTGCGCATAATTCCATATCTTTGCTAAGCCTGCTCTTTCGGTGGGCGGATGATGTAATTAATGGAGAACGAAGATCAGTTTGAGGAGACCGAGCGCATCAACGTGTATGGCGCCCGCGAGCATAACCTTAAGAATATAGACATATCCATTCCTCGCGACAGCCTTGTCGTCTTTACAGGAATGAGCGGCAGCGGAAAGTCGTCGCTTGCCTTCGACACCATTTATGCCGAAGGTCAGCGTAGGTATATCGAGACTTTCTCTTCCTACGCCCGTCAGTTCCTTGGCGGGTCGCAACGCCCCGATGTCGATAAGATTACGGGTCTCAGTCCTGTCATCTCCATTGAGCAGAAGACTACAAACAAAAACCCGCGTTCGACCGTCGGCACCATCACCGAGATCTACGATTTCCTTCGCCTTCTCTACGCACGCGCCGGCGAGGCCCGTTCTTATGAGACTGGCGAGAAGATGGTGAAATATTCCGAGCAACAGATTTTCGATATGATTGAGTCTGCTTTCGATGGTCACCGTATATCGCTTCTCGCCCCTCTTGTCAAAGGTCGTAAGGGTCACTATAAGGAACTTTTCGAGCGCATTCGCAAGCGCGGCTTTATCTATGCCCGTGTTGATGGCGAGATCCGTGAGGTCGTGGCCAATATGAAGGTTGACCGTTATAAGGTCCACTTCATTGAACTTGTGGTTGACCGCATAGCTGTCAAGAAGTCCGAGGAGGCCGACGCCAAACGCCTTAAGCAGTCTATCGACACTGCCCTCCAGATGGGCAAGGGCGTTATGATGGTACTCGATGCTGATGCTGAGAAACCCAAGTATTTCAGTCGCCAACTGATGTGTCCAACCACGGGCATTTCTTATCCCGAGCCTGCGCCGCATAACTTCTCGTTCAACTCCCCTCAAGGTGCATGCCCTAAGTGTAAGGGCATGGGTCATTTTGCGTCGGTAGATGTCAGCCGCATTATCCCCAATCCGAAGCTCAGCATTGCCAAAGGCGCAATAGAACCTCTTGGCAAGGCGAAGCGCAATCTGATTTTTGCGCAGATTGAGGCCATTGGTGATATATATGGTTTCGATCTCGATACTCCCGTAGAGGACATTCCCGAGGATGGTCTCGATGCCGTGCTCAATGGCACGACGGAGCCTCTGCATCTCAAGGATGATTTGGGCCTCCCGAATACGTTCTTCCCCTCTTTTGACGGCATCGTGAGCTATATTGTTTCAATACAGGACTCCGCTACGTCCGTCAAGGAGAAGAAATGGGCTGAGCAGTATATTACGGATGTCGTATGCCCCGAGTGTGGTGGCGCACGCTTGAATAAAATTGCCCTCAACTTCTTCATTGATGGCAAGAATATCGCCGAGGTGAGTGATATGGATATGTTGCAACTTTCCGAGTGGCTTAAGGATCTTGAGGATCGCTTGGACGAGAAGCAGCGTGCCATTGCCAAGGAGGTCCTAAAGGAGATTCGCGGACGTGTGGGCTTTATGCTCGATGTGGGTCTCGACTATCTTTCGCTCTCTCGCAGTGCCGTGACGCTCTCTGGTGGTGAGAGTCAGCGTATAAGGCTTGCCACTCAGATAGGTTCGCAGCTTGTCAATGTCCTTTATATCCTCGATGAGCCGAGTATTGGCCTCCATCAGCGCGACAATGTCAAGTTGATAAACTCGCTTAAGCATCTGCGAGATATTGGCAACAGCGTCATAGTTGTTGAGCATGACAGGGATATGATGCTTGCCGCCGATTACATTGTCGATATTGGTCCTGGAGCAGGTCGCAAGGGCGGCTATGTTGTCGCGGCTGGCACTCCCGCCGAGGTCCTCAAGACAGATACAATGACGGCGGGCTATCTCAATGGCACTCGCAAACTCGAGGTTCCGACCGAGCGTCGTAAGGGCAATGGCAAATTCTTTACCATAAAGGGATGCCGTGGCAATAACCTTAAGAATGTGGATGTTACTTTCCCTCTCGGGTGTCTAATCTGCATGACAGGCGTATCGGGTAGTGGCAAATCCACTCTTATCAATGAGACTCTTTCGCCCATCCTCAGCAAGCATCTCTACAACTCTTTGCGCGACCCTCTGCCATACGATTCTGTTGAGGGCATTGAGAATATCGACAAGGTTGTCACTGTAGACCAAACACCTCTTGGACGCACTCCGCGCTCAAATCCTGCTACTTACACAGGTGTTTTCGATGATATCCGCAAGATATATGCCGAGCTTCCTGAGTCTAAGTTGCGTGACTATAAGAGCGGACGTTTCTCGTTCAATGTGAGTGGCGGACGTTGCGAGACGTGTAAGGGTGCAGGCGTCCAGGTTATTGAGATGAGTCTCTTACCCGACGTGATGGTTGAGTGCCCCGACTGCGGTGGCAAGCGGTATAACCGTGAGACACTTGAGGTTAAGTTCAAGGGTAAGTCCATTGGCGATGTCCTTAAGATGACAATCAATATGGCTACGGAGTTTTTCGAGAGCATACCTGCCATCCACAATAAGCTCAATACGCTCCGCAATGTCGGCCTTGGCTATATAACTCTTGGTCAGCCTTCCACGACTCTCTCCGGTGGTGAAAGTCAGCGCGTCAAGTTGGCAACAGAGCTCGCAAAGCGCGACACGGGTAGCACAGTTTATCTGCTCGATGAGCCTACAAC
>CAVGTO010000137.1:0-5813 GCA_963631865.1 Eggerthellaceae bacterium
GTAAGAACTCCTTACAGCGAAGGTGGTGCTGATGGATTCGCTGCTGATGACCTTGAAAGCTACTACAAGACTCTTACTCAGGCTGAGGCTCTCGTTGGTTTGAATGGTGCTGATGCTGATGCTAAGGCTGTTGAGGCTCTTAAGATCACTGCTGGTTCGACTGCTAAGAAGGGTGCTATCACTGTTAAGTGGACTGTAAAGGGTGATGCTTCTAACATCGATGGTTACAAGGTTTACAGATCAACTAAGGCTAACAAGGGTTTCAAGCTCTATAAGACTACTACTAAGTTGACTTATAAGAACACTAAGAACCTCAAGAAGGGTACTAAGTACTACTACAAGGTTGTTGCTTACAAGGTAATCGACGGTGTAACATACACATCCGACGCTTCCAACAAGGCATTCAGAAAGGCTAAGTAATTTCGCTCGCGAAATTACAACCTAACCTTTCCACAACCACGTGGAACACAAACTGATCAAATTCAAAACCCCAACTCACCGAGCTGGGGTTTTGTTCATATTCAATTCCACTCTCCAAATCCGCGCACTCAAAAACCCCATCCATCCGGACAGGGCCCATCACTTCCTACAACTCTTCAATTTCCTCAACCGTCAGGCCCGTCAACCTCGAAATGAGCTCAACCTTCATGCCTTCCCGTAGCATCTGACTCGCAATCGCTTTTTTCTCCTGCTCAGCCCCAGCCTGCTCGCCTTTCTCGAAGCCAGCCTGCTCGCCCATGTCATATGCCTCTCGCGCACGGATTTCTGCGAATTCTTCTACCGATATTCCATCCATAATCATTTCCGTAACCTCACTTGAATGATGATCTAAGAAGTCAGAGAGCAGTCCTTCGTCTTTGCATTTCTGTACTGCTACTGCAATTGCCAAGCCCAAATCATTGCCGCTCGATTGCATTTCCTCACGGATATAGAACAATAGCTTACTATATCCGCGCAATGTTGGACTTCTTTGCAAAATCTCTGCATCCTCATTATAATTCAAGTTTACGAGTTTTACAATAAGTTCTACCGAATTTTCTTTCGGCTCTTCGAGGAAAGCATTCGAGAGCTTCAGTTCCTGAACATCCCAATTTTCCTGGCCGACGTAGAATACATAGAACTCAGGCGCAGGGATTTGGACAAGTTTACTGCCATATAGCTTATGCCTGTCGGTCAAATTCTCCAAAGTTCGGCACAGATAGCCAAGACATCGCATCGGAATATTCGTGTTAACCGTGCTCTGGCACTCGACAAGCACCAGATGCCGATTGTTAATCACAAATCCAAGGTCGTTGTTCCTGTCCACGTATAGGACATTCTCCAGAGTAGTGTACGTGAGCTCAGTGTCCAATGGTAAATTTTCCCCGGTAACCGCATTATACAATTCCACTGCTCGCTTAGGTTCTGAGAACAACATACTGAATGTCGTGTCCTTATACTTTCTCACGGGTTTCTTTTCTTCACTCATGGTAATACCACCTTTCTTTTATTTTATTTGCCATTAGTATATAATATCTGTCAGCAAAAAGCAAGCATAATTTCTAAATTATGCCAGATTTCGGGTTCAGGGCCCAAACCCCTTGCAATCGCGTACCGCCGACTGTACCAAAAATCAAATTCGACAAATTCTGCGCTCCCGCAGCGGGCGATTTTTCTTGCAATAGCAATACCTATATGGTAAAATTGTGCGTGGGGGTTTAGAAAACATGAACAAATTATATGGAAATTTAAAAATGAGCTGGCCCGCAACCTTGATATTTGCTTTGGTTGCAGGCGTTTACACTGGATTCATACTGACGGTCGACAAACTGTATGGCACGTCGTTCCAGGATATAGGAGTCAACTTTGAGTGGTGGGTGATTTTCGCCGTAATAATCGTAGTTAACTGCAATAAGTGGTGGGATGCAGCGCTGAAGTGCTTTATTTTCTTCGTGATCAGCCAGCCGGTAGTGTACATAGTTGAGGTTCTCCTCGGCCATCTGGACATGGACATGGCAATCATATATTACAAGAGCTACTGGCTCTGGGTGACATTCCTGACTCTGCCAGGAGGCGCGATTGCATACCTGTGCAAGAACCAAAATCTGCTCGGCGCAATCATTCTTGGACTCGGCAACACGATTCAGGCGGTTATGGGCGCACACTACATCAGCGAACTCATGGCCAATCCGCCATACCACCTGCTCAGCGCAATCGTATCCTTCGGTTCGATTTTTATCATGAGCTTTTACATCCAGAAAAACAAAGTCTACAGCCTGGTTTCGGCAATCATGCCTCTCGTACTGATGGCGATTTTGATTTTGTCTGGCTTTAATCTATAGCAATTTGGTTTTGATTATAAATTCGATCATTTGCAGATCAATACTGTTGTTCGGCTTGTCGTAGGTCGTGATTAAATTCGTCCAAGGCGAGATCCCGGCCTGCTCGAATTCGTAGAGCTTCAAGCGCCAAGCCTTCACGTATTTCTCGTCATTCATCAGCCCGAAGTGTTCCCAGTAAAATTCCTGCCCTGTTCTCCTGTTACGAACCGTAAAATCGGGAGCATACATGCAGCCCTGCACTTTGACCAGTTGCTCGTAACGGAAAGGCACGTCATACTCATACAATTTCTCAGCAATTATCACTTCGGACTTCGACCGGACCATCAGCCCGCGACTCGTCCTGTGCCGCTTGAGGTCCGCATAATACGTACTCATCTTATACTCCTCATTCGCCCAGTCGTCAGTCTGCCCCAGAACGCACAACTTCTGCAAGTGCTTGGGCATCCGTTCAATGTACAGATTGTCATTCGCATCTATAAACCCAGGAAGCAAGCGCCTCAGCAGCCGCTCGTTGTGCTCGAGCACTTCAATCTTGGACTTCAAATATTCCCGCCGAACAATCCCGTCGATTTTCTTTTGATTATTGGTCACAGTCCGCTTACCATTTTTAACCTCAAAGAAAATTGTTTTCCCCCTGCGATTTTCCATACGGAGGCCAGTATTTGGGTATCTGGCCATTTCTTTCTTAGCATCCGCGATTTCCGCCTCAATATCTAAAATTGTCTCTCTAATAAAATTTCTACTCAAATACATTAAATATCCCTCCTTGCCAACATATTACAATATCCGCGCGCAAAAATCAAGCCCCAATTTTCGGCGGGCGGCGATATATGTTGGTGAGAGATGCAGGTCCTCGTCGCAGGGCACTTTACGCACTTACCAGCTCGTATCGCAGGGCCGCGAGACAAACGTGATCCATTGACCGGTGTCTCCGCGCCAGCTGCTCCCCTTCGCTGCACGTGCAAAGTGCCTAGCTGCTCCTGCGGAAAGCACTCTCCCCAACACATATGCGCCGCAGTCATCTATAGGGCGCGCTCTTGCGGTATGTCACACCCAGATTGCAGAACCCGCCGTAGCCGTACTGTTAACTTAGAGCGGTAGGGATTGTCTTCGCCAATCCCTTTTTTTGCTCGCTCACACATTTGCTCTCTGCAATTGCGCTCACTCAGACACTCTACACTTGCCGCTCGCTCGCGCTCGCCTACACCCTAATATATCGCGCTCGCCGCCGCCCCGCGCGCACGTCGCGTCGCCCGCCCGAGCTGCGCGGGTGTTGTCAATTTTGTGAGTTCGGAGGAAAATTGACAACATGGATTTCTGCCAGGATTGGAAGGAAATGTTCTGAAATCGGGCGGTTCTGAGGCGCAGATGGAAGGAAATGTCGGGAATTTGGGAGCATGTGGGTTGGCACCCAGCCCGAATTGGGATGTGCTGGGTGTTCAGCCAGTTAGATTCTGGCCGCCCGTGCAGAAACTATGGCAAGTTGGCGAGTTGTGTGATTTCCAGCGAATCTGACAACAGGTGGTGGGGCAAGAGCCAACGGACGGCAGGGGTAGGTGAGACAGAGAGCACGGGAGCACGGGAGTGCGGACATGCGGGGTGAGGAGTGAGTGTGTGTGCGCAAGCGGAAACGCGGAATTTGTCGAATTTGATTTTTGGTACAGTCGGCGGTGTGCGATTGCAAGGGGTTTGGGCCCTGAACCCGAAATCTGGTACAATATGTAATTTATACTTGACATTTGCATGCAGATATTGTAATATAAATATACAAAATGGGTATGAAAGGAGGAGATTACAATGACCCATTATAAATTTAGTGACAGATTGATGTTCGCAATCGTAATGCAGGACGCAGATCTTTGCAAACAGTTTATTGAAAGACTTTTCCCAGGAAAGAAAGTTAGGGAAATTAATATGCTAACTACGGAAAAGACGATTATCAATGGCCTTAAATCTAAGTCTGTTAGACTTGACGTGATGTTTGAGAATGACAAGACGTGTTATGACATTGAAATGCAGGTTACCGAGGAAAAGAGCATAGCCAAGCGTGCACGCTACTATCATTCGAGCATGGATACGCAGATTCTCAAGAGAGGCGAAAAGTACGACAAGCTCAAGAAGAGTTACGTGATATTTATATGCCTATTCGATTCATTTGGTTTAGGGGAGCCAGTGTACCAGTTCGAGATGTATGACCGAAATTTAGACTTGAAATTGGGTGACGAAAGCTATACAATAATGTTGGATATAAATTGTCCTGAAGGAAAAATTCCAAAGAGATTAGAGGCTTTCTTCGACTATGTTAAGGATGAACGGGTGGCAGACGGCGACGAATTCATATCGAGCATCCATGAGAAGGTTGAGAAAGTCAATCGCGATTCGGAGGTAATTAAGATTATGACATTACAAGAAGATATGGATATGAGAAAAGAATGGGCGCTCGAAGACCAGAGGAAAGAAATCGCCAAAGGGCTAAAATCCGATGGCATACCAGTTGAGATAATCGCCAAGAACACTGGCCTGACGGTTGAGGAAATTGAAGAGTTGTAGGAAGTGATGGGCCCTGTCCGGATGGATGGGGTTTTTGAGTGCGCAGATTTGGAGAGCCTGCCTGCCGATAGGCAGGTGGAGAGTTGAGTTCGGTTTGGAAGTTAAGATATAGTGTGTACAAGATATTAAAGTGTTGACAGTTGTTGGTAGGCGTGATATTATGTGTTTGCGGATTTATTTTATTGACTTCTGAACGCATTTATGCTATCATAAAATAGGAATTAGGCGAGGTACGGACGTGTACAATATCGAATTCTACTCAACTGCAGACGGTATCTCTGAACTCTGGAACTTTCTGGACGAATTGCAGCGGAAGGCCGCGACAAGCAAGGACGCGCGCATCCAGCACAAGCAGATTGTCTTGTACATACAGTTGCTTGAGGATCACGGGACACGCCTAGGTGAGAACATTACTAAGCATTTGACCGAAGATATCTGGGAGCTGCGGCCTGGTAATAACAGAGTTCTGTACTTCTATCACAGAGAGAATACGTACGTGCTCCTGCATCAATTCCGAAAAAAGTCACAGAAAACTCCACGTCGCGAAATTGAGAAGGCGAAGGCTGAGCGCGACGATTGGATTGCAAGAAAGGGTGAGAATGATGGCAACATGGAATGATTACAAGGAACATGTCAGAAAGGCAAATCCAGAAATAGCCAAGGATATCGACGAGGCCGAGGCGATATCCCAGATTGTAGGAGCCATGATTGAAAGGCGCCACGACCTTAAGCTTTCGCAGCGAGACCTAGCGAACCTCTGCGGGATCCCGCACTCGTCCGTGGCCAGAATAGAATCCGGCAAAACCACTCCGAACCTAAGCACCCTGCTTAAAATCTTCCGAGAGCTAGGATTGAGTCTGGTTGCCGAACCGATAAACGAATAAAAGATGAACAAAACCCCAGCTCGGTGAGTTGGGGTTTTGAATTTGATCAGTTTGTGTT
>CAVGTO010000138.1:0-5803 GCA_963631865.1 Eggerthellaceae bacterium
CGCCAGCAAATCGCCGAACATAAAGCCCATAAGGTTGGGTGCATAGCCAGGAGAAAGGCTGAGGAAGATGACGCCAATAGCCATGCCGAGACTCCAAAGCATAGCAATGGCACTATCATGGCGCACACCGCCATGCTCACTAACCCAATTGACGCATAGAGCCGTAGCCACAGCAAAAGCAAGAGCGCCAATGGTAGGGTTGAGACCAAGATAGAAAGCGAGGCCAATACCGCCAAAACTTGCATGGGTAATGCCGCCCGCAGCAAAAACCATTCGGCGGGAGACAATATAAGAGCCGACAACGCCACTTATGACAGCCAAGAAAAAGACACTGGCCACAGCGTAACGCACAAAAGCGAAATCGAAAAACGACGACAAATCCATCAACTGCGCAACTTACGTATTGGGTTTGGCGATGCCGAAAGAGAGCGACTTAACGGGACGAAAAGGCTCGCCAGCCACCTCTGTCTGTTCAACAGCACGGAAGTTAACCGACTGAGTAGCCAGCGAGAGAGAAACCTCATGATCATGGGTCACGAGAACGACTCCCATTTGCCCGCGGAGGCTGCCGATAAGGGAATAGAGACCCGTCTCGGCCTCATGGTCGAGGTACGTGACAGGCTCATCGAGGACAAGGATATCGGGCGAGCTCATCAGGGCACGGCAGAGAAGCGCACGCTGACGTTGACCTCCAGAAATGGATTTTATGGGGCTACCAGCAACAGCGTCGAGACCCGCAAAAGAGACAAGTTCGCGAGCGCGGGCTCTTTCAGCTTTACTGGGGAAAAGGCGCAACGGTTTCGCCACACCCATAAGGATGACATCGTAGACAGTAATGGGGAAATCGAGGTCAGCAGTCGGGACTTGCGGAAGGTAACCGACAGAGAGACCTGGACGGCGTATGACGTGACCATGAAGGGGAGCAAGGAGACCAAGGAGAACCTTAACTATTGTAGTCTTTCCGCTACCGTTGGGGCCTTCGAGGGTAAGGATGGAGTTGCGGTCGACCTCGAAAGAGACGTGCGAGACTACGACACGTTCGTCGTAGCCCGCCGAGACGTCGTGGAAAGTAACTAACGCATCCTTATTCATTGGCAAGAGCGGAGGTTATGATGGCCATAGTCCGCATCCAGTCGGCGGACTCGGGCTGGAAGCGCACGATACGGGTATTCATCTCACTTGCCGAGGCCTCCACCCTATCGGGAGCAAAGCCCTCTTGGAGAAAGAACACGCGGGCGCCAGCGCGACGTGCGCTGTCGGCCAACATTGCGAAACGACGGGGCTTGGGAGCCACACCATCGTTTCCGATGCAAAGTTGATTAAAGCCATAGTCGCGAGCCACGTACGCCAGCGCAGGATGGTATATGACAAACGTCTCACCCTTATGAGACATAGCGACTTGCGAAAGAGCGGAATCGGCAGCCGCAATATCAGCCGAAAGGGATTGGAATGCAGAATCTACCGAAGCGGAAGACTCGGGGAAAAGTTTCTTGAGGGCGGCCGCAAGGTTATGAGACATTGCGGAGGCTTGATGCGGAGAGAGCCAGAAATGAGGGTCGTAGGACTCAGTTACTTCAGATTCATGTGTATTCGCATCTGACCCTCCGTCTTCATAAAGATGGGCATGAGAATGGTCTGAAGCAATGAGATCGACGCCTTGCGACATCTCGCACCACTTCATATTTGGAGCGGCGGTTTGCATGCGGTCTTTCCACGTCATTTCAAAGTCGAGCGGACCGAAAGCAATGTAGGCAGTTGAATTTGCGAGAGCCGCCATTTGGCTGGGCTTGGGAGTATAAGAATCGTGGTCAGCACCTTGGGGAATCATCACGTTGACCTTGACACCCGCAGGCGAGAGACGGGACACGAAATATGCCATTGCGGGATTGGAGACCGTAAGGCAACACACGTCCAGCTCACTCCTATGCGAGCATGACAAGAGTGAGAAAACGGCGACGAGGGAGAAGAATAGAGTTGTGAGATTGGCTTTGCGCATCGGCAGACTACTTATTGTCGAAGAGTTCGAATACGTCTTGCGAATAGTTGCGAGAGACAGGAATCTCGATGGGAGTTGATGTGTCGAGGCGGACCACGAAGCCGTCGCGGGCCTTCTCAAAGACACGAACATGGAGGCGGTTAACCATATAGGAGCGATGGCAGCGTATGATGCCTTTTTGTTTCATATCGTCCTCAATGTTCTTAAATGAACCTCGGATGAGGGAAGAGCCAATTTTATTGCCGTCGAGGTAATGAATGGATAGATAGTTATCCGCCCCCTTGATGTAGAGTAAATCTTTTATTGCGACAACAAGTTTTATATCACCCTTCTGATCGTAGAAATTGACCATAGTGGGCTCGCGCAACTCACCGACGAGGGTCTGATGTCCCGCTCGATATTCATTAATAGCTTGGAGACGGTGGTCCTTGTCGCGCCACGAGAAAAAGAGCCATGTCACGGTATACGGCAAAAGGAGGATGCATGCCGTGTTGGCAAAAGACTTACGGAGTAGGAGACCAATCGGGCGCGGGTCATGGAACATAAAAATCTCGAGGATGGCGAAACAGAAGGCTATGCAAACTATCTCGACACCAATCCAAAAGAGGTACGCCCAAAGTTGAATGGGACGACGGAGCGACACGCAATGGTGATATAGCAGAAGGCGGCTGACAGTGACCACGAGCATACCGATAAGGACAAGCAGAGAAGACAACAAAAAATATCTCTCCTCACTTATTCCGCCATTCAACCAGTCACGAGAGCCATATGGCTCAAACATATTGATGAAGAAAAGTGAGAAAAGCGCCGTGAAAAGAACCTGCTTAATTAGGTTTCCCTTTTCAACGAGATATTTTGGTATGTTCTTACTGAAGTCCATAACGCTATGCGAAGATAGCAAAATAATCAGAAAAACGACACACTTATTAAGCGGTGCGGCTATGATGTTCAGCCAACGCACGCCCGCACTCTACAGATAGCGTTTTAGCAATCGCGAAATGAGTAAGATTGAGGCGAGGGCAAGACCGGCCACAAAGCCGAGCCATACGCCGACGGGCCCGAGTCCAACGACGAAAGCGAGAACAGCTCCGACTGGGATACACGTCACGGCATAAGAGATAGTGGCCACCTTGGCAGGATAGTTGAGGTCACCGAAACCGCGCAGGGCAGCAATGGCCGTAGCCTGGAGGCCATCGAAAATTTGGAACACAGCGCCGACAAGCATAATCTGCGCACCGATGGACAAAGCATCCGCACTATCAATTACAAGCCCAGGGAGTATATTACGCGTAAGGGCGAAAGTAATGGCAGTGCAAGTCATAAACCCGGCGGCTATAAGGAGACCGGTTACGGCATATCGGCGAGCCGAAACGACATTACCAGAGCCGCAATCAACTGACACGCGGATGGTAACAGCAGTGCCGACACCCGTTGCCATGAGGAACGTCATACTCGTAAAGAGATTTACAACCTGGTGTGCGGCAATGGCAGCTGTGCTAATCCACCCCATCATTATGCCACCGAACGTGAAGCCAACACACTCAATAACAGACTGAAGACCGACGGGTAAGCCGACAAAAAACATACGCTTAGTCAGATTTCGCTCGGCTACGCGAGTGGGCTGAATTTCAAGGTCGTTGAGTTTTGAGCGCAACACGGCATCCATGCAGAGCCACATAAGAATACGGGCGATTAGCGTACTGATGGCCGCACCATATGCGCCGAAACCTTCAAAGTCGCCAACACCGAAAATAAGGATATAATTAAGGACGATATTCAGCACATTTGAGATTAGGCCAATAACCATAGGAGAAGAGGTATCTTGTAACCCCTCGACAATGGTACGGGAGCAGACAAACATCTGCTGACCAATAAGCGAGACAGCCAAAATGGGCAGATACCAACGTGCGATGGCGACGACCTCGTCAGGTTGCCCCATAAAAGGCATAAAAATCGTGAGTAGGGTAAGTATGGCGATTTGGAGTGCCACGATGCGCCAATGGAGAGAGCGAGCGTGGGCCACGACATGACCTATGGCATCGAGTTCGCCACGGCCAAAACGGCGCCCCACGAGAGGAGTGACAGCCGCACCCATACCGATTCCGAAGAACATAAATGGAATGGAGAGGTTGCTGGCAAAAGAGACGGCAGCCAATTCGACCTCACCGACACGACCGACCATAAAAGTATCGGCCATATTGACCATAAGCGCACTGGCCTGGGAGGCCACCACGGGAGCCGCGAGACGCAGCAGAGGCATGACGCACTTACTAAGGCCTGAATATTGCGAAACCTCGGATTTCGTTGACATTGAAAAAGGGAGTTTGAGTCGCGGGGAGGGCTCTAAACTAATTTATTATATCGCACGGACAACACCGATAACCTTAGAGAGGCTGCGGACTTCGGATTTGGCCACAGAGAATTCAGGGACATCGGGATTGTCGCTTCGGCAGAGGAGTGAGTCGGGATTTGAAGGATTGACAAAGATACGCTTTATCATGACGCCTTGGACACCGTCGATTACGTACGCCTCGCCATAGTCAATCCACGCATTGGGCTCAAGTTTGCGACAGGCCACAAGGTCGCCACTTATGAATGTTGGGGTCATAGAGACGCCTTGAATGCGGATAAGGAAATCGGCGCCTGACTGTGCGAACTCGGGAACAAGATAATGAGTGCATTCGTCGAGGCTCACACCCGGCTCGTCGATGCCATTGAAGCCGGCAAGGGCTGTTATCGGAATGAGCGGAAGAGAGCCGGCAGCACGGGGGGCAGTTTCCTTTGGGGATTGAGTCGAACGTTGTGAAGGCACATCGCCTTGCCTCATCATAGAGCCGACGCCAAGGAGCAGCCAATCGGCCGAAACGCCATAAGTGCGGGAGAGCAGAGCCACATTGTCAGTAGAGGCATTGGCACGACCGCCCAAGATGAGCGAGAGACGACCGAGGTAGAGACCAAGGCGGGCCATAATCTCGTTCTTGTTCCTTGCCAGGTTTTTCTCGATGAGATAATTGACGGCCTCGCAGAAGCGATGGTTAATGTCCTCGCGAAGTGTAGAGATATTTTGCTCTTCGTTCATCTTGTTTTGTTTTTGCGAAATTCAGGCACAAATTTAAAAACAAAAAAGACAAATAAAAATTTGGAGTGTGTTTTGGAGAAAAGCATTGCCTTAGAGAGTGATTTTGTTATAGCAAAAAAAAGCGTTCCTCCCGAACTGGGGGAGGAACGCAATAAGAAAGGGATGCCTTATAAACTTTAGCCGTTGAGGGCCGAGGCACCACTGACGATCTCAATGAGCTCGTTGGTGATGGCGGTCTGGCGGGCCTTGTTGTATTGCAATTGGAGTTCGCCGAGGAGCTCACCCGCATTATCGGTAGCCTTGTGCATCGAAGTCATACGCGCACCGTGCTCGGAGGCGATAGACTCTTTGATTATGGCAAGAAAACGTGTGCGGATGGCCTGTGGGATAAGGTCTTCAAGGACCTCTTCCTTGCTGGGCTCGATGAGAAAGTCGCGCATAGTGCTACTCTCATTTTCCGCGTCAGAGGTGACGACGAGCGGGAGAAGTTGCGTCGAACGGATGTTCTGCACGGCAGCATTGACGAACTCATTATAAATGAGGACAACCTTGCTGTACTCCTTAGCCTCGAAACGATGGGTGATATCGTCAGCGACGCCATAAACTGTGGCGAGACCGAAATTGTCGAAGAACCCTTCTGCTTCGCGAGCGGGAGCAGCGACCTTACGGGACTTAACGCCCTTAGCCGCCTGCTTGCCGATGGTGAGGACTTCGACCCTACCGGCAGC
>CAVGTO010000139.1:0-5765 GCA_963631865.1 Eggerthellaceae bacterium
ATTCACTACGGTATAGTAATAGCCTCCAGACGATGAGTATTCTAACCTTAAGTAATCATTAGCAAAAACTAATGAACTGAAAGAAACTAATGAACTGAAAGGAAAAAATGAATTAGATAACAATGCAAGCCTATTGTATGTTATGTTCCCGCCTTTTGGGGCAGCTCTCAACACGTTCAGAGCTTTGTTGTATTCCGTGGAGTTAAAATTTACACAATTTGCAAGAGCAGCGAAAGCATCACCTCGTGCCGTATTTTTATATAAAAAGAATTTTCCTTGTTTAGGGGAGAACCTCTCTTCTTTCTCCCATTTATTGCCGTCGAACGAAAGCAGTATGCCATTACACCCGAGCGCCTTTTGCACACAAAGGTAGTAGTAACCTGTACTGTCTTCTTTCCACACGCTTAGGAAACCAAAAGGTGAATCTTCGTCATTTGAGGGCCAGCGTTTCGCTGGTATGAACACGATGCTGGTTAGGACATTCGCAAGCTCTGGGCATTTCACATCTATGCGGGCAATTTCGTCCTCGGCACCACCCTCGGTGTAGGAAAGGTGCATATTCAGAATGCTTACTTCATTAATTTGCGCTATCGCTGAGGCACTGTCGCGTACAGCAGATGTAATGCACTGCCAAGTACCCCTCGCTTGCGGAAGGGTGTCTACTCCTACATAGTAGATGGTGGGCGTGGCGGCATGTAATGCCTCACCATAGCGCGGAGTGTAGGCTATGGTTGCGTTATAGAGGTTTTCAACATTGCACAACTGCCTAAGCAGCAGTTCGTAGCGCAAAGAATCTAAACAAAGTTTTTCGTACCTCTCCGTATAGTCAGAAGTATCGCTCTTTGGGGAGTTGTCGTCATCACTGCATGCCGTCACAGAAAAAATGACGGCAAAAACGCAAACTACTAAAGACCACAGTGAGATATTCTTAATGTTTTTCATTGATTCGAGTATTTATAACGTGACGTGCGGCAAGGCCGTACAGGATACCAGTTGTCGCGTAAGCTGTCTGTCTGCACTTGCCGCAGTGTATAGTTAGGTGAAATAATGAGTACTGCACCTTCCTTACTATTGTCCTTGGCAGCCACGAAACATTGCTGACCTTTGTAGCGCAATTTCTCACCATCACCAAAAGGACTGCCTCCATTCAGGTCATCGCAGGAACCGTAGTAGCCTACAAATTGTGCCTCAAAGCCAGACTGTTGCTTGGCAAACAGAGACTTGCAATGGCCTCCTAAAAACGTTTGTAAGGCAGTGAGGTCTGCCACGCGCGGCACATACCAATGTAGTCTGTATCCCAGTGCGTCAGTTTCATCGTCGAACAGTCCGGGATAACTCTTGCGAAAATTTGCGCTATTACCACAAAAAATATTTGCGTATAAAATACCAACACTCTTGATGACTCGCTCATAGGTGTAATACTCTCCATCTGGGTCATTGGAATTAAAGGGTGAGCCGAACTCCATCTTTTCGCACATATTTTTGCGAGTCCAATAGGCAGAGCCTATCTTTACAACGGGATAGATTGGACCATTCCAAAACGTCATGTAGTGGTCTTGCGTGGTCAGTTTGGCGGGGCGCGGTTTTACACCAATGTCAGGGGGGTAGAGCGAACCGTGGAGGTAATAGATGGTGTTGAGTTTGTCAGTAGGACCGTAGCCATCAATGGGGCTGACATATACATCGCTGCCGCCAAAGGCGAGCCATGCGGGGCGGTTGCCCTCTCCGTCACCTGGAAAGATACCATGCGTGATGCGCGTGGTGCCGTTGACGATGGGATAGATTACGGTGATTCGGCGGTCGGCACGCACGGTCGGTACATACTCATTGCACACCTCTGCCACGGGCACCGCCTCGCTTTTGCCTTCGGGTGTGGCATAGACAAGCCGCACTAACGTGGATTCCGGCGAGGCGCTGAAGTTCAAGAGGACCGGGGTGAGCGGCAGCTGGTAGTTGTCGATGCCCAGCTCCTCGTCGGAGAAGGTGTTCTTCTCCTGGTCGGCCATGGTGACGACCTCTGCCATCACCTCGAGGCTGATGGAGCGGTCGGCGAACACGTCCCAGATGGGGATGAAGTGGAAGCTGACGACGCCGAGGTTCTGCTGTTTGTTGCTGTCGGTCATGGCAGAGCTTGTGATGGTGCTGATCCAATTGTCCAGCTCCTTGCCGCTGAGCGAGCCGCCCACGGACAGATTCTTCACACGACCCTCCAAGGCGGTACGTGCCTCCTTCGACCCGCCGCTGATGGTGATTGCGCCCTGGCCAGCGAAGCTGCTGGTCACGCTGCTCTCGGAAGAAGAGGAAGAGGAGGATGAACTTCGGCCAAAGACCTTGCGGCTGACCGACTCAGCCGTTTCGGTAAGGGTGGACATGCTGTCGCGCTGGTAGCACACCACGAGGTCAATAGCGCCGCCCACGGAGGCCTGCACCACGATGTGAGTGCCGTAGTTTTTCAGCATTTCACGGATGAATTGGGCGCGTTTGGTTTCGTCGGTGGCACGCGTGATTTTGCGATAGGCTTCGTAGAATTCTTTGGTGAAGGGCAGGCTGCCGTTGCGGATAAGATCCTTGTCGTGGAGCAGGTAGCGCAGATTGCCCTCGTCCATAGTGCGCGAGCCGACGACGCGGTTGATGCGGGCATAGCTGTAGCACTGCTCGCTGGTGGAGTGTGTGGAGACCTGCGTGAAGCGCTTTACAGTCTTCTTGTAGAAGAGCGCGTTGACTTTCGTCTCGGTAGTCTTGGTCAGGACAGATTGCATCTCAACGAGCGACCGGGCGGTATAGACTTCCAGGTCCTCCTCGCCGCGCATAGCATCTTGCACTGACTCCACACCATTCAGGGAGTCGAGCTTTTGCAGCTTGGCCACATTGATGACCTGATTGCGCAGGCTTGCCTTGCTCATGTATTCGTCGAAGCAGGAGAACCCCTGTCCTATATGCCAGACGTCAGCGTCAGCGTTGCTGCCGTCATCGGCCTCTTGTGTGAGAGTCACTTGCCGCTGCGAGCCGTCGGCCTGACAGGTGAGGGTGAGTGTGGCCTCGCGGGTGGTGCCGCGCTCGTTGGCTTCGGGCAGCACGTCGAAGATACCATCGGTTGGCAGGGTGTCGGAGTCAATCGTCAGCCAGTCGGCGTCGGTGGATAGCGTGATGGTGGCTCCCGCCGGCACGAGACCGCTGAGGGCGATGCCCACGGTGTTGTAGTGGCGTTCCGCGCTCAGCACGTCGCCCTCGTCAATCTGGGCTTGCCATGTGCTGCCCGCGAGGTCGCTGTAGTCATCGTTGCTGCAAGCGGCGAGAACCAAGACGACAGCAAGGACGGGGAGAATGAGCCACTTATTCATCATAGCGCAGTTCGTTGGGGTTATAGATATAGACGTAGGTGCCATCGCGCTTCATCATCTTGGCCTTTGTGTCGTAGCTCCAGTTTGGTATGCCCGTTGTCGGGCCGGCCTCTTTGGTGCCGGGCAGACAGAAGTGGCCGCCGATCTTCTGCACGGGATAGATTTTGGCCTCGTCGTTGTATTTGCCGTCGGGCAGAAATGGCTTGTCAGTCTCAAGTCCGGGCAGCAGATGGCCGGTATCATAGCTGATGTTCTCATAGCAAGTGAACGACGGCGCGCCAGCGGTGACATAGACCCTGTCGGGCTTTTTCTGCTCACCGAGGTCGGTGACAGTGCATTTTTCGCCTCGCCACGCCACGCGGTAGGCGTGCCCATCATGGTAGCAGAGGCCGTTGGCCAACTGTATGCGTCCTTCGTAGATGGGATAGACCACGCGCACAGTATCGCTCTGACTTATGTCGGCCACGCTCTCGCGGCAGATGGTAGCCACATGGCGGCCGGCGAAGATGATGTCTGTGACGTAGGGGTCGGTGTAGTCTTTCTTGACGCCGTTGCCTGCCACGCAGGACACCGTCTTTTGGTCGTATGGGAACGACACGTTCACGAAATTGCGGTTGCCCATGAGCTCAATGAGACCTTGCACGTTGCCGTCAATAACGGCTGCCAGACGCCGGTAAGCCACAGAATCGTTTACGAATTCATAGATTGGCGTGAAATCCATGTCGATGACTGCTGCTGTTGACTGCGAGAAGTCATAGGCGTTGAACACTACGCTCCGTTGCCACTGTGACAGAGACGACGCATCACTGGCAGCTACTTTATAGGAACTGAGGGAGGTCAAGTTGTCAAGCCGGCTCACGTCGCCTCCCCGGACGGTGATGTTACAACGTGCATCTTGCATGAACTCATAGTCGTCGGCAGTCTCGTCTTTTTTCCAAGCACCTTCGAAGAGGCCGGATAATACGTTAGCGCTGAGATCCACTTCAACCTCCTCCTGTGTTTTGAACCGCTTTTCGTTGATTTGCACCAGCACATTGAGCGACCCGCCCAATTCGGCGTATGTTATGACATGGGTGCCATAGACATTGATGAACGAGTCCACACAAGCCTGCCAATGGCTCTCTGGTGCGGCGGACACTTGACGCACTGCCTCGCGGAACGGGGCGGTGAGCACTTCGGGATACGTCTTGGCCAGTTCTGCCACGGCGTTGGCATCCATGCGGTAGGTGCCGCAGGACACCTTGCTGTTCGCTTCCACAATACGGCAGTCCTCCTCGCCGTCCTCGAAGATGCTGCACGTTGCTTTAGCCTCAAGGCTACCTATCAGTGCGATTTTTGCCTCGCCAGAGGCCTTGAGTAAGGCGTTCTGTGCATACTCGGTAACGGAATTATAGACGCTGCCTTCGGCACTCACCTTATGCTCGTTGTCCACGAAGTAGAGGAAGGATGTCGCAGCATCGGATCGGCGATTCAACTCGTTGCGGTTCACTACTTGGCAGCGCACGTCGTCAATGGAGCAGTCACGGCCCTCCATGGCGTTGTAGCTGTAGCCCACGGCGTGGTCGCGCAGGAAGTACGCCTGAGTCTGGGCACGGGTTAGCACCTCGGGCGAACGCCACACAGAGAAATCCTCTGCGCCATTGTCTGGCGCAAGGGATAACTCCGTTAAATCGTCGCTGCACCCCGCTAAACACAGCAGCAGTATGGCAACGGTGACGTAGCGGACAATCTTAGCCGAGGCCTTTACCTGTGGCTTTTCCTGTGTCACCATCAGTGTACTTTCCTGTGTCCTTATTCACTGTCCTTGACGCCCAAAGTCTCGTAAGCCTTGGGGTAGTTTTTCTTTACCCAAGTTTCCACAGCATCACTCACTTCGTAGTCATCGAAGAGATTCCAGATGGGATAGATGGACACGTTGGTGCATGACAGCGTTTTGCTATCGCTGGCATTGATGCTTTCTATCCATTTGTTAAGTTTTGCGCGTACGACAGAGTCTACGTTGTCGTTCTTCTCGCGTATTTCATTGAGGGCATTGGTCAAGGCGTTCAATGTTTCGTTGCTTCCGCCCGAGATGGAATATTTGTAGGCTCCTTTCTTCAGCAAGTCAACAGCTTCCTTTAGGTAGCTCACTTCGACGCCTGCGCTCAATTTGAGCAAACCAGACTCGATAGCAGTTTTCACATGGGCGGTATCAACACGCATAGTGGAGCCCGTGGTGTCTACTTCAAACTTTATGTCAAAGGCGATGTCGCCGCCAAGCTTACATCCAGCGACCACAGCCAAGCCGAACTTGTTGACGAGATTATGGAGAGCCCTGTCTAGTTTGCTCGAATCATTGTGATAGGCATGCTCTACGTTCTTCTTTGCCGAGAGAAAACCAGCCGTAAGCAACGACTTCAATATCGTTGTATCTCCCGCAACCAC
>CAVGTO010000140.1:0-5733 GCA_963631865.1 Eggerthellaceae bacterium
ACTCTCGAGCGGGAAGATAATCTCGTCCGTGCGCTTGTCGTTGTCGGCAATGAAGAGCTCGGAGTAAGTGTCGTGTAGGGTATAGCCCTCGTCTAGTACTTTCTGGCTGTAGGCGATAACCTTGTCGTTGTTAGCCTCTTGACCGTAGACCTCGGCGTTGAGGTAAAGTCTGGCGAGGAGGGTGTAGGCTGCGGCGCGTGGTGCTCGACCATACTCCTGTTCGGTGCGGCTGGGCATCTTGTCGGCAATATCGGTGAGCTCGCTCTCTACATATTTGAAGAGTCCTTCTGCATTGGCCACGGCGGGTACATAAGAGCCTACCTTGTCGGCCTCGGTCACCATTGCGCCCTTGCGGAAGAGGTCGAGTACCTGCCAATATGCGAGTGCCCTCATAAAGCGGGCCTCATATACGTACTCCTCAATCTGCGCCTTGTCGCTTGCCGAGAAGCCTGTTGCCTCGTTGGCATTGCGGATGAACTCGTTGCAGAGCGCAATGCTGTAGTAGAGCCAATAATAAGTGTCGGCAATCCACACATTCTGCGCATCCCAGTTCATATCATGAATCTCGGTGAGATTATCGCCACTGAGCCAACTGAAGACGAGGTCGTCGGTGCAAACTTCCTGGAGGTTGAAGTAGCAGCGCATGAAGTTCTCGCCCTTGTTGGTGGTGAGGTCGGTGCTGCCATCGGAACCTTTGAGAGACTGTACGGAGTATATTTTTGCCAAGACGGCCCGGAAGTTCTCGACGCTTGTGTAGACGTTGGCGTCCGTGGTGTCGGCATGCGGCACCTGGTCGAGGTCGTCGCACGAGCTGAAGATGCCCGCCAGTCCCATCGAGGCTACCGCAATCGCTATATGCTTGATGTATTTCATCACTGTCTGTTCTGTTTAATTTTTTAGAACTCAAAGCCTACGCTGAGGGAGAAGATCCTTGGACGCGGATAGAACGTGTTGTCTACGCCATCGGGAACCTCGGGGTCAACACCCGTGTAGTTCGTCACGGTGAAGACGTTCTGCACCATGAGCGATGCGTTGAGGTTGAAGAGGTTGCCAATCATACCGAAGTTGTAACCGAGGGTCACGTTGTCCATCTTGAGGAAGGATGCGTTCTCGACGTAGTAGTCCGAGTAATATTGGCGTGTTTTGAAGTTCGTTGCGAGGTAGCTGCGGTTGAGGTTGTTGATCTGCGCATCGTTGTAGTGCATTGTCTCCAATGCACCGGTGTTCATCGACATTCCGTTGTAGACATAGTTGCCGATGTTGCTGCGCAAGCTAGTGCTCAAGAACCAATTGTAGCAACGGAAGTTGAGTGAGAAGCCCAAAATCCAATCTGGTGCGGGGCTGTGGAAACGATAGAGGTCGTTGGACGTGATCTGACCGTCGCCATCGATGTCGGCATACTGACCCTCAATTGGCTTGCCATTCTGGTCGTAAATCTGATGATAGACGTAGAACATATAGGGTGCGTAACCCTCGGTGAGCACCTGTACCTGGTGACCAGCAACGGACGGTCCAGCCAATGTATTGGTAATCTCTGCATCCTTTACAAGGCGAAGGTTCTTGACGGTCTGGGTCTGCCAAGCGGCATTGAATGTCATGTCGAGGCCCCAGTTCTTGCTGTTGAGGACGGAGCCCGAGATGTTGGCCTCGAAGCCCTTGCTGTCCACGTTGCCTACGTTGGTAAGCACGCTCTTGTCGAAGTTGACGCCAGCGGCCACTGGAACAGTCGCGAGGAGGTCCTCGGTCTTGCGGGTGTAATACTCAAAGCTACCCGAGAGGCGATTCTCGAAGAAGCCGAAGTCGAGACCGAAGTTCCAAGATTTTGTGGTCTCCCACTTGAGGTCGTTGACGTAAGAGCGTGGGGCATAGGTCTGGACAACTTGGTCTCCAAAGGTGTAGCTGTTGGTAGGTGTGCTCTGGGTGTAGATGGCCTGGTATGCGTAGTTGCCAATGCCCTCTTGTTGACCTGTCACACCGTAGCTGGCGCGAATCTTGAGGTTGGTGAGTTTTTCTACGTCGGCAAGGAAAGGTTCCTCACTCAATCGCCAACCGAGAGCCACGGAGGGGAATGTGCCCCATCGGTTGTCTTCGCTGAAGCGGCTGGTGCCATCTCGACGAATCGTGGCGGTGAGCATGTATTTGAATGCCAAAGTGTAGTTGAGACGACCGTAGTATGAGATCATCGCATGGCGCTGGTCGGCGGCCTTGACGTTGCCAGTCACCTCACCCTCGGCGTTCTTGGTGTCATAGGCGGGAGTCGTTGACTTCCAAAACTGGTAGTCGTAGCCGGCGGTGAAATCAATCTTGTGCATATCGCCGTCGTTGTTGTAGTTGAGGTAGCCAGTGAAGAGTTTATTCTTCAACTCCTGTGGGCCATATTTATAGTCCGTGCCTTTGCTGAGGTAGCCGGTCCACGACTTGGGATCGTAGTATACAGTGCCTTCGCCTTTGCCGTAGTCATAACCGAAAGTTACGTGAGCGCGGAGTTCGGGAAGGAAATGCATGGAGTAGTCGACATCGATGTTGCCAACGATGCGGTTGACTGTGCTCTTGTCCTGTGTCTGCTTGAGGAGGCCTACGGGGTTGGCTGAGCCGCCGGAGACTGGGGTAGCAATGAGGTTGCCCTCGTCGTCGGTGGAGTAGGTGATAGGCTCATTGTAACCGCCGAACTGGTCCTCGGTCTGGTACTCAGCGTAGATGGTCTGAGTGGGGTCGTAGGTCGCAGCGTTGTAGATGGCCGTGGTTGATGCGAAACGATTTGTGGAGTGCGTGCCCTTGAGGCTGAGGACGAGTTTGAGGTGCTCGTCGAGCAGGGTGGGTGATACGTTGAGCGTTCCGCTTATGCGCTGCGCATTGTTCGTGATGAGGATACCGTTTTGATTATAGTAGCCAGCCGAGAAACGTATGGGCACCACTTCGGCAATGTTGCCTGCTATGGCAAGGGTATTGTCTGTGCCATAGGTGGTGTTGAAGATGGCATCGTTCCAGTCGGTCTTAGAGTTGCCGAGCATATTGGAGTAGCCCGCCTTGGTGGCAACATCAATAAACTCGTCGCGACCGAGCATATCGGCAAATTTCGTCGCTTTCTGGAGCGAATGGGTGGTGTTCAGAGTAATGTGGAGACCTTTATTTGCGCCCTTCTTGGTGGTGATGATGATGACGCCGTTAGATGCGCGGCTACCATAGATGGCGGTAGACGATGCGTCTTTGAGGACTGTCATGCTCTCGATATCCGAAGGGTTGATGAGCGAAAGGAAGTTGCTGCTGTTGCCCGAGATGCCGCCATTCTCGAGGGGCACGCCGTCGAGGACGATAAGAGGGTCATTGGATGCGTTGAGCGATGCGCCTCCACGAATTTTGATTGTCGATCCGTCGGTTGGTGAACCGCTGTTGCTCATAATCTGGACACCTGAGACTTTGCCATTGATGAGTTGCTCTGGGCTGCTGATAAGGCCGAGGTTGAAGTCGTCGGCCGTGACGTTCTGGACGGCGCCAGTGAGGTCGCCTTTGCGGCTCGTGCCGTAACCGATAACGACGACGTCACCAAGGGTGGCCGCGTCCTCGACCATGATTACGTCGACTGTGTCGCCAGATCCAACCTGAATGACCTCGGTCTCGTAACCAATAAAGCTGATTTTGAGTGCTTTCGCTCCATCGGGGAGCGTGATACGGTAGTTACCGTCGATATCCGAGACAGTGCCGGTAGCCGTGCCCTCTACGAGGATTGTTGCTCCGGGAACAGGGTCGCCGTATGCGTCGACAACCTTACCGGTTATCACTCGGCCGTTGTTCTGTGCGGAAGATTCCACAGGGGCTAACGCTAATAGGCCAGCCAAGATGGCAGGTGCCAAAAGCGCATGGAAAAGTCTTCTCTGCATTAGGATGTTTAGTTTGTTGTTGGGTTATAGGTTTTCCTGTGCCAGGCCTTCCTGGCTTCCTGTTAGGACAGCATATTGGTCTGCTTCCCTACTTGGAGGTTGTGCAAAGATATGTAAATGTATTCAAAAATTAACCCCCGAGGTCGCCGTAACTCCCTAATTTTCTGTTCGCTCCATTCGCCTCCGCAAGCCAAAACGTTTATCAATCAGCGTGAACCAATATAAAACACTTATTCGTGCATAAATATTAGTGCAAACGTTGTCGCAAACGTTTGCGGGCTAGAAATGCCCGTTTCACTGATAAGTTTCGCCGGTTCGCTGAAAATCTCAATTTTTTTACCCTCAGACGACAGGCTGGCATTACCTTTGGGGACTTTCAGCCTTATTTTACGGTTGTTTGTTTATTTTTGTTGCGGTGGGCGGCTCATTGTCTACAGTACGAAACAGTGTGGCTGCTTCCATGGAAGATTGCAGCTCCTGTTGGCGGTTGGGTGGCGTTTTACGTTAGTTGAAACATAAGGTTGCGTTAAGAGGTTAATATGCCTTAAAGCGATAAATTTTGTCTTCCTAAGGTGCGATGTTCCAGTCCTGTTACATATATTCGCGCCAGTATTCACAATTACTATATACAGTTATCAGATGAAAGCTTTAAAGTTTTTGGCTGTCGCGGTTCTCGCAACTATGACCGCCAACGCTTCCGCCCAGCTCACCAAGGACACCAAGGGTTGGACTCGTGTTGAACTCTCTTTTGACGCTCAGCGTATGAAGTGGAAGAACAATGACGCTTCCGGTCTTAGCGATAAGACCAAGGGCGCTGCCATTGGCTTCATGAAGGGCATCAACATCACCAGCAAGATGCCTCTCTTCCTCGACCTCGGTGCTCGCCTCTCTTGGAATCACGCTAAGGACACTTGGTCTAACAACGCTTCCGAGACTACCCAGAAGACCACGTTTATGAACATTGCCGTTCCCGTTAACGCTGCATATAAGTTCAGCTTCGCAAGCTCTCCTATCAACATTGTTCCTTTCTTCGGCCCTAACTTCAAGTTCAACTTCTACGGCCGCACGAAGACCACGACTGAGGCAGGTGGCGAAGAGTTTGAGACCAAGTACAAGTGGCTCAATAAGGATGACGGCGATGCTCGCATCTTCCAACTCGGCATCAATCTCGGTGTCGGCGTGAACATCAATAGATTCTATGTCGGCTACACCTTCCAGCCCGACCTTATGAGCTACGTCAAGAATGGTGACAGCAAGCTTCGCACTATCAACAACTACATCTCTGTCGGCATCAACTTCTAAGCCTCACGAGATTTAGTTCTTTAGAATAAAATCAGAGGGCGGATCGCAAATCTGTTGCGGTCCGCCCTCTGATTTTGTTTATTCATGCGCTCTGTTGACTTTATGCGCAAACTGCCATTTCGGGTGCGTTAATCCTCACGTAGCCGGTGCTGTCGAAGTCGTTCTTGCCATTGAGGAACTCCTCTTGCTTTGCGAGGCTCTCTTCGTAGAGATCTACTATGCCTTGTTTGTCGGCTATGCCGGTATCAGATGTCGCAATGAGGTTGCAGATGATTTCGGTTGGCGTCTTCTCCTTTGCGAACACGTCTTGCTCGCTTTGGCCCGCTGGTACGAAGTCCTCAGCGTAGCTGTAGAGGTGCACGGGCTCGATGTCTTCGTAACCCTCTACATATATGGTGTCTTTGCTTGCAGTGCCTGTTGGGCTCGGCTCGACGTGCATCACGCAGAACCACTGACATTTGTCGATGTCGCCTTTTTTCTTGAGTTCGGAGGCGAGAACAACCCAGTCGCCATTTAGAAATCTGGTAAAGTTTGCCATAGGCTATCTTCTTAT
>CAVGTO010000141.1:0-5727 GCA_963631865.1 Eggerthellaceae bacterium
ATGTGAGGTTGTAATACTTTACGGCGTCGTTGTAGAAATCCTTTACGGTAAGACCGAAGCCGTCGTTCGTATTACTCTCTTCCCAAGAGTAACCAACCATGGCTGTCAGGCGGTGACGCTCCGCAATTGCCTTGGCGTAGTTAATGTAGGTCTCGAAGACCTTCTTGTCGTCCTGGTAGGTGTTGCGAGTTGCTTGGCCATTGACCTTGTAGAGCTGCGACTCGGTGGAATGGTATTCGCTGTGGGTCTGCTGGTTGACCATATACGAGTAAGAGGCTGTCCACGTGAGGCCGTTGATGATCTCAAGGTCGGCCTTGCCCGTCATTTGCAGACGGCGGTAGACTGTCTTCTGCGTGTCCTCGTTGATGAGGGAGAGCGGGTTGTAATACTGTGATGCGCTGCTATTCTCGTACCATTTGCCGTCGGCGGTCTTGACTGGCTGGAGTGGTGAGTAGTAGAGCATTGCGTCGGAAACGGATGCGCCTTGCTCGCCTGTCTCGATGCCTTCCTTGGTAGCCTGGCTGCCGTTTACGCCAAGTGAGAGGCTGAGCTTGTCATGGAGAACTTTTGACTGCGCGAGGGCGCGGCCGTTGATTTGCTTGCGGTCCGTTCCGCGAAGTACGCCCTGGCGGTCGGAGTAGTTGAGGCTGACCATGTAGTTGGCGGACTCGCTGCCGCCACTTACTGAGACGTTGTGGTTGTGGGATACGGCTGTGCGCTCTACTTCGTCCTGCCAATCGGTGTCGGCCCCTTCATCTTCCGAGAGTGTGATGCCATTCTCTTCTGCGAATTCGCGCATCTCGGAGGCCGTCATCATGTCGAGTTTCTTCGATACTTTGTCCACGGCTACGTAGCCGTCGTAGTTGACGTGTGCGGTGCCCATCTTGCCCTTGCGGGTGGTAATTATGATGACGCCATTGGCTGCTTTAGAACCGTAGATGGCTGTCGCAGTTGCGTCGCGGAGCACGTCGATGGTCTCAATGTCGGAAGGCGAGACGAGTGAGATGTCTACACCTGGCACGCCATCAATGATATAATAAGGTTCCATAGCCTGGCCGGTGCGGAGAGTCGATGCGCCGCGGAGGGTTACGGATGCCGATGCGTTGGGGTCGCTGCTTGTGGAGATTACGAGGCCCGGGACTTTGCCTTGCAGCAAGTCGGCCGGAGTCTGACCTACGCTTTTGTTGAGGTCGTCGGAGCCTATAGAGGTGATGGAGCTCGTGATGTCCGATTTGCGCATCTGTCCGTAGCCTACCACCACGACTTCGCCGAGTTCGGTGTCGTCTTCTTTAAGCGTGTACTTGCCTCCGTCTGCAATTTTCGTTACGAGGTGTTCGTAGCCGAGGAAGGAGATCGTTACGGTCGTGCCGGTGGGCACGTTGAGGGTGAAGTTGCCGTCGAAGTCGGTCACCGTGGCTGCATTCATGCCGTCGGCTACGACCGTTGCACCTACGATCGGCTGGTTCTTAGAGTCGGTCACTTTGCCGTTGAGGCCATCCTGCTCATTGCTTGTCGTGAGAGTTGTAGCCTTGGCTGCCCATGCAAAGGTGGTAGGAGAGAAACTGCCGCCTGCAACGATGGCCGCCATCAAGAGTGTTCCCTTTAGGTTCATCTGTAGAATTCTTTAGTTTTCAGTTGACGGTGGCAAAATTATCGTGGCCTGTTTGCTGCGCTTTTTCCGCAGTAAGACGATAATGTTTCTTGCTTGATACAAATATGTTGCGGGCTGAGGCTTGCTACAAATTGATGTCGAACCGTCCCGACGTGGTTCGCCGATTGATTTTTTGCCTTATATTTGCGGTCGCAATTCGGGCAAGGCTCTTTTGTCGCCTTGCTAAGTCTAACCAAAACGCTTTAATATGGACGACTACCCTCCGGCGAATAACCAGACGCAAGTCAGCGTCTCCGTTTCGGTACGCCTTGGCAGGCGCGGTAGTCTTATGTCCATAGACTGATCCGCCTTGCGTGATGGGTGTGTGGCTTCGGAGAACGCCGACGGGCGACCTATAAAAGAGGATTAAATCCGAACGCTTTTTTTATCTCCACAACCCAAAGGTCATAACACGCGAAGGCTATGATGACTTTCTACATCAACGATAAGGGTTACGAGGTCACCGACAAGTGGCAACCCAACTGCTGGGTGTCCGTAGAGTGCCCAACATCCGAAGAGCGCAACTTCCTTATCTCGGGTCTCGAGGTGCCCGACTCTTTCATCTCGGATATTGAGGATAACGACGAGCGGCCTCGCCGCGACGAGGAGGACGACGGCTGGCAGCTGATCGTAATCCGTGTGCCTGTCCGACGCAACGACAGCCGTATCGACTTCACAACCGTCCCTCTCGGCATAATAATCCGCGACGATGTCTGCGTGACGGTCTGCAACCACAAGACGGATATGCTGGATGACTTCGTAGTCTACTCAATCCGTAAACGCATCACGGTGGCAAACTCCTACGAACTGACCCTCCGTCTCATGCTCTCCGCTTCTGTCTGGTACCTTAAGTACCTCAAAAGCATCAACGTTCAGATAATGAACTCCGAGGCGGAGCTCCAAGAGACAGTCCGCAACGACGAGATCCTCAAGCTCCAACGCGTCGAGAACTCTCTCGTCTACTTTCTCACCAGCCTCAAGGGAAACGACGTGCTCTTCTATCGCCTAGTCCACACTAAGGCTTTCCGCGACGCTTGCGACGAGGATCTTTCCGAGGATGTCGAAATCGAGCTCAAGCAGGCCGAGGAGACCACCAGCATCTACCGCAACATTATCCACAATATGAGCAACTCTTACTCGTCCGTGATCTCCAACAACATCAACGCCACGATGAAGACCCTCACGAGTATCAACATTATCCTTATGCTCCCGACGCTCATCGCCAGCGTCTTCGGTATGAATGTCGGCAACTTCCTCGAGGACTACAAATACGCCTTCTTCTTCATCATCGGCGGCTCAATCGTCCTCTCAATCCTTATGTCGCTCTTCTTCCGACGCAAGGATTTACTCTGATTTCCCACTCTCTAAAATACCTGAAAGCCTACGTCTGTCCTCATAAAGGCGACGTGGGCTTTTTGATTTTCTGCGTAATCTTTGGATATGTAATATGATTAAAATAACCCAACTGATAGACGACAATATCCCGTTCCCCCTCCACCCGGAACATGGCCTCGCCCTTTGGGTCGAAGTCCGTCATGCTGATGGCAGCGAAGCTCGCCTTCTGCTGGATACTGGTCAGCATGCAACGGTCCTCGAAGCCAATGCAGCCCGAGCATGTGTGGACCTCACGTCGGCCACTGCCGTAGTCCTCAGCCACGGGCATTACGACCATACCGGTGGGCTCCCTCTGCTCGCCAGCCTCGGTGTCCGTTGCCCTGTCTTCATTGGTGTCGATGCTGAGCGTCGCCGTTTCTCTACTCAGGTCGGTGTCGCTGCGGATGGCCGCAAGATGCTAAAACAGATAGGTATGCCATGTCCCGAAGCCCTCAAATCCCTTGATGTTACGCGAGTGTCTGGCATAGTTGGTGCGTCTTCGTCTCTCACTCTTTTCTCTTTGCCCACTTCGGCTCCAGCCAATGTGCGTCTGCTTGCTGCCGATGGCGTCGTGGCGGATACTTTTTCCGACGAAGTCTTTGCGCTTATCTCCGATGGTGTGCATTCCGTGCTTTTCGGTGGGTGTACTCATCATGGGCTTCCTCTGTTGCTCGGTTTCTTGAAAGACAACTTGGGTGTGGGAAAGGTCGATCTTTTTGTGGGAGGTCTCCATTTGCAGGGTCAACCAGAGGAAAATGTTGTCGCTATGGCCGATGCCGTGGCTGGCTGTGGGGTGGGCCGATGGATGGCTATTCATTGCTCGGGCGACGTGGCCCGCAAGGTGTGGAGCGAGAGGTTCGCCGTGGTGGACAATTGTGTTTTTTCTTTATGAGTGCGTTGTTTCCGTACTTTTTGAAAACAAATTATGCTACGTTTGAAAGGTTTGTTTACTAAAAAGAACAGATTAGTCCACCTCTTTCACAATTATTAGGCCGATATTTGCACTTGTGAAATCGGGTGTAACACATTTTAGCCATTAAGACCCGTGCGGTAATTTGTTTTAAACAACAAACGTAAAAACGTAACTCATAATACATATATGACTCACCTTTCCAAAATCCTCGGCCTGGCGGTCGTAGCTTCGCTCGCCACGGCTTGCTCGGCGCCTTCGGAAGAGAAGGAGGCCACTGTCCAGGGTACGGTTGTCGATATCGATGCCACTGGTGCCGATTCCGTCATCATCGACCGAAACATCTACGGCCACTTCTCCGAGCATCTCGGCCATTGCATCTATGGCGGCCTCTGGGTTGGCAAGGACTCTAAGATTCCTAATGTAGACGGAGTCCGCAAAGACGTCATCGATGCTCTCAAGAAGATTCAGATCCCTAACCTCCGTTGGCCGGGTGGCTGCTTCGCCGATGAGTACCATTGGAAGAATGGTATCGGCCCTAAGGAGAACCGCGCTAAGATGGTAAACACCCACTGGGGTGGCGTCGTCGAGGACAACTCTTTCGGCACCAACGAGTTCCTCAATATGTGTGAGGAGATCGGCACCGAGCCTTATATCTGTGGCAATGTCGGTTCTGGCTCTGTTCAGGAGATGAGCGAGTGGGTCGAGTATATGACTTTCGACGGTGAGAGCCCTATGGCCAACCTTCGTAAGAAGTATGGTCGCGAGAAGCCTTGGAACGTTAAGTTTTTCGCTGTCGGCAACGAGAGCTGGGGTTGCGGTGGCAATATGACTCCCGCTTACTATTCCGACCTCTATCGCCGTTACCAGACTTTCGCTCGCAACTATGGCAACAACCACCTCCTCAAGGTGGCCGGCGGTCCTAATGTAGATGACTACAACTGGACCGAGACTGTCATGCGCAACGTACCCATCTGGCAGATGTGGGGTCTCTCGCTCCACTACTACGTACATCCGGGCGGATGGGACAACAAGGGTAGCGCTACCCAGTTCTCTGAGCAGCAGTATGTCGAGACCATGCAGCGCGCATATCATATGGACGAGCTTATCACTAAGCACGACTCCATCATGAGCAAATATGACCCCGAGAAGAAGGTCGCTCTCGTTGTTGACGAGTGGGGCGCTTGGTACGATGTCGAGCCTGGTACAAACCCAGGCTTCCTCTTCCAGCAGAACACTATGCGCGACGCACTCATCGCTGCCGTCACCCTCAACATCTTCCATAAGCATGCTGATCGTGTCCGAATGGCCAATATCGCACAGATTATCAACGTCCTCCAGTCCATTATCTTCACCGATGGCGACAAGATGATGCTCACCCCGACATACCACATCTTCGATATGTACAAGGTCCACCAGGATGCGCTCCTCCTTCCATCTACTACCCATTGTGACGAGATTGTAAATGGCTCTTTCAAGGCCGACCAAATCTCTGCTTCCGCATCTAAGGATAAGAACGGCGTCATCCATGTCTCCCTCGCCAACCTCGACCTCACAAAGGCTGTTGACGTCAAGGTGAACCTTAAGGGTGTGACTGCCAATGAGATTGCCGATGCCCTCATCGTCAACTCCGACGCTATCAATACTTTCAATACCTTCGACGAGCCCGATAAGATCTCCCTCAACGGTTTCGACGGCGCAAAGATCGAGAACGGCGTGATCACCGTCTCAATGCCCGCTATGTCCGTTGTTACCTTTGCCGTCAAGTAGTAAAACTCTATCTCGCTTAAGC
>CAVGTO010000142.1:0-5675 GCA_963631865.1 Eggerthellaceae bacterium
ATATTATATAAGTATTATTAAGGTGAGAGAAGGAGGGGACGAATGTAAGAGAGAGCTGTGAAGAAGACTCATAACTCGCTACGCCAACTTCTTCAAGATTTCAATCAGAGAGTCGAGTCTGTCGCTAAGTCCAGCTACGGGCTCGTTCTGGTCTTCGTCGCAAGCGAACTTGCTCTTTAGCTCATTGGGTATGTTGCACGCCGTATTCTCCATCTCGCGCCCCTTATCTGTCAGCGACACTATTGCTTTTCGAGCGTCGGCAGTCCCCTTCTCTTTCTTGATTAGACCCATCACCTCCATCCTCTTAAGCAGTGGGGTCACAGTGTTAGTCTGCAGCATAAGCCGTTTTGCCACGTCATTAACTGGCAATCCGTCATGCTCCCACAGTACCAGCATTACCAAGTACTGCGTGTACGTCAAGCCCAGCCGGGTGAGAAGCGGCGTGTAACTCTTTATTATAAGGTGACTCGCTGTGTATAGCTTGAAGCACAACTGATTGCTCAACAACAAGTCCTGATGCTCTGTTTCGCTCGACATATTTTTCTTAGGGTTTTTATATTTGATTGCGCCAACTTGAACCGTATTACGTGCGTATTCTAATTTTGTTTACATCTTCTTCTATATTTCTGTCTTAATTACTTAAATATCAGTTTGTTTGTATTATTTCACACAAAAAACTCCCCGCCCCTTGCTCAATTAACACGAAAAGTATTACCTTTGCGTCTGAATTTCATGCCAAGGTGGATAGTTATGTCCGTTTTCTTTGGCTGTCTTTCGAAATTCTTTCTTAGAGAAGTAAACCTAATTGTCTAATAATTCGAATTATGGCTAAAGAAACTTTCCAAAGAACTAAGCCACACGTAAACATCGGCACCATCGGTCACGTCGATCACGGCAAGACCACCCTGACTGCCGCTATCACCACCGTTCTCTCCAAGAGGTTCCCCTCTGCTGTTAACCAGGTCAAGTCTTTCGATTCTATCGATAGCGCACCTGAGGAGAAGGAGCGTGGTATCACCATCAACACCGCTCACGTTGAGTACGAGACCGAGAAGCGTCACTACGCTCACGTCGACTGCCCGGGCCACGCTGACTATGTCAAGAACATGGTCACTGGTGCTGCTCAGATGGACGGTGCTATCCTCGTTTGCGCTGCAACCGACGGTCCTATGCCTCAGACCCGCGAGCACATCCTTCTCGCCCGTCAGGTAAACGTCCCCCGTATCGTCGTCTTCATGAACAAGGTTGACCTTGTTGATGACGCTGAGATGCTCGACCTCGTCGAGATGGAGCTCCGTGAGCTCCTCACCTTCTACGAGTTCGACGGCGACAACAGCCCCGTTATCCGTGGCTCCGCCCTCGGTGCTCTCAACGGTGAGCCTCAGTGGGAGGACAAGGTTATGGAGCTTATGGACGCTGTTGACGAGTGGATTCCTACTCCTGTTCGCGACACCGATAAGCCCTTCCTTATGCCTGTCGAGGATGCTATGACCATCACTGGTCGTGGTACCGTCGCTACCGGTCGTATCGAGACTGGTGTTGTCCATATCGGCGACGAGCTCCAGATTGTCGGTCTCGACTCTGAGGGCAAGAAGACCACCTGCACCGGTGTCGAGATGTTCCGCAAGACCCTCGACGAGGGTGAGGCTGGCGACAACGTAGGTCTCCTCCTCCGCGGTATCGAGAAGTCCGAGATGAAGCGTGGTATGGTTCTCTGCAAGCCCGGTTCTATCACCCCCCACACCAAGTTCAAGGCTCAGATCTACGTCTTGAAGAAGGAGGAGGGCGGCCGCCACACTCCTTTCAAGAACAAGTATCGTCCTCAGTTCTACCTCCGTACCCTCGACATCACTGGCGAGATCAAGCTCCCCGAGGGAACCGAGATCGTTATGCCTGGTGACCACGTCAACATCGAGGTAGACCTCATCTACCCGGTTGCACTCAACGTCGGCCTCCGTTTCGCTATCCGCGAGGGTGGTCGTACCGTCGGTGCAGGTCAGGTTACCGAGATCGTCGAGTAATACCGACCCGTCAGACAGTTTCTTTAGAAGCTTAAGACCAATTATATAGTTTGTCGGGACGGTCGTCCCGCCCCGGCAAACTTTTTATCTACGGGTGTAGTTCAGTTGGTAGAGCATCGGTCTCCAAAACCGAGTGTCGGGCGTTCGAGTCGCTCCACCCGTGCCACTATTTTTCTCAAGATGAACAAAGTCCAAACATATCTTTCAGACGTATATAAGGAGTTGGTCGAGAAGACCACTTGGCCTACTTGGAGCGAACTCTTTTCGAGCGCTCGCGTAGTGATGATTGCTTCTGTTATCATCGCTATCGTTATCCTCTTGATGGATCTCGTCTTCAAATATGGCCTTCAGGGCATCTATAGCTTACTCTAAAGGCTAATTTATAGGCATCTGCAAGATAATGGCTACTGTTGATTCTAGCAAGAAATCGTGGTATACCCTTAAAGCTATCAGCGGCAAGGAGCTCAAGACTAAGGAAGCCATCGAGGCCGAGGTGAAACGCCGCGGCGTCGAGAACCTTATGGGCGAAGTCGTTGTCCCTTTGGAAAAGGTATATCAAGAGCGTAATGGCAAGAAGGTCTGCAAGGAGCATGTCCTCTTCTCAGGCTACGTCTTCGTTGAGTGCCATCTCAATAAGGAGATGCAGGCAATCCTCTCTTCCGTCCAGAATGTCCTCGGATTCCTTACCTATGAGGTAGTTGATTACCGTGAGGACGCTAGGGGCATTAAGAAGAAGGTAGGTACTCGCCAGGAGCCTATGCCTATGCGCGCCGATGAGGTCAGCCGTATGATTGGTCGAGTCGATGAGGCTTCCGACGATACTGTAGAGGAAGTTTCTCCCTTCGCCCTTGGCGAGAAAGTCAAGGTTACCGACGGTTCCTTCTCTGGTTTCTCTGGCGAGATTGAAGAGATCAATGAGGATAAGAAGAAGCTTACCGTCAACATTGCAATCTTCGGTCGCAAGACTCCTCTCGAATTGAGCTATTCTCAAGTCGTTAAAGAGGATTAAATACGAAACAAAATCCTCTGTGAAGAGGTCTAAACAAAAACTGATAGTCTGAGCAGTCAAGTATCGAATGCTTCCATCTGGCAACGGTCAGAATTATACGGGCTGCCGCAACTATATTTACTTTTAAATTTCGAATTGCTACAATGGCTAAAGAAGTAGAAGCCTTTATCAAACTTCAGGTTAAAGGTGGTGCTGCGAATCCTTCACCCCCAATCGGTCCGGCTCTCGGTTCCAAGGGCGTGAACATCATGGAATTCTGTAAGCAGTTCAACGCTCGTACGCAAGATAAGGCTGGCAAAATCCTGCCTGTCGTCATAACGGTTTACAACGATAAGTCTTTCGATTTCATTATCAAGACTCCTCCCGCTGCTGTGCAGATCAAGGAGGTCGCTAAGCTCAAGAGCGGTTCCGCCGAGCCTAACCGTAAGAAGGTAGCCAACATCACCTGGGATCAGGTTAAGGCTATCGCGACTGACAAGATGCCAGACCTCAACTGCTTCACCGTTGAGGCTGCCATGAAGATGATCGCTGGTACCGCAAGGTCTATGGGTGTCACCGTCTCTGGTGAGTTCCCCGGCAATAAATAATCGTAATACCTATTTGCAACAATGACGAAACTAACTAAAAATCGTAAGTTGGCGTTGTCAAAGATAGAGGACGGTAAGCTCTACTCCCTCGACGAGGCTGCTGCTCTCGTCAAGGAGATGACCACCACCAAGTTCGATGCCTCTGTCGATGTGGACGTACGTCTCGGCGTAGATCCACGTAAGGCCAACCAGATGGTGAGAGGCGTCTGCACGCTTCCCAACGGTTCCGGCAAACAGGTACGAGTTCTTGTCCTCTGCACCCCCGATAAGGAGAATGAGGCCAAGGAAGCCGGTGCTGACTACGTCGGACTCGATGAGTACATCGATAAGATCAAGGGTGGTTGGACTGACGTTGACGTCATCATTACCATGCCCTCCATTATGGCTAAAGTAGGTGCCCTCGGCCGTGTACTCGGTCCCCGTGGCCTTATGCCTAACCCCAAGAGCGGCACCGTTACTATGGATGTCGCCAAGGCGGTCAAGGAGGTCAAGGCTGGTAAGATCGACTTCAAGGTCGACAAGACTGGCATCGTACACGCATCTATCGGCAAGGTATCCTTCAATGCTGAGCAGATCGCTGAGAACGCTAAGGAGTTCCTCTCCGTTATCGTTCGCCTCAAGCCATCTACTGCTAAGGGTACTTATGTGAAGAGTGTTTATCTTTCTAGCACCATGAGCCCTGGCGTCCATGTCGACTTCAAGGTCGGCACCGAAGCCTAAGTGTTTGTCTAACTACATTAATTAGGAATCATGAGAAAAGAAGATAAAGCCGCTCTCCTCGAACAGCTCGCTGAGACGATTAAGAGCTACAACCACTTCTACCTCGTCGACATCGAGGGCCTCAACGCCGAGAAGACTAGCGCTCTCCGCAAGGCCTGCTTCGAGAAGGAGATTAAGCTCCAGGTCGTTAAGAATACGTTGGTCAAGAAGGCAATCAGCTCTGTTGACGGTGAGCTCGCTGAGCTCGACCCGTGCTTCAGTGGCAATACTGCCATCATGTTCACCAACGTAGGCAACGCTCCCGCTAAGCTCATAAAGGAGTTCGCTGCTTCCAACGAGAAGCCTATCCTTAAGGGTGCTTACGTCGAGTCTTCTGTCTACGGACCCAACGATCTCGAGACGCTCGTCGCCATCAAGAGCAAGGAGGAACTTATCGCCGACATCGTCGCTCTCCTCCAATCGCCCGCCAAGAATGTCATCAGCGCACTCCAAGGAAGCGCTGGCAACAAAATCCATGGCATCTTGGAAACCCTTTCCAACAAATAATTTTTACCTTAAACTGAACCCTTTTTAATTTTCGATAAAATGGCAGATATCAAGAAACTTGCTGAGGACCTCGTTAACCTCACTGTCAAGGAAGTCAACGAACTCGCTACTGTCCTCAAGGACGAGTACGGCATCGAGCCCGCAGCTGCTGCTGTAGCTGTTGCTGCTCCTGCTGCTGGCGGCGCTGCTGCTGCTGCTGAGCAGACCGAGTTCGACGTAGTTCTCAAGAGCGCTGGCGCTGCCAAGCTCGCAGTCGTTAAGGCTGTCAAGGAGAACACCGGTCTTGGCCTTAAGGAGGCTAAGGAGATCGTCGACAAGGCTCCCGCTACCGTCAAGGAGAAGCTCTCCAAGGCTGACGCTGAGGCTCTCAAGGCTAAACTCGAAGAGGCTGGTGCTGAGGTTGAACTTAAGTAATAACAGCTCTTCCTGCTAAGGAATTGGTTTGGAACCCACAGTCTCTGTGGGCTCCAAACCTCTATTTTTCTGTTATTAAGTTCACGTAATCTTCTCGATCAATGAATCCAAACAAAGCCGACAGGATTAGTTTCTCTTCCGTGAAGCATCCGTTGGAATACAACGACTTCCTGGAAGTTCAGTTAAAATCATTCAAGGAGCTTTTCCAACTTGGGTCTACTCCCGAACAACGCAAAGAAGAGGCTCTCTATAGGGTTTTTCAAGAAAATTTCCCCATCTCTGACACGAGGAATAATTTCATCCTTGAGTTCCTGGACTACTGCGTAGATCCCCCAAGATACACCATTCAGGAGTGTCTTGAGCAGGGTTTGTCTTACA
>CAVGTO010000143.1:0-5622 GCA_963631865.1 Eggerthellaceae bacterium
GAATAATGCGGATGACACTCTAGCTCAGAGACTGCGCAATATTACTCACCCTTATATCCTCAGACGCACTAAAGAGCAAGTCCTAAATGACCTCCCTCCTCTAACGGTTCAAACAATTCCTTGTTTAATGACCGAAGAGCAAAGCGAGCTCTACGAGCGTGAGAAGTCTGCATGCCGAAACATCCTCTTGGACCCTAATGCTGATACTCAAAAGCGTCGTTTCCTCATCCTTCAAGCCCTCACTCGTCTTAGGCTTATCGCAAATCATCCTGCGTTATGCTCAGACGATTATGTGGGTGGCTCGGGTAAAACGGCTGTTGTGCTCGACACGATTTCCAATATCGTCAAGTCTGGTCATAAGATGCTCGTTTTCTCTTCTTTTGTCAGGGACTTGAACCTCATCGCTCAAAATCTTGAGGATGCAGGCATAAAATACAATATGCTGGTAGGCTCCACGCATGACCGAGACTCTGTCGTGAGTTCTTTCTCTTCCGATCCGACAACGCATGTGCTGCTTATGTCACTAAAAGTCGGTGGAGTCGGTCTTAACCTGACATGCGCTGATTACGTGTTGATGCTTAATCCTTGGTGGAATCCCGCCGCTGAGCGTCAGGCTTACGGTCGTGCACATCGAATGGGGCAAAAAGGTAATGTTACCGTCCTCCGTTTCATAACCCAAGAAACGATTGAGCAGAAAATTGATGAGATGCAAGTCCGAAAGCTCCAACTTGCCGCCAATGTGGTTCAGAATTCAGAGGTAACAGTTTCGCATGATGCCATGCCGTCAGATAACGAGTTGGAAGAAATTCTCAGCGCCTAATTGCAAAAATGGAATTTCAGTTGGGTTATTTGTCGCATAAGTTGCGTATCTTCACAAATCGAATGGATTGTAACAGATGAAAGAGAATAATAAAAGCTTTGGTAGCAAACTCGGAGCCATCTTGGCTGCCGCGGGTTCCGCGGTAGGACTCGGAAATGTTTGGAGATTCCCTACTGAGACTGGAGAACATGGTGGTGCTGCTTTTATCTTAATCTATGTGATTTTTATGCTCATCCTTGGTGTGCCTGTTATGATTACAGAGCTTGCCATTGGACGCAATGGAGGTGATAATGTAGCAGATTCTTTTGCCAAAATGAGTGGAGGCAGCCGCCGTTGGGCTCTAATGGGTTGGCTTCCCGTCGTGTCCGGCGTTCTTGTCTTGAGCTACTACGCTGTAGTCGCTGGCTGGACTCTTGAATTCCTTTTCCAGTCTGTTTGTAATAATTTTGAGGGCAAGGCCGCTGAGCAGTTTACTTCAGATTTTGTTGCCTTTTCCTCAAGCCCTTTCAAGCCAATATTTTATTTGTTCCTCATTCTTGCCGGCACTTGCGCCATCGTGGCTTGTGGTGTGCAAAAAGGAATTGAGCGCGCTTCGCGCATTATGATGCCTGTGCTTTTTATCTGCATCCTCATCCTTGTCTTCTGCTCAATTTCTTTGCCTGGCGCTGAGCGCGGACTCTCTTTCCTTTTCCATCCTGATTTTTCAAAGGTCGATGGCTCAACTGTCCTTTCCGCCATGGGCCAATCTTTCTTCTCCCTGTCTGTCGGCATATGCTGTTTGTGCACCTATGGTTGCTATTTCCGCAAGGATGTAAATCTCATCAAAGATTCACTTTCTGTGGCCTCCATCGATACATTGGTAGCCATTATGTCTGGCTTGATTATCTTCCCCGCCGTCTACAGTGTCGCTGGCTTGTCTCCTGATGCCGGTCCTTCCCTTGTTTTCATAACGTTGCCCAATGTGTTCCAGCAAGTCTTTGCCGGTTCTCCTGTCCTTGCCTACATTTTTTCGCTTCTCTTTTATGTATTGCTTGTTATGGCTGCCTTTACCTCGTCGGTTTCTATGCTCGAGATGTCCGCTGCTATTTTTGTCAATAGGTTCAAGATTTCGCGACCCCTCGTTTGCGTAGCTATTTCGGCCATCTGTTTTGTCCTTGGCAGTTTCTGTTCGCTCTCTTTCGGAGAATGGGAGGATGTCTCGTTGTTCGGTCTTAATGTTTTTGACTTCTTCGATTTCCTTGTGGCTAAGTTCCTGATGCCTATCGGGGCTTTCGTTATGTGCCTTTTTGTTGGCTGGCTTGTCGATGAAAAGGTGCTTCGTGACGAACTTACAAATTCTGGTACCATACGCCAACCACTTTACCCTGTCTATAGGTTTATTATTCGTTTCGTTGCACCTATCTGTATCGCATTGATATTTCTCAACGAACTTGACCTGTTTTAATGGTTTTTTAACCCATAGGGGCGTTTTCTCCACATAAAATCGTATTTTTGGCATAAATATAAATTGATAGTACTATGGAACAGTGCACACCTATACCCGAGTCTGAGTTGATTATTAACTCAGATGGCTCTATTTTCCACCTTCACATTAAGCCCGGTCAATTGGCTGACAAGGTGATTCTTGTTGGCGATCCTGGTCGCGTGGCAACAGTCAAGGCCTTCTTCGACTTTATTGAGTGTGAGAATGCCAACCGTGAGTTCGTAAGCGCAACAGGTCTTTGCCATGGTAAGCGCATTACCGTTCTCTCTACTGGCATTGGCACCGATAACATCGATATCGTAATGACAGAGCTCGACGCCCTTGTCAACATCGATTTCGAGACTCGTATGCCCAAGGCTGAGCACAAGACTCTCGAAATCGTCCGCATCGGTACGTCCGGCTCTCTTCAGCCTGATCTTCCAGTTGGTTCTTGGCTCCTTTCTGAGGCGGCAATCGGCTTCGATGGTGTCCTTAACTACTATGCCGGCCGCAACTCTATCGCCGATCTCTGTTTTGAGCGCGCTTTCGAGGAGCATCTGAATTGGAATCCACTTCTCGCTAAGCCCTATGTAGTCAATGCTTCGCCTGAACTCATTGACAGACTGAAAAATGACCCTTCCATTCACATCGGCACCACAATTTCAGCCCCTGGCTTCTATGGCCCGCAAGGCCGTGTCGTCCGTCTCCAACTCGCTGATCCCGAAATCAACCATAAGATCACGGCTTTCCGTTATGGCGATCGTAAGGTGACAAACTACGAGATGGAGTGTTCTTGCATCTACGGTCTTTCTCTCCTCCTTGGCCACAAGGCTGCAACTGTTTGTGCCATCATTGCCGGCCGTACTAGTGGTACTGCAACCAAAGACTACAAGCCTGTCATCAAGCAGCTTATCGGTCATGTCCTTTCTAACCTCTAAATTCAAATGGATTCCGTATTAAAATGCCCGGTATGGCCCTTCTTTGACGCCATCACCAAGGTCCCGCGCCCCTCGAAACATGAGGAGAAGATTGTTGCTTTCCTCGTTGATTTCGCTAAGCAGAGAGGGCTCGATGTTAAGACAGATAAAGTAGGTGACGTCCTTATTTCCGTCCCTGCTACAAAAGGCTGCGAAAGCAAGACTCCTGTTACTCTTCAAGCGCACGTCGATATGGTGTGTGAGAAGAATGCCGATCGCAACATCAACTTCCTCACAGACCCCATTGATTATTATGTAGATAAAGGTTGGGTCCGTGCTCGTGGTACTACTCTCGGAGCCGATGACGGTTTGGGTGTCGCTCTTGCTCTTGCCATTGTTGATGGCGGTCTCAAGGGTGAGATTGAGCACGGTCCACTCTTCTGTCTCTTTACCGTTGATGAGGAGACTGGTCTTACTGGCGCATACAATGTCGAGGCTGATTTCCTCCCCACGAGTCGACTGATTAATCTCGATTCCGAGGATGAGGGGCAGATTTTCATCGGTTGTGCTGGTGGTTGCACTACTCGTGCGTCGTTCCCTCTCGTCCAAGAGCCTATTCCTGCTGGAATGTTGGGCATATCTTTGAAACTTGGCGGTCTCCTTGGCGGACATTCAGGTGGTGATATCCACCTCGGCAGGGCTAATGCGAATAAACTTATGGCTCGTTTCATTCGCATTGCAAATGCTAAGTTCGGTCTCCGTCTCGCTTCCTTCAATGGCGGCAACCTTCACAATGCTATTCCTCGTGAGGCTGTGGCTCAGTGCGTTGTCCCCGTTGAGAACCGGGAGTCACTTCGAGTCGAGTTCAACTGTTTTGTTGCCGATCTTGAGGAGGAATTCAAGGGCGTTGAACCAAATATGCAGTTCGTTATGGAGACTGCTGAGGCTCCGGCTAAGCTCCTTTCTCTCGATCTTCAAACACGCCTCGTCAATTCTATCCTCGCCTGTCCTCATGGCGTTATTGAGATGTCTCATACAATGGATAACCTTGTTCAGACATCCTCAAACCTCGCTTCTGTCAAAACCAATGAGGCCTCTATCGATATCGTCACTAGTCAGCGTAGCTCTGTCGAGGCAGGAAAGGTTTATGCGCAAGTCTCCGTTGCCTCTACTTTTGAGCTCGCAGGTGCCAATGTAGAAGAGAGTGAGGGGTACCCCAGTTGGACTCCTAATCCCGATTCTGACCTTGTTCGTACTTCGTGTGAGAGTTACAAGAGCCTCTTTGGTGAGGATGCCCAAGTCCTTGCCATCCATGCAGGCTTGGAATGTGGACTTTTCGGAGGTAAGAAGTCTGGTATGGATATGATTTCCGTTGGCCCGACTTTGCGTGCGGTTCATTCTCCCGACGAAGCCGTCGATATCGCAAGTGTCGATAAGTTCTGGGTGTTCATTCTCGACCTTCTCAAGAGAATGTAATCCTTTGTTGCCTATCTTTAGAATTTCAGAATTTGAGCTCTTTACTCTCAAATAGTATAAACCGAGTAGGACCGTTCGCTGCAGCCTTGTGCGCTATTTCACTTACCGCTTGCTCTTCTGGGGGCTGTAAGGGTGACTCTAGTGTTGTTGAGAATTCTCATGCCTCGGCGGATACGGCATCGCTATCGGTGGACTCTCTGAATCTAATGCCAGTTTTCGAGGATACCGACGGTCGTCTTGATAGCATTTTCTCTGTGCACAATTATGTCTTCGGCCCTGAAATTGTCAAGGCATCAAAATCTGGCGACCCTGATGCTTCGTTTATTTTGGCCCATATGTATGCATATGGCATAGCTGGAGCCAAACCAAATCGCGCAAAGGCTTTTAAACTACTCGTAAATCTTTCTGATAATGGAAATTACGAGGCTATGGCCGACGCCGGTTATATGTTGCTTTACGGTTGTGGTGTAGAGTCTGACCCCAAGAAAGGTCTTGATATGCTAACGGAGGCTGCCAATAATGGTTGTGCTACGGCGTATCTCTTTATGGGGCGTTTCTACTCAGATGCGGAGCCTACTCCCGAAAACAAGCGTAATGCAAAGTTGTGTTTTGCTCAAGCATATGACCTCGGCATCTCTGAGGCTTTGACTTTGCTGAAAAAATTGGACGACTAGCGTCCATTTTATTTGTTGTGATAAGATGAATGGTGAAATAAGATTGCCTGCTGAGTGGGAACCCCATGCTTTCACTCAGATAACATGGCCCTCCGTAGATTCTGATTGGGCTCCAATCATTGAGGATGTTGAGGCCTGTTACATCGGCATGGTCCGCGCAATTTTGAGTTTCGAGCCCCTTCTGATTGTTACTGACGACCCGGACCATGTTATGGATCTCATTGAAGCTGAATTCGGTGGGTGCCCTGATGATTTGTTCGTCTACAATTGCTC
>CAVGTO010000144.1:0-5579 GCA_963631865.1 Eggerthellaceae bacterium
GCTATATTTGTCGCAAGACAGTTGAGGGATAGCAAGGCGAAGGCCAAAGAAATACCCATTAAACTGCGAACTGTCAACTGAAAAGAACTGATTATGAAGTTTCCAATAGGCATACAGACCTTCGAGAAGATTATCACCGAAGGTTTCGTCTACGTCGACAAGACCGACCTCATATATTCCATCACACATGATGGGAATATATACTTTCTGAGCCGCCCGAGACGGTTCGGGAAGAGCCTGCTCATATCGACACTCGAGAACTACTACCTCGGCAAGAAAGAACTCTTCCGTGGTCTCGCCATAGAGAAACTCGAGACGGAATGGAAGACTTACCCTGTTTTCCATATCGACTTTAATGGTATAAACTTTACCGAAGGAGACGCACTGCTGAGAAACCTACGTGGTTTCGTTGCGGACCAAGAGGACAAATACTCTATCGAGCATAATCCAGAGTTGGAACTCGGAGACCGTTTCGTGAAAGTCCTGGCCACGGCACACGAGCAGACTGGGATGCGCTGCGTGGTCCTCGTGGACGAGTACGACAAGCCACTGCTCGACGTAATGGACACTGACTACACGGTGGAGTGTGGAGGGGAAAAGATATCCATCGAGGAGCGGAACCGCAACATTCTAAAATCGTTCTACTCTACCTTCAAGAGGGCTGACAGCGACCTGCAGTTCGTATTCCTCACGGGCGTCACCAAGTTCTCGCAAATCAGCGTCTTCAGCGGGTTTAATCAGCCGAAAGATATCAGTATGGATGTGAGGTACGACACGCTATGCGGCATCACGGAAGAGGAGATCGACAAATACTTTGCCACACCTGTCGGGCAAATGGCAGAGGCGGATGGCGTATCAGTCAGCGATATGCGCAAGATTCTCCGCAAGAGGTTTGACGGTTACCATTTCAGCCGTCGCCTAGTGGGGGTTTACAACCCGTTCAGCCTGCTGAACACCTTTGACCAATGCCAAATTGACGACTATTGGTTTTCCACCGGCACGCCGACCTATCTTGTACGCCTCCTAAACCATTTCAACGAGAGTATAACAGATCTCACCAGTAAGTACTACAACCGTGCGCAGTTCATCGACTACCGGGCTGACCAGGAGATGCCACTGCCAATGATTTATCAAAGTGGCTACCTGACGGTAAAAAAATATGACAGGGATACGGAGGCCTATCTCCTCGACTTCCCTAATGACGAGGTGAGGCGTGGTTTCCTTACCATCCTGGCGAATAATTATCTCAAGAGCCGAGAGACAGTCGAGAGTTACCTCATATCCTCCGTCAGACACCTCAAGAGGGGCGAGATTGAGCCTTTCCGCGAGGCACTGACGGCATTTCTCGCCAGCGTACCCTACACCACCCGCCGCTCAAATCAGGAGCCCGAGATGGAGCGATATTTCCACACGGCGTTCTACTACATCCTCCGCCTCACGAGCACCTACGTGGTCTACACCGAGAAATGCCAAAGCAAAGGGCGAGTGGACTGCGTGATTGAGACTGAGAAATACGTCTACATCTTCGAGTTCAAGCTGGACGGCACGGCGCAGCAGGCTCTCGACCAGATTGAGAGCCAAGGTTACGCACGTGAGTACGCTGCCGACCCTCGCAAGCTTTTCAAGGTCGGCTGCTCGTTCTCATCTGAGACGGGAACTGTTGGGGACTTTGCTGTTGTCAGTTAACAAGTAACAGTTGCCGTAGGTTTGAGACGTGGATTTCTCTTTTCTTAAACATGGATTAGGCATGTTGAATGGACCTTCGCATCGCTCTGAGGGTTAGTAGTATTACGGATGTTGCCGATGCGCCCTGCCGACAAGGTGCCCCTTTCTATTGAACTTTTTTGTGTATTACCACAGATTTTGTCAACATGAGGGGGGGCTAATGATAAAAGGAGCGCGCCGAATTGGGAAATCCACCATAGCGGAAAAGTTCGCACGTAAGGAATACAAGACGTATATCCGACAAATTCCTCATTTACACCAAGAACCTCAAGAAAGACGGCGACACCACATACCTACCAGTCTTCTTGGTTCCATCCCTCGCAAGTATAGCACAATTACACCTCAGTCAATCAGCAAATTAGCAAACGACCAACTATTAACTGTTAACTGTGTTGGCCGCACGGTCGCGAAGGATCTCGGCAGAGTGGTCCATGGCCCAAGAGATGAGGTTCTCGATGAGGGGGAGGAGAGATATGGCGCGGGGCGTGAGGACGTACTCCACCCGCGGAGGGACTTCGGGGTATACCGTGCGGGAGACGTAGCCGTCGGTCTCGAGAGTTCGCAGGGTGGATGTTAGGACTTTTTGCGACACGTCGGGTATGCAGCGGCGGATCTCACTAAAACGGAGGACGCCGCCCTCGTGAGTCTCGAGAGTGTAGAGGACAAGCAGCGACCATTTGTCACTTATGCGCGAGAGAATATTGCGGATGGGGCAATCTTTGAAGATTACGTCAGTAAGAGGCTTCGGCATAATTTATCTGGCTACAATTTATCTGCTGAGTATAATAACACGACTATTCTTGACAATCATCAACTATTATCGACAATCTCGACAATGCAGACAATTGCGACAACAATGACAATCTTAGACAATTCAGACAATCTGTGACAACCAAAGACAATACCGACAATCCGTGTTCTAGAAAAGGAATTCAGTCTCAAAATGCTCCGCAATTGTCAATTGTAATTTGTCAATTGAGTAAAGTCTGCTCGCTGATTTTCAGCAAAGGTATACAAAAGTAACCAATATTCCATTTTGACACCATCGGGAGTTGTTAATATGCGTTAAAGAGCCAGTTGCTTAGAGATTGTATTTCAGCGATGGTTACCATGTGGTAACTATCGCACCAATATGTGCCTTCTTGTGGGGGAGGGAGAGAGAGATTAATATTGCATCAGAAAAACAAACTGACGCATAAACATCAAACTCTTAAACAGATAGAGATATGAAAAAGACAATCGCAGCAATGGCAATGGGCGCACTCGCCCTCGGAGCACAGGCCAAGGGACGCATCGAGACCTACGACTACGAAGGCTTCCGCCTCCATGTCTACTACACCAACGACGTCATGGCCGACGCCAGCTACATCATCGAGGGGGCCGACGCACTCGTAACGATGGAGGAGCCCCTCTTCAAGGAGAACGTTGCCGAGTTCGCAGAGTACGTGGCCAAGCTCGGCAAACCCGTCTGCAAGCGCATCACGGACTACCACATTGGCGACAAGGCGGACAAGACAAGCGTAATGCCCGAAGGTATGCCGGCCTTTGCCGTAGGCCCCATCTATGGCGACATGATGAAGAGCTTCGCACTGGCTTTTGGCGACGCCATTGTGGAGATGCCAGCAATCGAGGCTGCCGAGGTAGCTTTCGGCTCCACGCAGGAGTACGCCGGCGTATCGTTCACCTTCAACCATGGCGCGGCATCCGACTTCCCTGGCGCAAGCATCGTTATCGGCGGCAAGGTGTATTACACCCACTGGACTCCCGCCAAGGCCCACATCAGCCATCTTCAGATTGGCTCTCTCGCTGCCGTTGACGCCGAGATTGCTGAGGCGGAGAAGTCGCTCGCTTCGGGAGCGGAACTCTTCATCGGCGGACATGGCGGCGCAACGAATGCGGAAAACGTAAAGTTCAAGATTGAGTACCTCAAGACCATCAAACACCTCGTGACCGAGAACAAGACTCCCGAGACTTTCACCGAGGCCCTCAAAGCCGCCTACCCTCTCCTCCCTGGCGTCGACGGGCTCAAACTCATGGCCGGTGCACTGTATAAGTAAGCAGCAACACCTCACAAATGCCCCTCGTCAGAAACCATTCCTCCGCTTGAAGCAAGAGGAATGGCATTAGGCGAGAGGTTTTGTTTTTTTTCGCAAAAGGAATATCTTCGCAGAAAATAGCTCGATGAGAGCGCAAATGATTTGACAATGAGCGAACCGATAGATAAATACATACGTTTCGACTGGGCAATAAAACGGCTACTAAGGCAAAAAGCCAACTTCGGTGTGCTGGATGGGTTCCTATCCGTCTTTCTCGACCAAAAAATAAAGGTTATAGATATTTTAGAAAGCGAAAGCAACGCCAACTCCGCCGATGACAAATTCAACAGAGTCGACATAAAGGCCAAGGACAGCAAAGGCGAGATTATAATAGTCGAAGTACAAAACACAAGGGAAGTATATTTCCTCGAGCGGATACTGTATGGTGCGTCAAAAGCCATAACGGAGCATATCGACCTCGGCAAAACTTATGCCGAAGTGAAAAAGATATACTCAATAAGCATCGTTTACTTTGATCTCGGCAAAGGCGAAGATTACTTATATGAAGGTCGGACCAACTTTATCGGGGTACACACGAAAGATGAGCTAAAAATCAACAGAAAGGAAGAGAATGCGCTTATAACGAAAACACCGAGCGAGATATTCCCAACCTATTACATCGTAAGGGTGAACAACTTCAACAAAGTTGCCGTATCCCCGATAGAGGAATGGATGCGCTACTTAAAAGAGGGGCTCATCGACGCAAGCACCAAGGCGCCAGGTTTGCAAGAAGCACGCGAAAAGCTCCTCTACTACTCGATGAGCGAAGCTGATCGCCACGACTACGACGAACACCTCAACGCAATAATGATTCAGAATGACGTGATAGACAACGCCAAACTTGAGCAAAAAATCAGTTCAGCCCGAAAAATGCTCACGGCAGGGCTCTCGGCCAAAGATGTTGCCAATTTTGCCGAGCTGACCGAAAACGAAGTAGAACTGATAAGACAATCAATGAACGAATAGCGCCAGACCTCAGCTATTCATCCCGCCCCCCAAAAAAAATAGCCTCAGCCGCCAAACAGAGATTCCACTGCTTGGCGGCTGAGGCCTTTTTATTTCATCGGACAAGCGACTTACTCGCGCATAAGCCAATCGTCGAAATAGCGCTTGATGTAGCCCATGAGGTGGGTACGATCATGACCCGACACGTTGTGCGGGTGGTTGGGATAGACGGAATAGTCGATGTAGATGCCCTTCTCGATGGCGGCATTGAGGAGCTGCTGGCTGTGCTGCCAAACGACAGTGCTATCCATGGCTCCATGGATAACGAGAAGGCGAGAGTCGAGATTGCCAATCTTGCCGAGGAGGCTGGTGGATGCGTAGCCTTGCGGATTCTGCTCGGGAGTATCCATATAACGCTCGCCATACATCACCTCATAATATTTCCAATCGCAGACGGGGCCACCAGCCGCACCGGCACGGAAGACACCGGGATACGTGGTGAGGAGACTGATAGTCATGAAGCCACCAAAACTCCAGCCGTGGACACCGATGCGGTTGACATCGACATAAGGCAGGCCCTTGAGATACTCCACGCCAACCATCTGATCCTCCATCTCATGGACGCCCAACTGACGGTGGACGCTCTGCTCGAAATCTGAGCCACGGAACTCGGTGCCGCGATTGTCCATAGTGAATACAATGTAACCCTCCTGGGCGAAATAGAGCATCCAAGGCGACGCACCATTGAGCCAACTGCCATCTACGAGTTGCGAATGGGGACCACCGTAGACGTAGACGAGTACGGGATATTTC
>CAVGTO010000145.1:0-5537 GCA_963631865.1 Eggerthellaceae bacterium
GTATTACAACCTCACATATGCCAACAAGATTGACGGCATCGACGGCATCGAGAGTGGCGCAGAGAGCACCCTCCGCATGATATCCTTCTATGGCCGTCTCGGCTACTCCTTCGAAGGCAAGTACAACCTCCAGGCTACCGTCCGTCGTGATGGTTCATCGGCATTCGGCACCAATAACCGTTGGGCAACCTTCCCATCCGTATCGGCAGCATGGCGCATCAGTGAAGAGGATTTCCTTAAGGATGGACCTTTCTCCGACCTCAAAGTAAGGGTTGGTTATGGCGTAAGCGGCAACTCGCTCGGATTCGACGCATACACCGCAATCCGCACATACGGCCAATCTGGCTGGTTCGACTATACCGACGCCAGTGGCGTTACCACACAGAAACACACCCTCGCTGCAACCAATAACTCGAACCCCGACCTCAAGTGGGAACGCACCGGCATGTTCAATGTCGGCCTCGACTTCTCTATCCTCGACGGACGACTTGGTGGCACTGTTGAGTATTACGACAAGGAGACTTCCGACCTCATCTATTACTATCCCGTCTCGACAAACCGTTACCCATACGGCACGATGACAGCCAACGTAGGCGACATTTCCAACAAGGGTATCGAGATCTCTATTAACGCCACCCCCGTCAAGGGCGAAAAGCTCGAGTGGCAGACCTCTCTCAACCTCTCTCACAACAAGAACGAAGTCAAGAAACTCTCCAACGAGACTTTCTCCGTCAAGTATCAGGACCTTGGCTACCCTGAGATTGCGGGCAACTCGGGTGTTGCAGTCCAGAGGCTTATGGAGGGTTGCCCCATTGGCCAGTTCTACACCTATGAGTGGGCGGGCTACGATGCCGACGGCGTATCGCAATTCTACGTACATGATGAGGAGACTGGCGAACGCACTGACGAGTTCACCACCAAACCTCAGGACTCCGACCGCACAAAGACAGGCTCGGCGCAGCCCAAGCTCACCCTCGGATGGAACAATACACTCACCCTCGGCAAATTCTCGCTCAACGCATTCTTCGCCGGCGTATTTGGCAACGACGTCTTCAACGCACTCCGCGCACAATACAACACCGTATCGCTCATTTCGCAGGGCAAGAACGTCCTCAGTGAGGTACGCACAAACCAGAAAATGACCGACGTCAACGCACAGATGCCATCCGACAGGTACATTGAGAACGGCAGCTACCTGCGTCTCCAAACCCTCACACTCTCTTACAACCACGGCGCCATCAGCGATTGGGTAAGCAACCTCACCGTCTATGCCACCGTCAACAACGCATTCACCATCACAGGTTACGAGGGAGCCGACCCCGAGGTATCTCTCGGCGGCCTCACCCCCGGCATCGACTGGCGAAACAACTACTACCCGCGCACACGCACCTTCATGGTAGGCCTCAAAGTGAACCTCTAAGAAGAACCTAACAAACAAGCAAATTGAGATGAACAAGCATATATATAGCCTGACGATGGGCATCGCGGCCGCAACCGCCCTCGGCAGCTGCACCGACCTCGACGTCGACGTCAAATCGGAATATACCGAATACCCTCAGACCGACATAGCCATCGAAGCCAAGATGGCCGACGTGTACTACGCCTTCCGTGGACCACTCGGCCGTGCATACAACGAAATCCAAACGCTCTCGTCTGACGAGGCCTCCGGCATCAGCTTCGATGGAGATTACTACGACGCCGGCCGCTACAGCAACCCGACACTCCACAACTACCTGCCAAACGACGGCGCCGGCAACTACTGGGCCGACCTCGCATCCGGCATCACCAAGTGCAATCAGGTAATCGTAGACCTCGGTGGCGACGAAGCAGACCCCGCAACCACAGCCCCCGCCCGCGCCATGAGAGCCTTCTACCATTTCATCCTTATGGATAGCTATGGCGACGTGCCCATTGCCGACCACATTCCCGATGCCGACGAGGCTGTAGAACGATCATCGCGCGCCGACGTAGCCAAGTACATCGAGTCTGAGATACTCGACATTCTGCCTTATCTCTCAGAGAAAAGCGACGCTTCAACCTATGGCAAGCCCAACAAGTGGATGGCCGAGGCACTTCTCGTGAAACTCTACATCAACTGGGCTGTCTACACTGCTAGCGACGTTACAGCTTATGAGCCAAGCGACGCCAACGAGAAGCTCAACGACTGCGTAAGCTACTGCGACGACATCATCGCCTCGGGCCTCTTCGACCTCTCGGACGACTACCGCAGCAAGTTTATGAAAGACAACGGTAGCCATATCAAGGACTTCATCTACGCAATGCCCTACGACGCCGTAACCGCCCAGGGCATGACATACGGCCGTTTTCGTGCATTCCGTAAGATTGACAGTGGCGAGCCCACAGGTTACTACGGCGGCAAGATGAGCAAGAGCTGCGCAGGCAACATAGCCCTCAACCCCGAGTTCTCGGACCTCTTCTCGCTCAGCGGCGACAAGCGTAACGACGCCATCCTCGGCGGCCTCGTCTACATACACGATGCAAACACAGGCGATGCGACCAGCGAACCATACATATACAAAGGTGCGCAACTTGAGTTCTCCAAGACCATCACCCTCCTCACCGAAGGCGACGCAACACTCAACGTAGGAGCGACAGTCACAGGTTGGAGCCAAGGCTACCGCTCGATAAAGTTCTACCCCAACCCCACCGAGTATGCCGAGAATGGCCGAAACCAGAGCAACGACGTGCCCATCTTCCGCTACGCCGACATCCTGCTGACAAAAGCCGAGGCCATCCTCCGCGGCGCAACAGCCACCAATGGCGACAGTCCCCTCTCGCTCCTCAATCAGATCCGCACATACGTATCGGCTGAGCAAGCTAGCGCAGCCCCCACCCTCTCAGACATCCTCGACGAGCGTGGACGTGAGTTCTTCGACGAGAACTGGCGACGCAACGATATGATACGTTTCGGCACGTTCGAGAATGAGTACGGTTTCCACCGCAAGAGCATGTCCGCTGCGCGTTTCGACAAGACCTGCCGAATTCTGCCTGTGCCGCAGGACATCCTCAACGAGAACAGCAACTGGGAGCAGAACGCCGGTTACTAATCGTCTCCCCTGACTGATTTTATACTTATTGCCGCGGTCCGCGTCAGCCTGCACCAAGCAAGTGCAAGATTGACAGGCCCGCGGCTTTTTATTATATTTGCTTAGGTAGCATTAAACTAACTTCATACAGCACAATATTATATGAACATCATAGCCAAGACAGCCATATCGGCCACAGTTCTCTTCGCCACTTCCTTAGCAGCCACCACCGCCCAAGCACAATATGAGCACTGTGGCGGCATCTATATGGCCTACCCTACCCCGACGGAACATTCCACACCCACCCCACCTAATGGCTACAAACCTTTCTACATTAGCCACTTCGCCCGCCACGGCTCGCGATGGTTGCCTGCCGACAGTCGATATGAGGCTGTGGCATCCGTCTTTGCGGACACAACGAACCTAACCGAGTTGGGACAAGACGTGCGCCGACGGATAAACCTCATCTGCGCCGACGCAATGGGCCGAGGCGGAGAGCTCACCGCCCTCGGATATGAACAGCACAGGGATATGGCCAAGCGAATGGTGGAAACGTACCCCGGTGTTTTCACTAGTGATGCCGTAGTCACAGCCCGCGCCAGCGTCGTAGGGCGTTGCGTAATGAGCATGGGGTCATTCCTTTTGCAATTAACAAGGATGCGGCCCGAGATTACAGTAGATGCAACATCCTCACGTCGCGACATAGGCATAATAGCCTATACGAGTGACGAGATGCGCACTCTCGAAGACACGCTCCATAGGGTATGGCGTACCGACTCGCGACGACTTATGACATCGCTCTTCCGCGACACCACACGAATCGGAGTGAAAGGCGACGACCTCCTGAGCGAGCTTCACGCCTTGGCATCCGACATGCAGAATACGCGCATCGGCGTATCGCTCTACGACATCTTCACGCCAGAAGAGATTCAGACGGTATATGAGGACCATAACTGGCAAATGCAGACATGCAACGGAATCAACGCCTTCAACCAAGGCATTCCCGAGCGTTGCGCACTGACACTTTGGGAGGACTTCCGCACACGAGCAAATGCCGCCATAGAGCGCAAAGAGAATGGCGCCGACCTACGTTTCGGGCATGACACGAGTCTCTACCGCCTATTGTCGCTTATGGGATTTTTTGCCGACGAGAACCGAATGGACAAGATTATCCCGATGGGAGCCAACCTGCAGATTGTCTTCTACCGCGGCGAAGGCGAGACTCTCATCACAATTTTCCACAACGAGAGGCAGATCGCCGCACCCGGCCTGAAAGAGAAGGCACACGGCGGATTCTACTCATGGCGGGAGTTTGAAGAGATGGTAGAGCAACGGGTAATGAAATTCAAAAAATAGTTAGCGTATTACTCATAAAGGTTTATTAGGAATTATTCCACGTATTTTGCTGCTCTGATTTTGCTAAGAGTACGCATCACTATTATTTTTGCGCAATACACTAAAATCCACATGTTGCACGCAACGAACGATGCGCGCAACACGTAAAAGTATGGTCATAAGGGGGAAAACATCCCGCAAAATAAACCTCTCACAAGAAGGATCGAAAAGGAGCAGCATGAGATTATTCTTACCCATATTCGCAAGCCTCACATTTGCACTGCGCCCGACAGCAGCCTCGGCTGACGGTCAGATTAAGTATATGATAACGTCGGAGACGACGGCAAACGTCGTTGAGCAGGATTCGACATCGCTGTCTGGCGACGTCGTTATTCACTCCACATATTCTGCAGACGGCGCATCATACTCTGTCAGCACAATGGCGGTGGGCGCATTTAAGGGCTGCAAAGAGATAACGAGCATCGACCTCTCGGCCACAGAAATCCCCACCATCACATACCACGCCTTCGCAGGCTGCACAAGCCTCAAGAAGATCATCCTACCGGCCACGGTGACGGAGATTCAAGGAGACGCATTTGGCGGGTGCACGAGCCTCGAAAGTATCGAGCTTCCGAATGGACTGGTACACCTCGGCGAGAAAGTATTCACTGGTTGCGAGAGTTTGGATTCACTTACGATCCCTGGTTCTGTGAGCACTCTTGAGAGCAATTCACTCTGCGGTGCAAATGGGCTGCGCTACCTCAAGATTGAGGAAGGCGTGCAATATCTCAGCCCGTCGTGCGCCAATGGCTGCGAGAAACTGGAGACTGTTATTTTGCCCGAATCGTTGATCAGCATCAGCAACGACTGTTTTGCGGGGGACATTGCCCTCAAAGCGATCACCCTGCCGAAGGCCATGGAAGTGATAGGCAACAACGCATTCAGCGGATGCACGTCGCTCGCCGACGTCATCTACCTCGGAGACTCTGCAAGTTACTCTAGCCTCTCGATCCAGAAATACGCATTCCACGACAACGCAAGCGAGATAAAGCTACAAATTGGCAAAAGCATCTACGATACCGTCTTAGGCGCAAGCTCTCAATGGAGGGCATTCGAGGGGTCTCCCTGGAATGAAAGCACCGGCAACATATACAT
>CAVGTO010000146.1:0-5525 GCA_963631865.1 Eggerthellaceae bacterium
GTCGTATATCTCGTTGATTACGGCATTTTGAAGATCAGGCAAAATTTTCTCAGTATGGCGACGGGAGAACTCCACTAATGCGGAGATCGTGCCAACGTACGTAATTCCGCCGCCAGCGAGACGACCTTTGTAACTTGCCTCGTCATTATCGCCCGAGAAACGCGAATAGTCAGAGCCGAGGCCAGTGAGCTGGTAGAGAGTCATGCTTGCGGCATAGATATTCTTGAAATCGATATCGAGTTCCTGTGAATATTTGCGCAGAACGCCATAAAGGCCAACAGACTGAGACTCCGAGAGGGGAAGATTGCCACCAAGCTTAACCTTCGCGCATACGGCATCGGCTTTGGGGCGAGGGTCTTGAGTGCGATATTCACTCTGCGAAGAGTAGTCTATCTGCAAACCGACAGCGGCACGACGGCCACGCCAAGCAAACCCGGCAAGGAAAGCATACTTCTCAGAATCCTTATCGCCACCAACTGTATCGGCCACAGCCATAGGCCCAACCTCCTCATAATCGGACGATTCGCTCCAAAGAACATTGAGTCGGCTACCATCCTCATACATTGCGCCGCCCCATGCCACAAGATCTGCGGAAAGACGCAGTGCAGTACTTCCCGAAGCATGCCATCCACGCCAACCATCGCCACACTCCACAAAATCGGCCACATTAGATTCGGCACGCCATCCCACGGAAATCTCAGAGTGCGAGCTATCCACCTCGGCAAAGACTTGCGAGGGATTTGGGGACTCTACTTGCGCTTGGACCGCAATGGCAGGCAAGAGTGAGACCGAAATCAGGTATTTTGATAGAGTCATTGGCAGCTTACCCAAATGGAATTTTCAGGGGATTGGCAGAGACATGGAGGAAAGTAGTGCCGCACGCCACGCACCAATGGGTGCACAGTGTGCGGCGACACATCACTTATTAAGAGAAACTATTCAAAAACATAATAAGGGTCGGCGGAATCGACAACCTCGAAGTCGTCGGACGAGTTGTTGGTATCGACCATCATGCCATTGGCGAACTTGCGGCGGGCGGATTTACCACGACGGTTGTTGTCGGTGCCAGTCTCACCCATAGAGACGTAACCGGCATCGAGGCTCTGGTCGATGATATTCCAAGCATGATCTTTGCTCGGAGCGAAGGACACGGCGTCGAGAATCCAAGAGTTCTCGAAACGGTAGTAATTGAAAGTCATAGTCTTCTCTTGTTCCTTGACCATAGTGACGTAAGAAGTTTCGTAGACTTGATTTTCAATGAACTCCTCGGCAGTCATCTTGCCAAACTCGCCACCGAGGAAACCGATGGCGTAGGAACGGTTGTACTGCTGGCTGGGGAGCCAAATGGTCTTAGAGCTCTTATAGACGCAAGTGAGATTGGGAGCCTCGGTGTCGGTATCGAGGTTTTTCTCCGTCTCATCATACCACTCGAAATCGGCTTTTGAGAGGTCGAAAGAGAGGGCATTGCTTGTGGTGTGGTCCTTGGCAATATCAGCAATGAGAAGCGATGCGCCGGGCAATACGGGAACATTCTTGCCCGAGCCAGGAATCTGATATACAGCCTGTACGGTCATAGCCTCGACCATAATGTCGGGGGTATAGTCGTGCTTGCCAGTGGACGAGGCATTAAAAGCAGACTCCACGAGGCAAAGGCCATCGGCATAGAGAGTATCGGCCGAATTGTTGTAGATGCGGAACCAGCCGTCGCCAGTGTAGCTCTTAAGGCCATCGGCAAGTTTACTGACGAGACACATATCGGCAAGTACAAAGCCCTGACCGCCAGAGACACGGACAACGGAGAAGGAGACGGACATTGTGCCATCGACAACAGAGACATTCTGCTTGGAATCGCGGAAAGTCTCAGAGACCTCCTTGCCACCGACGGTGTGGGTGGTGGCGACGACGAGAGTCATATCGTAGAGGCCATCGGTAAGAGTAATCTCATGATTGGCAACTTGGGAGAAGTCGTAAGAGGCCTTGACGTTGGTGGCGAGGTCGGTCAGTTCGAGAGTAGAGGCCGTAATTGCATCCGAAGAGTGATCTGCGGGCATAGAATAGGAAAAAGAGACAACAGTCTGAGGCTCAGGATCGTCTTCCGAGCAAGCCGAGAAGAGGGGCATTGCAAGGGCGAGAGCATAGAAGAGAAACTTCTTCATTTTTTTAAATTCGGTTAAAGAAAGAGTATTTGGTAATGATATGTAATAGCTGATTTATAAGAACTTGAGATAGGCTTGCATACCGAAGTACGGCGTAAAAGTGCGCCTCACGACAAAGCCATTCTTCTCGTAGTCGCGAGCTGCGGCAAGAAGGCGATCGGCAAAGAAACTCAAGCTGAAATGGGAGCCAAATTCCTTGGTCGCCTTGAAGTTGAACGTAGCATACGGGCGTTCGGTGGTAGTTAGACTCGATGCCGTGTTGCTCAGGATAAGTTGCGAGAGAATGGGGTCAGCAGCCGATTCGTCGGTGTAGTCACGGACGACGCCGTCGGTGCCAACATAGCTTATCGGGCGAGCATTGCGGAGGGGCGTGGTCTTCTCTGAGTGCCAAACGCATTCGGCTGTGGCAGAGAAGATAAAACCTATGCGAGGAATAACGGTCTCGGCAGTAAAATTGGTAGACATACGGTTGTTAAGCGTCGTCTGATGCCAATCGTAAAGACCTGCATAATATTCGTCCACAACAATGCCGAGGACTGTCGAATTCGAGCCCTGATACCATTCGGGTTCACTATTCTCGCGGGTTGTGCGCAGCCATGCGCCACAGACAGAGAGGCGAGTGTGGAGACGCGGCAAGCGAGGCGAATCGTATTGCCACTCAACGCCCTCCTTGCGCGTTCGGCTGCCATTGACAGTTTTACGGACGAGACGGAGACGGGCTGTGGATTCACAGGGCAGACCTGCCGTATCGGGCTTAGAGGTAAGGGATGAACCGACAATGCCAGAAGCGTCATACTTGTTATAGGCAAGCGAAACGGGAGACTGCATATATCGGAAACCATCGTCCATAGTCTCGCGGAAGAGAGTGACAGAAGCGGAATGGCGAGCCACACGGGCGGCCAAGCGCACCTCAATCTTTACGTTATGGGCGGGATGGAGATTGTAGGCATCGAGATTGAGCGCATAGGTGCGAGTAATGCGCCGGCAAAGATTTTCGTCTTTGTTCCAATAGTTTAGCTCTGTCAACTCGACATAGAGACGGTCGGGATGGAGTTGGTCCATCGTAGGCATCTTACAGAGTCGGCCAGCACCGAGAGTGAGCGTAAGGGATGTCCTATGGTTCTTGCCGAAATTGGGCGAAGCAAGAGAGAGATTGGCGCGCGGATCGAGATACATCTTGCCGCTCATAGCATAGTCGCCACCGAGGCCAGCCATCATAGTGGCAAGGACTCCCAAACGCGAAGAAAATTCATCCTCGGCAAAGAGACCTACGATATTGGAGGCGGGGACACTGCGGAAAGAGCGGGGACGGCGATTGGTCGAGCCATGCAGAGGGCGCGTAGGGTCGAATACTTGGCCACGGCCATAATTCTTATTGCACTGCCATTCGCCGCCGAGCGAAACGAGATTGACAACACCCGAGGCACTGAACTTGCGCGAGAGGGAGAGCAGGAGATTGCTATAAAAAGGGCGGCCATCTACAAGGTGATGGGCTATATAGTCATGCTCGAGGGGGAGGACGTCGTGCGGCAACCCGTCGACAGTATCGGAAGGGGCGTAGAGATTTTGGGCATTGACGTAGCGCATCCATTGCTCGGTCTCATCGTGGCTTAGGCTTGCGCTTTGGCGGAAATCAAGCGACCATTGCGCCCACTTGAGAGCCAATGTATTAGAGAGGGAGAAACGGATATATGAGCTGCGGAACTTATCGTCGGAGCCAACCTGTTGCTCGGGGTCGGCCTTATCATTATCCACATTTTGCGCATAGTCAACAACGGATTGCCAAGAGACGGATAGACCATTGGAAGCGAACCACATCTTACGGCCGCGGACAGAAGCATTGATACGCTTATAGGTCTCATATTCGCAGCGCGGATCCACTTCGGAAGAGAGGAAGCCAGCACCTGCGGCAACGGTCCAACCTCGCGGAGCATCGAAACCTTTAGAGAGGCTCACGAGGCGCGAATAGGGATCGGCCTTAAAACGGATAGTCGTAGGAGAGCCGGAAAGGCGACGGGTGATGTTGACAACACCACTGGTAATATCACCATAGCGAACGGACGGCACGCCACGGATAACTTCCACAGTCTCAATCTCATCCGTAGGAATAGAGCGAAGATCAACACCTTTGTTTACCGAAGTACGGCCGGCATCGGAATCCGTCTGACCGGCATCGGTAATGCGTTGCATATTGGCATCGACACCGAGAGGGGCGCCATCTATATTTATGCGCGTACCGAGAGCCGAAGTTGCGTAATTATCGTCGGAAGAAGGTATCTCGCGGAGAGCAATCATATTGGCCTGTCCCATCTTGGGAGTCTCCGTGAGGCCGCCGGGGAGAAGGCTGAGAACATCAGTAAGCGAAGCCGGCTGGAGATGTTCCATTGCCGTTGGACCAATGAGGGAGGTTGATGTCTGCGCACCTCGGACCTCTGAGGCCGTAACGCGCACCTCTGCGATGGTGATGGAAGTGTCGGAAGCCAAAACAACAGCCGACGTCGCAGCCGCCGGAGCAACGGACTTCCGTGCATCGGCATTTTGGGCTAAGGCATTGACACCAAAGGCGAGAGCTGCGAGCGTTATGCTTATGTAGAATGACTTCACATCGCGAATTTAATTTATATTGAATTAAAATCGCTTACGATTATATGACGTTTTATTTAATTAAAACGATTTTAGATAAGGAATAATATGGTATATTTGCCACGAAAGATCGAACAGACACACAGATAGAAAGATGTACACATTTATCGCATTACTGATACCGGTGCTCGGGACGACACTCGGATCGGCCTTTGTATTCTTCATGCGTGGCGAGATGCCGCAGCTCACAGAGAAAGCCTTGTTGGGCTTCGCGTCGGGGGTAATGATTGCGGCAGGGATTTGGTCGTTGCTCATCCCGAGCATGGAGATGAGCGGAGATGGGGCATGGAGAGTCTTGCCAGCGGCTGTTGGCTTTGCCCTCGGCATGGCGTTTTTGTTGGCAGTGGACACCTTCACGCCCCACCAGCATATGGACTCAGCGACGCCCGAGGGACCGAAGTCCCACCTCACGCGGTCGCAGATGTTGGCGTTGGCAGTGACTATTCACAATTTGCCAGAGGGCATGGCCGTGGGAGTAGTCATAGCCGAAATGTTGGCGAGTGGCGTAGAGCCAAGTTTGTCCGGCTCTTTGGCAATAAGTTTGGGCATCGCCATACAGAATATTCCGGAGGGTGCGATAATATCCATGCCGATGTGCGCGGCGGGGAATAGTAAAGTGCGGTCGTTTGGAATCGGGTTTGCTAGTGGGCTTGTGGAGCCTATTGGGGCTATGGCCGTAATTTTATTGGCTGGCGTTTTTGGAGGGATATTGCCTTACCTATTGGG
>CAVGTO010000147.1:0-5332 GCA_963631865.1 Eggerthellaceae bacterium
CTTCAGACTCTAGCAACTCAACAACCGAGATTAGCTCTACAACCATCGAGGCCAATCGTTTCGTCCACGACGTAATGTCCGACTACTACTATTGGAACACCGAGATGCCCAGCCTCAATTACCGCACTCAGTCCAATACGTCCGAATATTTCTACAATCTCCTCTCATCCAAAGACCGTTTCTCTTATATCAGTGACGACGCGACATCCACCCTCGGTGAGTTTGCCGGCGAGTACACCGACTTTGGTTGGGAATATCAGCTCTCCTATTTCTCTAGCACGAGCGATAGCGTGGTGGCTATCGTCACGTATGTCTATGACAATACCCCAGCTTCGCAAGCGGGCGCGCGGCGTGGCGACGTTGTGCATACGGTTGACGGCACTGCCATAACTATCGACAACTACCGTTCTATCTTCACTTCGGCTTCCTCTGGTACATTTAAGGCCTACCGTGTCGAGGATGGTAAACTTACCAACGTGGCTTATACCATGACGGCTGCCTCGATTACTGAAAATCCTGTGGCCGTCTCCAAGGTGATTGAGCAAAGCGACGGCACTAAGGTCGGTTACCTTTTCTACACGAGTTACTCTGCCACTTTCAATGACGACCTCGTTGCTGCAATCACGAGTTTCAAGGAGTCGGGCGTGAGTGATGTGGTTCTCGACTTGCGCTATAACCCAGGTGGAGATTCTCAAGCTCTGCAATATATGGGCAGTATGTTGGCTCCCGCTTCTGCCGTCAGCAGCAAGAGCGAGATGATTTACTACGAGTTCAATTCTCTCCTCCAAAAATATTCAGGTTACGACCGCGAGAGCACGGCACTCAATTTCACTGATGCCCCAGGCGTAAATCTCGATCTCAGTCGCCTTGTCGTGCTCGTGAGCGGCAGCACTTATTCCGCATCCGAGGCCACCATTTGGTCCCTTATGCCTTATATGGATGTAACACTTATTGGCGACACCACCGGCGGCAAGAATACTATGATGTACGTTATGTCGCCCGAGGATTTTACATATTCCTCCACCGGCCTGCCATATTACTCTACGTCAATCAACAATTGGCTCATTATGCCTATCGTGGCAGTCTACAAAAACTCCACCGGCAAGGCATTCGATACTTCAAATGGTTATGGCCTCGCGCCAAACTATTACGTTCGCGACCTTAGCGCGCTTCTCTCGAAGGGTGTAAAGCAGATTGGCGACCCTGAGGAGAACCTCCTTGCCGCGGCACTCGATTACTTGGCAAACGGTACTGTCGGTACCAACAAATCGCTCTCCACTGAGCCTCAACCCGCTCGTGTGGCTTCGTCAGTTGACAAGAAACCACAGGTTCTCTATCAGCGAGCCAAGATTCAAAAGTAATCTTCTTGCAAGAGCGTAAGTCGTATTTGGTATAGAAAGGAGGTCCGCCACTTGAGAGCTTTGGCTCTCGAGTGGCGGACCTCTTTATTGTCTTGTTAGCTCTGTGTGAGTCTGCGTAATCAGAGGGCATAGGCAAGCTCCGTAAATCTTTACCTGATATGCACAATATCCTTGCGCTTGAGAATCATTGCTGAACGGCTAGGCAGGTAGAGATTGAGCATATCCTGATCGCCATTGTGTTGGGTGTAGAAGACGAAGAACATATCGTTGCGGTCGAAGCCTCCAAATCGGCCTTCGTCGGTTGAGAGTACTATGCTGTAGCGGCCTGCGGGTACAGGGATGCCGTAGTTGGTATAAGAGGTTGACGGGCTAAAGTTGAAGACCACGAGGTAGTCACCGCGCCCAAAGGCGAGGACCTGTGTCGGGTCGTAGTCGTAATACCTGTACGGTGTGCTCGTCTCGGGCACCTCCTTGAACACCTTTATCATCTCACGCTCGAAGTCGTTTAGGAAATGATAGCGGAGGTAGTCGGCTTTCATAAGATCCCACTGACGACGGGCGTATTTGTAGCTCCATCCGTTGCCTTCGCGGGGGAAGTCAATCCACTCGGGGTGACCGAACTCGTTGCCCATGAATGTTAGATAGCCTCCGGTGGCTGTGAAGAGCGTCACGAGGCGAATCATTTTATGGAGAGCCATACCGCGATCCACTGCCATATTCTGACTTTCGAGGTTCATCGAGGTATACATCTCTTTGTCCATAAGGCGGAAGATGATAGTCTTGTCGCCTACGAGTGCCTGGTCGTGGCTCTCGGCGTAGTTGACCACTTTCTCCTCTGGACGATGAAGCTGGAGCTCGTAGAAAATTTTGCCCACCGGCCATTTCTCATCTGGCACCTCTTTGATAAGCTTAATCCAATAGTCTGGGATGCCCATCGAGAGACGCATATCGAAGCCTACTCCACAAGCCTCAAGAGGTCCGGCGATTCCAGGGTAACCGCTCATCTCCTCAGCAATAGTCACGGCATCGGGACGAATCTCATGTATGAGCTTGTTGGCCATCATAAGGTACGTTATGGCATCCTCGTCCTCGTTGGCGCGGAAGTAGTCGGCGTAGCACGTGAAGTCTTTTCCGAGCCCGTGGTCATAGTAAAGCATACTCGTGACGCCGTCAAATCGGTAACCGTCAAAGTGATACTCATCAAGCCACCAACGGCAGTTGGATAGCAAGAAACGAAGAGTCTCGAGTTTGCCGTAGTCGAAGCAACGGCTGTCCCATGCCGGGTGGTTGCCCCTTTCGCCGTAGTGGAAATAGAGGTCGGTGGAGCCGTCGAGTCGGCTTATGCCCTCATTCTCATTCTTTACGGCATGGCTGTGGACGATGTCCATAATCACGGCTATGCCATTTTTATGACATTCGTTGATGAGCTTCTTGAGGTCCTCTGGAGTGCCAAATCGACTGCTGGCGGCGAAGAAACTGGATACGTGGTAACCAAAACTGCCATAGTAGGGGTGCTCCTGTATGGCCATGAGCTGCAACGTGTTGTAGCCCATGTCGATTACGTGAGGCAGGACGTTGCGGCGGAAATCGTCGTAGGTGGACACTCCCTCTTTCTCTCCGCTCATGCCAATGTGGGCTTCGTAGATGAGGCGTGGGGTCGTGCTCACTTTGAAACTCTTGTCCGTCCAACGGAATGGCTTGAAGTCCCATGCCACGGCATCGAATACCTTGGTGTCCTCATTTTGCACCACGCGACCAATGTATGCCGGGATGCGCTCCCCTTGTCCGCCATCCCAATGTACGGACATTTTGAACTTGTCGCCATGCCGAATTACGGAGTCGGGAATCTCAATCTCCCAATTACCAAATTCGAGTCGGGTCATCTTATAATCGGCATCCTCATGCCAATCTGAGAAGTCGCCTATGACGTATATCTCGGTTGCGCCAGGCGCCCATTCGCGGAGAACCCATTTGCTGCCCTCATGATGCATGCCATAGTAACGGTATGCCGTGGCGAACTCTTCGAGAGGTCCGCACGTGGTCTTTATCTCTTCCATTCTTGCCAAGGCCTTGTTGCGGCGGTTGGCGAGGATGTTCGCATAGGGGGCGAGGTATTTGTCGGTCTCGTATAAAGGTAACATGGCTCTCTAAGTTTTGGGTCGTGAGTTTTTTATAACTTGTCGGCTGGTATCGAGAAGTAGAAGCATGCGCCGCCGTGGTATGACGTGTCGAGCCAAATTCGTCCACCTGCCAGAGACAGGTAACGGCTGGCAATGGCGAGGCCTGTGCCCTTGCCATGCTCTTCGCCGTTTCCGTCTATCTTCTCATGCTCGTCGAAGAGCTCGAATATCTTGCCTTCCACACCAGGCTTTACGCCTGGGCCTGTGTCCGTCACGCAGAACGTGGCCTCCTTATGGTTGATGGAGTAGGAGATGGAAATCTTACCCTGCTCGGTGAACTTGAACGCATTGTCCATAAGCAGGTCCATAACCTTGTCTATTATCTCGTTGGAGTTCCAAATTGTGTCGTTTGGGGTGTCGAGGGCGAAAGATGTCTCTATTACGATGTTCTTGCCGGCATGACGGATTAGGTTCTCATATTTCTGCTTCACCTTGGTTAGCAATTCATTAAGCTGCGTGGGGCAGGGGGGCTTGAGGAGGTAGTTGCTTTGGAGCTTCGATATGTCTATGAGGCTGTCTATGACGCGCAGTAGCTGATGGCAGTTCTGCTTCATTATGGTTATGAAGTCATGCCTGTCCTGGTCGTTTTGTGCGCTCTCCACGAGATCCATAAAGCCGACCACGGCGTTCATTGGAGTGCGAATCTCGTGGCTGAGGTTGGTTAGGAAGGCACTCTTTAGGTTCTTGCTCTCTGTGGCTATGTTGCGCTCCTTGTCGAGGTCGGTGTTGAGGACCTCAATGTTCTGGTTTAGCGAGGCGATGCGTTGCTCCAGCTGGCGAATCTCCTGCTTCTGCTTTACGCACCTGAGTTCCGCCTCGAATGGTGGCGTCAGGAGGTGAAGCATTTGGAGCTTGGCGTTGACGTCGGTGGTCTTGTCCTCCGAGATGGCAATTACGATGCCGGACAATACGTTGTGCTCGCCTTTGACTGGAACTGACATTATCTCTGTGCACTCAGAGTCGGCGAATGGCAATTGCTGAGCTAGGTTTTGGTAGTCCGATGAGGCCCATGGCTGGAGGTGCTGCCAAGTGAGGGAACTGCCGCATCTGCAGATGTTGACGTTTGAGGACTTGACTACAGTGTATTTGTTTTGCCATTCGGTGGGTAGACATAGCACGATCACTCGGCAGTGAGTAATCTTGGCTAGGTTCTCAAGGTGCTTGTTGGGGTCGTTGTAGCCCGTGAAGTTGAGGAGCTGCTTGAGGTCGGCAATATTCTTGGACACGAATTCCGCACCCGTGGAGCATATTGTCTGTTTTTGGCTTGCGGATTTGCGCCGCTTGAAGAGAAAGTCGAGTAGCATTGTCAAATTTTGCACAATTGTCCTTACCACAAATATACTTAAAAAAAGTGTAGTTTCACGCCGCCGCGCATCCTATTTTTTAAATTCAACTTTCAACTGTATCTTTGCACTCGTATAAAACCCGATTCTATAAAATGGAGAACATCAGGAATTTCTGCATTATCGCCCATATAGACCACGGCAAGAGTACACTTGCCGACCGCCTCCTAGAGTATACCAAGACTGTCAAGGCGCAAGACATGCAGGCGCAGGTGCTCGACGACATGGAGCTCGAGCGCGAGCGTGGCATCACCATCAAGAGCCACGCCATCCAGATGGACTACGAACTCGACGGGCAGAAGTACGTCCTCAACCTCATCGACACCCCGGGCCACGTGGATTTCTCCTACGAGGTGTCCCGCTCCATCGCAGCATGCGAAGGAGCCCTGCTCGTCGTCGATGCATCGCAAGGTATTCAGGCTCAGACCATATCGAACCTCTACCAGGC
>CAVGTO010000148.1:0-5250 GCA_963631865.1 Eggerthellaceae bacterium
CTGCTGGAACAGGCACCGGCTCTTCCAACATGCCGAGCGATGCCAAGACTCTCATCTCTAAGATTTACGCTGGCATCAATATCGGCAATACTATGGAGTGCACCTCTGGTGAGGGCGCTTGGTCTGGTTACAAGGTTAATGCGAAGTACATTGCTGGTCTCAAGGCTGCAGGTTTCAACGCCGTCCGCATCCCTTGCGCTTGGCACTCCTATATAAAGTCTGGCAGCACTACCTACGAGATTGACGCCACGTGGATGGCGCGCGTCAAGGAGGTTGTTGACTACTGCATCTCCTACGATATGTACGTGGTTCTCAATAGCCACTGGGACACTGGCTGGCTTGAGGATAACATCTTCGACTCCAGCAAGGAGAAGAGCATCGTGGCCGAGCAGAAAGCCCTGTGGACACAGATTGCCAAGGCTTTCAAGGACTACGACGAGCACCTTGTCTTCTCCGGCTGCAACGAGCCCGGCATGAACGAGACAAGTGGTGCTGCGTCTAAGTGGGCCGATGCTACCGCAGTTGCCCGCCTCGTGGAGTATGAGCAGACTTTCATTGACGCCGTACGCGCCACGGGTGGCAACAATGCCCTCCGTTGCCTCGTATTCCAAGGTCTCGGCACTGATATCTCCAGCACGAATACGTATATGACGACCTATCCCACCGATGCCGTAGAGAACCGCCTCATTGCCGAGGTCCACTTCTACGAGCCTTATCAGTGGGCCCTTATGGAGGAGGACGCAAGCTGGGGCAACGTGTTCTATTACTGGGGCAAGAGCAACCACAAGTCGGGCTCAAACCACAACCCGACATGGGGTGAGGAGGATCACGTCTCCACCCAGTTCGACAAGTTGAAGTCGCAGTTCGTCGATAACGGTATCCCCGTAATCATTGGTGAGTACAGCAGTCGTATCCAGAACGTGGGTTGCGACAGCAATGAGGCCATCGACCTTGACCTCCACAAGAAGAGCCGCGCATACTACAATGAGGTTGTTACCCGCGAGGCAAAGAATCGTGGTTGCGCAACCTTCTATTGGGAGACCGGTACTGAGATTAACCGTGAGACGGGTGCTGTAATCACGCAGTACGCCATCGATGGCATCATGGCTGGTGCCGAGGACGGCAAATACCCGTTCTAACTACTCTTTTCTAGCCTCTTTTCCCGAGGCTGACGCACAAAATAAGAACTCCCCGCAAGTCAGAGATCAGAATGCTCATTTGACTTGCGGGGAATTCTTTTGTATTTGTTAGTTGAGTTTGCAGTATTTCTTCCCTCCGGATATGCATATTCCCGGTCGGGTGGGATTGGCTATTTTGCGTCCCGTGAGGTCGTAGATAGCTTGGTCGGCAGTTGCGGGGGTATACGCGCTTTGTTCTGTGTGTAATTGGCTTCCTACGAAGGAATGGTATCCCTACAATCTTTCTCTCACTTCCTTAGAGTAAGCGAGCATGACGCAATCGTCATACAGGGATATATCGTTCATTTGCTATTTGTTTCTCTTATTTCCCATCCTTCTTATCCGCAACGCTTTTGATGTAATCGTCCACATCTGTGGCGTAGGAGGACTTTTTGCTGATCAGGTCTTCCATGTCCATCCTGAGGAATGAGGATTTTGAAGTGTTTGTCCACTTGCCTGTATTGGGGTCATATCGCGACCATTTCTCTTTCGCATTTTTCGAGAAGTCGTATATGAAGGCTTCTGAGAGTGTAGGATTGTCTAGTGCCACCTCTTCTATGCTTGTCTTTGAATATCGGAAATTGGGGCGGCTGTGCACCACCTCTATCGCGAATCTTAGGTCGCTGCAATCGTCGGTCTCGTAAAAGTTGGAGAAGCCTTGGTCGTAGATGCTGATGTCTGGAGCCCTGTAAGCCCTAATGCCGTTGTCCGTTTTAACCAGTGAGTCGGATGTTATGCGGTTCTCTAAGCCAGGGAACCGTTGGATTATGCCATTGCAAATCTTGTTGACCCACCATTGATGTGAGGCTCTCTGTTTGGTCATGCCCAATGCGTGGTCCTCGTTGGGACATAGGCAAGTACGGATTACCGTGTCGTCTATTGGTACGTCGTCCATTGGGCCGTCGAGCAATTTGTCTGCGCGCAGTGTCTTTACCTGCCGATTATACCTGCGTCTTTTGGCTTGAACATTTTTCATTGAGCTCTCGGTTGCGGCCGCTACGATCCCTACTGCTAAGCCGAGAAGAATTGCTATGCGCGTCTCTTTGTCCATCTTATTAGTTTTATGGTAAATTGTTTTATGACTGCCAATGCAATGTATCTTGCCTCCCTTCCAATTTTATATGTTCAATCATCCCTCTCCGTTTTCATTGACGCCGCTAAATTACATGTCTGCACTCTCAAACTTTGCGGCAACTCTCTTTTCTTATGAACAAATAACTAAAACCCCACCCAAGTGCCATTAAACCAAATATATATGGCCAATGGCACCCAGGCGGGGTAAAACTAAACTAATCAACCTTTTTACTGAATGTCGGTGTTACTGGCAGAGCATCTCGCGCGGATTAATCCTCGTGGCGCGGAGCGAAGTTACTGCCACCGTGGTCAACGTAATGACGGATACAATGACGGCCGAGAACACGAATATCAGTGGCGAGATGTCCGCACGCACAGCAAAGCCCATAAGCCACTCGTGCACAATGAGGTAACCCAGCGGTGCGCCAATGGCGAAACTGATGCCAAGGAGCAATGCGTAGTGGCGGCAGAAAATCCAGACTATCTGGCCCGCCGTGCAACCCAAGACGCGGCGTATGCCAATCTCCTTGCGGCGGCTGGCCGTCTCGAAGAGCGTGAGGCACAAGACGCCCATAAAGGACAACGCTATGGCAACGATTGAGAAGACTGACACCTGCTTGTCGAATCGCAAATCGCGCTCGTAAATCTCCTGCTCAAGCTCGTCGAAGTGCCGAACGTGGAAGTCGTAGCTCGGCGAGAACTGTTCCAGCGTCTTCTTTATGGCCTCCACTGTGGCAAGCCTGTCCGAGCCTTTGGCCACCCTGATGCTCAGGGTGCAGCTGCCGTAGATCTTTTGGGTGGGATAGCAGAGGAAAGCTATGGCCTTGTCGGTGTCGTCGACGTGCATCGATGTGAACTTGAAGTCTTTGCAGAAACCGACCACTTTGACTCCCGTCTCGGCGACATACTCTTTGCCAACCTCGAGTTTGGGGTATTTGCGCCTTGCAGTCTCGTTGAATATGAAGCACAAATCGTCGTCTGCCTTGAAGTCGCGACCCTCGGTTATGTCGAGGCCCATGGTGCGCATAAAGTTGTAGTCCACAAGGTCCACATTGAGCTGCATCTGATCGTCGCCCTCGCCTACGTTCCATATCTGATGCCCGTCTGTCCCGATAGGGTTTTGGCTGTAGGAGACGTTCTCCACGCCCGCTATCTTCATCAGTTCGGAAGTGACTTCTTGGTATCTGTATTTTGTGGCACGGTCTATCTCGGCAATGATAAGTTGGTCTTTGTCATAGCCGCACTCGGCGTGATATGCGTAGTCCATCTGGCGGTGCATGATGCAAATACCAATGATGAGCGCGAAGGCCGTCACGAACTGCAGGCAGAGCAATGCCGTGCGCAGAGCCTTGCCTCGGGGTGAGAGCCCAAACGAGCCTTTGAGGACAAGTGCGGGGGCGAAACTCGTGACGTAATACGAAGGGTAGACTCCGGCTATGACGCCCGTCACCAATGCCAATGCGAACCACAAGGCCATCAATCCGTAGTGCGACATCGGCTCGCCCTCCACAATGCCCGACAGCCAATCCTGACCGACTATAGCCAACGCCACCATTCCGATTAAGAACGACAGAGCGCACGTGGCCACGCATTCGCCAATTAGTCCCCATCGGAGGCGGGCTGTGCTCTCGCCAAGCACCTTGCGCGTGTTGATGCCCGCAATGCGTAGCGGAGCCTCGGCAAGGCTGAAGTTGGTGAAGTTGATGGCCGCCACGGCTACTATGGCTATGGCGAGCACCATGAGGAGCCACATTGTGGTGCGGTTGGCGGCGTTTCCCTTGTCGGTGTCGAGGTCCGAGAAATGGACGTCGGCAAGGGGGCGTGCGCAGAGTGAGTTTTCGTTGTCCCATACGTCCTGCTCTTCCGAACTTGCCTTCTGGAGTTGCATGCGTGCGTCGCTGACCAGTTGGTCTATCACCTGCGGGTCGTCCACGCGGATGTAGACCACGTTGTTCCACGTTCCCCATCTCTCATAGTGGTCAAGTTCGTCTTTATCCACGTCCATCATGATGGCGTTCGGGATGCTGCTGTTCGAGGGAAAGTCGCGATACACTCCCGCCACTGTCTTTGGCTCGGGATTTATCTCGTGACTGTCGTAGTAAAACTGTTTGCCCACGCAGTCGGCCGTGCCGAATATTTGCTTGGCAATCGAGAGCGGGAGGATTGCGTGGTCCGGTATGGCCATATCGGTTGTCGAGCCCGTTATCATCTCGGGTTGGAAGGTCGAAATGAAGTCGCCGAATCCCGTGATGAAGTTCAATGCCGGGAGGCGTGTATAACCGCCGTCTGTCTCAATCTCGACACACGATTTGGGCGACCATGTCCACGTGGCGGCAGAGTATGATTCCACGTGCGGCATATGGCCAATGATGTCCGACGCCGGTTTACATAATATTGGCGACCGGTCGGGCGATAGTCCTCCCACCACCTCCATGCGGAAGATGTGGTCGTAGTCCTTGATGCCTCGGTCGTACGTGAGGTCGTAGTGCACCTGCGTTATGATGACGAACGACGAGGCGAAGGCTATGGCCAACCCCACGATGTTCATCACGCTAGGTGCCAGGAATTTGCGGAAGAAATGTAGCCTTTTCATAAGTCCTTGGCCTCCCTGCTTTATTTGCTTACAATCTCACCATCGAAGAGTCGGACGGTGCGCAGGGCGTAGCTGGCGTCGCGCTCCGAGTGGGTTACCATCACGATGGTTGTGCCTTCGTGGTTGAGCTGGCTGAGCATCTCCATCACTTCTTGGCCATTCTTGGAGTCGAGGTTACCAGTCGGCTCGTCGGCAAGGATGATGCTGGGGCGGCCCACCACGGCGCGGGCTATGGCCACTCTCTGCTGCCCGCCTCCGGACAGCTCTCCGGGCTTGTGCTTCATCCTCTCGGCGAGGCCCATGTCTCCGAGCAGCTTTTCAGCGGCCGCCTCGGCGTCTTTTGCCGTGCGTCCGGCGATGAAGGCGGGGATCATGATGTTCTCCAGGGCCGTGAACTCGGGCAGG
>CAVGTO010000149.1:0-5215 GCA_963631865.1 Eggerthellaceae bacterium
GGATTATTTGATTAATCCACTGATTTCATGGATTAGCAAAGAGAAATTTTCGATGATGTTCATATTAGTTGGAATCCTCCACGGGCTGAAGTCCAGGGCTACACATACCACACCGATCTCGGCTTCGCACGCTTCTAAGCTAATCGCTAAGAACTCGCAGTGCCTTTCAGGAGCTTCGACACCCCGCCGTCAACTTAGCCGTATAAGATTCTAAACTGCGCCAATAATTAGCAGCATTCGGGAACTTCGGCACACCGCCTTTGAGAAGAGTTTTAATAGAGGGGTTTAGGAGATAGAAGCTTTGCATAAGATAGGAGAAAACCGACAAAGAGTGGCATCACGTTACGGATTGACGCAACGAGAAGAAAAAATATTATAAATCGTAAGCATCGTTACTTATAATATTAATAAATCACTTATATTTGCATCATCTAACCAACAAAACAAAACTTGAGATAATGAGAACACGTTGGATTATCTGCTTAGCCATAATGATATTGGCGGGCATAGTCGGATCATTCGTCCCCGAGCAAGAGGGGCTATGGGAGCTCTCACCGAACGTCAGTACAGCCGACTTGGCATGGTTGATAACATCGACCATCTTCGTCTTGATGATGACGCCAGGACTCTCGTTCTTCTACGGCGGCATGGTACGCAAGAAGAACATCATCTCGACAATCCTTCAGAGCATCATCGCAATGGGCATCGTGTCGGTGCTTTGGGTTGTCATCTGCTTCAGCCTCGCCTTTGGCGACGACATTGGCGGCGTTATTGGTAACCCTTGTACTTACTTCATGTTCAACAACGTGGGTGGTGCGGCAACGGATACATTCTCCACCAAGATGGGACTCACGATACCGCTTGGCCTCTACGCCATATTCCAAATGAAGTTCGCAATCATCACGCCCTCACTTATCACAGGATCTTTTGCTGAGCGCGTACGTTTCTCAGCATATATGCTCTTCATGGTGCTCTTCACCATTGTGGTCTACTGCCCATTGGCACACTGCACATGGCATCCTGACGGACTCTTCAACCAAATGCACGTCAAGGACTTCGCTGGCGGCATTGTTGTCCATGCATCGTCTGGAATCGCAGCCCTAGTAGGTGCAATTTTCCTAGGCAAACGTCATGAGAGCAAAGGCGAGCCCGCCAACGTGCCTTACGTTATTCTTGGCGCATCGCTGCTTTGGCTTGGCTGGTTCGGTTTCAACGGCGGTTCCTCACTTGCCGCTAACGGTCAGGCCGTAAAAGCATTCCTCAACACCAACACGGCAGCCGCAACGGCAATGCTTGTTTGGATTTTCTTCGACTGCGTAATGGGTCGCAAGCCCTCCGCTATGGCGGCAGCAGTAGGCGGCGTGGTTGGCCTCGTAGCAATCACACCTTCAGCAGGTTGGGTATCAGTCGGTGAGAGTATCCTCATTGCCACCATCACAACCATTGTCTGCAACCTCGCATGCCACTGGAAGAACCGCACATCGGTGGACGATGCGCTGGACGTATTCCCGACGCACGGTGTTGGTGGCATCACTGGCACCATCCTCACAGGTGTCTTCGTATACAAATATGAGCCGGAACTTGCCGAGCAGGGTGTCACCCACGCTGAGTTCTTCCTCAACCATGTCATCGCAGTAGTCATCGTATTTGTCTATACAGCTGTTATGACCTATGCGCTCTATTGGATTACCAACAAGATTGTTCCGATGCGCGTATCGGAGAACGACGAGAAGCTGGGTCTCGACCGTAGCCAGCACGACGAGCATTACGGCCGTCCTCGTGAACTTGCCGAGTATTATGACGACGAGCAGCTCCAGGAGATGTACGACCGCGAGCATGCAGGCAAGTAGGCTCGCGCCTTTTTAGACTGTTTGATTAATATCTCTTTGCTTTAGGGCAGGAAAGGGAGGCCTGTTGGCTTTCCTTTCCTGCCCTTGTTTTTGCGACAAGTGACTATATCTCAAGCAGAAACGGACCAACGCTAAATATAGCTATGGTAATGAGCAAAGAGCTCAACATTGACGCAAATATCGTACTAGGCGCACAGAGTTAAACAACAAAATATTACTCCGCCCTTCAGCAAATAGATGCATGGGACGGAGTAATATTTTGTACCTAATTACAGAGGACGAAAGATACTAACCTATACGAGCCCACCCTTTCTCATAGGCCGCCAGCTCGTCATCAACATATTTACGGAAGTCCTTATCTCTCTTATACCAAAAGGATTCCTTTATCTTGACAGCACCACCCATCATTTCCTCAATCTCGGTGACTGCCCTCATAACGTTGCCCAAGCTACAGTATGGGATTTGGCCATCCTCGGCATACAGGGCGAGGTACTCGGCGGAATTAAGCTCAATGCCAAGGCGCTTGCAGACAATCCAAGCCACAGTCTCGGCCTCGAACTCACGTTCCTTGGTAGTGTTTTTTCGCTTCTCATTAGACCGCTCGTCGCAATTAAGATGTCCACATAAGAGGCGAGCCAACTCATGGCAGATTGTGCCAAACTTAGCGGCAGAGCCAAACCTATTGTTTACGGATAGAGCGTATTTGCAATATGGATTAATGTAAAGCCCATCCTTGACATACAAGTGGAGTCGAGATTTGTCATAGCGACAGATATAACCACCGAAAGAGTTGGTAGCCACAAAATTATCGTCGATGTAGACACCACAATATGGAAGATTAGCCATCAGTTGACGCATTTTACCATCAGCTACCTCACCCCTAACGGAAATCAACACATCCTCCAACTTCGCCATCAACTCGTCATCGGTGAACCTTTCCCCATCAAAATCACTATCATACTCAGTATCGCAGATGTCGTACATCACCTGCACCGGGCCGAAGGGGACGAGAGCGATAAGTTTCTGCGCATTGAGTTTCGGAATACGATTATACTCTTCGCGCCACTTCTTGCCCGTCATAACGAAGCGTGCGCCTGGTTTCTAAAGATCCACAAGCATAGCATTATATGGCGACAGGTAGCGATTGCGACCGATAAAATCGACGCACCTACGAAATTTTTCCGTACTTCGGAACTCGCGGATATTGAACTGGAGCTCGTCGATATCCTTTGCGAACACCTCGCGCCTCTTGCGCAACGCCTGCTCCGTCTTAAATTTATCATAAAGCAAGGCAATGTCATCTTCGGAGAACGAATTGACAACATACTCACCGTCAACTTCATCTTGAGGAACAAAGCCCGCCGACAATTGCCTGACGATACTATAGACCGACTTGCAATATGGTATGAAGTCCTCACCCATGAAATCGGTCAAATCAACAGCGAATTTGGCGAAACGCGGGCTGCCCAAGATGATGGACATACCGTACTCAACAGCCTTTGGCATACGCTGCTCAAGAGTCAATTTAAGATCTTTCTTTCTCATATTGGTAATTTTGGAACAAAATATCTTACGCCCGCTTAACGACTTTGAGGTTGGGCAGGAGGCCAGCCACGAGGCCACCGAGGGGAGTGAATGCGCAGAAATTGAAGACAGGGACGAGGCCATAAGAATCCACGAAATAGCCAAGGATGGCGGCGGCAATGCCGGCAACGCCGAAAGCGAAGCCGAAGAAGAGGCCACTGATGAGACCTAGCTTATTGGGCAACATCTCCTGAGCGTAGAGAAGAATGGCGGGAAAGGCCGACGAGAGCATAAAGCCGGCCCCAAAGGCGCAGACAATAGTGCCCGTGAGCCCCATATGAGGCAAGAGGAGGCTGAAAGGCGCAGTGCCGAGGATAGATATCCAGATTACGTATTTACGACCAATCTTATCACCGACGGGTCCACCAACAAGGGTGCCTACAGCCGTGGCGAAAAGGAAGACAAAGAGGATGACCTGCGACTTAGCCACGGAGACGCCAAATACTTCGATAACGTAAAAAGTGAAGTAGTTGGAAAGCGATGCCATATAGATGTACTTCGAGAAGATGAGTATGGAGATGACTACGAGAGCGAAGACCGTCATACGGTTGGAGAGCGGGCGATCGCGATGGGGCGTGAGCGTGGCGTGATCGGCACGCACGGTGGCAAGGTATGATGCGTACCAGCGGCAAACGGGGCGACTGATGATGATTGCGATTACAGCAATGAGGCAAAACCATGCCATATTGCCACGGCCGAATGGGGCGACAAGGGCCGCCACGAGGAGCGGACCGAGCGATGAACCGGCATTCCCTCCGACTTGGAAGATGGACTGGGCGGCGCCGCGGTGGCCACAGGAGGCGATGGACGTTATGCGACTGGCCTCAGGATGGAGGGTGGCGGACCCCACGCCGACAAGGAAGACGGCGATACACATGGTTGGTACAGTCTCGGCAAAAGCCACGAGGGCGAGGCCAACGAGAGTGAACATCGACCCGAGGGGGAGCGAATGGGTGGACGGGTGACGGTCGAAAGCCAGGCCCACGACGGGTTGGAAGACGGACGAGGCGAGCTGATAGACGAGGGATATGATGCCAATCTCGGTGAACGAGAGGGCGAGCTCGCCCTTAATTATGGGATAAGAGGCGGCAATGACGGACTGCATCGTGTCGTTGAGGAAATGCAGTGCGGCGAGGGTGACGATGATGGGAAGCATCGTGCGGAAGCCGGCATTGGGAGTGTAGGAGGTTTGCATTTAGAGAGTAGAGGATCGATTTTCAAAAAATATCAGTATCAAATAGTTTGCTGTTTTTGGCGGGTTTCTTATGAGTACTCTCGGCATTCCTAGGCTCCCCAGAATATCGGAATATTGCATCAGCAACATAATATCCCAAATTGACAGGCACAGCATTACCTATCATTTGCTCAATATTCGTTTGTGACCCACTAAAGTCAAAATCTTCAGGGAAAGTCTGAATCATACTGCGCTCCAACGAAGTCAAAGCCCTGATACCCTCAAGAGAATTTACAGGATCGCCAGGATGCAATGTATACCCCTTAGGCATTGGCCTGTTGACACCGCGGATTGTTGCACTAGGCTCATCTACACTGAAAACTCCTCGACGAGCATAGCTACGCGGATGCCGGTAATAGTATTTTATAGACAACTTGTCTCCAAAGTACTCAGCGACACTCATCTCGTGGTCAGAAAGTTTTTCCAAGAGGGTGCCCATCATAAAATTGTCCTCAGTTCCGAGTTTTCCAATCATCACAAAACGCTTCCTTTTTTGCGGCACACCACATAAAGCCGCATTGAGCACAGTAAATGTGACACCATACCC
>CAVGTO010000150.1:0-4365 GCA_963631865.1 Eggerthellaceae bacterium
GAGTAATGCCAAACGGCGAGAACGACCCGCAAAGCACCACAACAATAACGTACTACAGCCCCAAACACACAAATGCGGCTCGGCAATAGAATGCAAAGTCCACATTACAAAATGGCGCATAGGGACGACTCGTAATAAAACATAATAAAAAAGGAGTTATCTTTGCGCCCAACAAACAAACCACCATGACAGACAACCCACAGTTTGACGACATACGACCATACCGCGACAACGAAGTCGGGAAGGTTATAAAGGAGTTGTGTGAAGTCCCATATTTCATCAATATCCTCGGGAAGATCATCCCGAACATCCCGACGGAGGCCATCGTAGCCAAGCTCAAAAGCATACAATCAGTATACGAGTTCCAACACGAATTCATAATCCCATACCTTCGCGGTCTCGAAAAGAACACCACCGACGGCATAACCGCCAGCGGACTTGAGGGACTAGACCCAAAGGGTGGCTACATCTTCATGTCCAACCACAGGGACATCATACTCGACTCCGCCTTTATGAACGTTATGCTCGACAAGGCGGGCCTCAACACCACTGAGATAGCCATAGGCAGCAACCTGCTGATTTACGATTGGATTGTAGACCTCGTAAAGCTCAACAAGTCGTTCGTAGTAAAGCGCAACCTGCCCGTACGCCAAATGATGGAGGCGAGCGCTAACCTCTCGGCCTACATCCGCAACCGCATCGTAGAAGGACATCAGAACATCTGGATAGCCCAGCGAGAAGGCCGCTCGAAAGACGGAGACGACAAGACGCAAGGCGCAGTGCTCAAGATGCTCAACCTCAGCGGGAAAGGTGCGCTCGCAGACAACTTTGCCGAGCTCAACATCGTGCCCGTAGCCATCACGTATGAGTATGATCCGTGTGATGCACTCAAGGGTTACCAATATCAACTCAAGCGCGACCGACCTGACTATAAGAAGAGTAAGAACGAGGACCTCACGCATATGGCCACTGGCCTCAACGGGCGCAAGGGCCACGTACACTTCGCTTTCGGCAAGCCCATTAACAGCGGCCTAGCCGAGATTGCGTCGCTGCCCAAGAATGACCAGATTACGGCTATCGCAAATATGGTTGACGCTCAGATATACGCCAACTATAAACTCAACCCCAACAACTACATTGCGTTGGATGTAATCGAGGGCATCAACAAACGCGCCGACCACTACACCGAGGCACAAAAAACAGACTTCCTAGCCTACGCCGACAAGAAGATTGCGGCCATTGATGGCGCAGACCACGACTACGTGCTCGACCAGATGATGCATGCCTATGCCAACCCGCTCATCAACCACGAGAAAGGTCTGCAAAAGGCATAGAACAAAATAAGATAGAAAAGGCAAACGTCCGCGTCAGACTTCATATCTGGTGCGGACGTTTGTTTTTGTTAGTTTCTTGAATAAATCACTTCACGTGCAGGCCGCACTCGCGGTGCTCGGGGCTCTCCCACCACCATCGACCAGCTCTGACATCCTCGCCCGGCTTGATGGCACGGGTGCAAGGTTGGCAACCTATACTGGGGAAGCCCTTGTCATGGAGAACGTTATAAGGAATGCCGTTTTTCTTGACGTAGGCTATCGTCTCCTCCTCGCTCCAATCTATAAGAGGGTTGATTTTGAAAATGCCATTCTTCTCATCCCACTCCACGAGTTGCATATCCTTGCGAGTGAGAGACTGGCTTTTGCGCAGACCGCACACCCATGCCTTGAGACCTTTGAAAGCACGGCCGAGAGGTTCGAGCTTACGGATTTGGCAGCAGAGGTGACGACTCTCTATGCTATTGTAGAAGAGATTGATACCCTCCTCTCGCACCATACGCTGCACCTCCTTGTAGTCGGGGAAGAAAACCTCGATGTTGATGTCGTAGGCCATATTGGTGCGGTCGATAAGTTGGTATGTCTCTGGGAAGAGACGACCAGTATCGAGAGTGAAAATCCGGTATTCGGAGCGGGCATCGGGATTTGAGGCTATCATATGAGTGAGAGCCTGATCCTCGTAGCTGAGGCTGGAAGATAGAGCAATCTCGCCATTAAACTCCCTGCCGAAAAAAGCAATGACCTCCTCGGCTGATTTACCGTCGAGCTGTGAATGGAAGTCATTTATTTTTTGTTGTATCTCTTGGGGCGTCATGTCATGTATCGAATCGAGATTATTTTACGGCCTTGATCATTGCGGCACCGATGGTCTCGTTGGTGGCCTCGTCGATGAGGATGAAGCTACCCGTAACACGGTTCTCAGAATAGAGGTCGGCCACGATAGGTTGGGCTGTATGGATTTCGACTTCGGCTATGTCGTTCATATTGAGGCTTGACGCACCTGTCTCCTTTTCGAGAGAGTCGATATTGGTGCGGTAGTTGATACTGCGGACCATAGCAATGGTCTCGTTGGTAGCCTGACGAAGGACATAGCGAGTGCGGGTTTGCATAGGCACCTCATTGAACCAGCATATATCGGCCACGATATCTTGAGTCACAGCGGGTTGCGTCTCGTCTACCTTGACAATGACATTGCCGCGGGAGATGTCGATCTCATCCGTCAGTCGGATCTGCACGCTCTGCGGAGCCGTGGCCTCATCATATGTCTTCTCAGCTTCGCGAATTTCCTTGACGGTACTAGTACGTCCGCCTGGGAGGACAGCCACCTTGTCGCCCACTTTAATCTTGCCGCCGCTGATGCGACCGGCGTAGCCACGGAAATCGTGGAAACGCTCGTTTATTGGACGGATGACATATTGCACGGGGAGGCGGAACTCGCCAGCACCAATCTTATGACCGACAGAGACAGTCTCAAGATATTCGAGAAGTGCGGGGCCATCGTACCAAGGCGTGTTCTCGGAACGATTGACGACATTATCGCCGAGTTTCGCACTTATGGGGATGAAGACAACGTTCTGAATGCCAAGTGCTGAGGCCATCTTGTTATAGTCCGCAATAATCTTATCGTAGGTATCCTTACTCCAGTCTACAAGATCCATCTTATTGATGGCCACGACGATATGGGGGATACCGAGGAGAGAGGAGATGTAACTGTGGCGTGAGGTCTGCTCAAGTACGCCATGGCGGGCATCGACGAGGATTATTGAGAGGTCGGCAGTCGAGGCACCCGTGACCATATTGCGCGTATACTGGATATGCCCCGGGGTGTCGGCAATGATGAACTTGCGCTTAGGAGTGGCGAAATAGCGGTAAGCGACATCGATGGTGATGCCCTGCTCACGCTCTGCGCGAAGTCCATCGGTAAGGAGGGCAAGGTTTACCTCGTCGTTGCCGCGGTTGCGCGAAGCCTCCTCTACGGCCTCAAGTTGGTCCTCGAAAATCGACTTGCTATCGTAGAGCAGGCGACCAATGAGGGTGCTCTTGCCGTCGTCTACGCTGCCCGCCGTCGAGAAGCGGAGCAATTCCATATCTAAATATCCTGACATTGTATTTCTTTATTGAGAATGTGAAGTGGAAAGAGAAAAATGATAGTGAACTTTAAGGGAGAAGAGTGGTTTAGAAGTAACCAGCCTTCTTACGGTCCTCCATTGCAGTCTCAGAACGCTTATCGTCGGCTCGGCCGCCGCGCTCGGTTACTCGGGTGGAGGCTATCTCATCGATAATATCCTCGACGGTGGCGGCATGGGAGAGAGTGAGACCAGTGCAAGTGACGTCGCCAATGGTACGGCAACGAGCTATTTTCTTCTCAATCTTTTCATCGGGCTTCATCTTGATAAAAGGCGAGGCGGCAAGCCATTGACCATCACGGAGGAAGCACTCACGCTCATGAGAGAAATATAGGCTTGGCATCTCAATATTTTCAAGTAGGATATATTGCCAAACGTCCATCTCGGTCCAGTTGGAGATAGGGAACACGCGGAAATGCTCACCCATATTCTTGCGGCCATTAAAGATATTCCAAAGCTCGGGGCGCTGGTTCTTGGGGTTCCACTGCCCAAACTCATCGCGGTGGCTAAAGAAACGCTCCTTAGCGCGGGCCTTCTCCTCGTCGCGGCGCGCACCGCCTATGGCAGCGTCGAACTTATATTGCTCGAGGGTGTCGAGGAGCGTTGTTGTTTGCAATTTATTGCGGCTAGCATAATAGCCAGTCTCCTCTTTTACCCGGCCCTTATCGATGCTCTCCTGGACTGAACCGACAATGAGCTTTGCGCCAAGTTTCTCCACGAGGGCGTCGCGGTAGTCAATGGTCTCCTGAAAGTTGTGGCCAGTATCGATATGGAGGAGAGGGAAGGGGATGTGGCCAGGGTAAAATGCCTTGTAGGCGAGGTGGGTGATGACGATGGAATCCTTGCCGCCAGAGAAAAGGATTACTGGGCGCTCAAATTGGGCAGCGACCTCACGCAGCACGTAGATG
>CAVGTO010000150.1:4375-5195 GCA_963631865.1 Eggerthellaceae bacterium
GTGTTAGTGTTTTATTTTTGTCAGTGTTAATGTTCTTGTTTCACGATGCTAAATTACAATCACCGTGAGAGGTAGACTCCCCCCTCATTATGGCAAAAGGCATCCCATAGATTTGGTATCTCTTATCTTTCCGTCAAATTAAATCTTTATAAACGGCTATAAATCAAACGGAATAATCACACACCATAGATATTGCCATAATCTTACAATTTCAGTACATTTGTAGGTTGGAAATAGCGACAGGACAAACAATGCAAAAGAGACACATATTAATGGTGGCCGCCGCAGCTATGGCGAGCCTGCTAACCTCATGCTCGGAAAAATTACAGAGTGGAGAAGCACGGTTTGACTACTTTACGCTCAGCTCTATTGGAGAAGACACAGCCGAAAAGACCGACGCATTCACAGGGGCATCGCTCAGCAACCGATGGAGCTACATACTCTGCGACGCCGAAGCGCAGACCGACCTCGTGAGCCTCAAGGCCACGCCGGGCAAACTGACATTGAAAGACCACGTACGTAAAGACGCGCAAATCAGAGTAGAGACGGGTGTCTTTGCCGACCTCAAAGAATTTGTTTTTGACTGCCGCACAGGCTTCCATTTCGAGGCGGCGGACACAACCGAGCGCGCAGGATTGGCCATCTATGGCGACGATGCTCACCAATACCTACTATGCGCGGGCGATCTCAAAAATGGCGGGAAAGTTATCGAAGTACGCAAAGTAGACGCAGACAACGGGATGGGCGACGTGCTGAGCCGCACAGTAGTCATCTGCGACAAAGTGGAGCTACGCATCCTCTCGCCCAATAACAATAAATT
>CAVGTO010000151.1:0-4597 GCA_963631865.1 Eggerthellaceae bacterium
GTCCAGATCAATCGTTTCCTCTCAACCCGTTTCCTCATAGAGCTCCGTTATTTCGACAACGAGAGCGACCGCTTCCAGATAAAGGAGAATTTCTCAATTGCATTCAAGTACAGTTTCTCCTGACGCCTTTTATCGCCTGCAATTTCCACAACATAAAGGCAGCCGTCAACCGACCTTGGTCAGTTGACGGCTGCCTTCGCTTTCACTTATTCGTCTTTCTTATCTTGCCAAATCTCAATTCCTCCAAGTTCACTTTCTTGTTCCGATACGTTAAGGACAATTACTACGTGCCTATCGTAGCCCCCTGTATTTTCATCGCAAGATACAATGACCTTTGGGGTGTCTTTACTAGGAATGCGTATTTTCAGCCAACTTTCTTCAAATTGCGAGGAGTCCTGCAGGTTGTACCATCCGTAGTTAATGAGTTCAATTCCCCCTTTTTTCTGCATTAAAGTAGTAACGCTGTTCCTATACAGTGCGCTTGCTCTGACATTGGCAGCTCTCGTCATATGTGGATTCTTGTTTATGTATGTGGATGGTGGAAATCCACCACAAGTCATAATCATCCAACATCGTTATTGTATCTGAGCCACCTTCTTGAGGAATATAAACTTCACTCTTGGCAACAGATATGAATGTGGGTGGCGTTGGCTCGTCTGGGCATCCTGTTGTGAGTGGCAAGAACACTATGCAACTTTATAGTAGCTTGATTCTCATAGGGCTATCTGTCGTATGTTATTATCTTTATGAAGTTGTTGCAGTTCTTGTTTGAACTGCCTGTGAAAGGGTTTTACCCGCTCCCAACGACTTTGCAAAAATATCAGTATACTTTTTGAAGAACAATACTCAAATGTGACTATATCGCTACGCTGTGTTTGAGGAAATACGAATACGCATTTTGCGTTCTTGTCATTCCCCTTCTCGTAGACAGTCTTGCGCCTATGTTATATTTCGCTGTGATTCTCCTCTAAATAGCATATCCTGCGCTACAACAAACGTTCCATATCCAAATGCAGAAGTCCCTCATGCATATAAGGTTCGGATATGGCCACAAAACCTAATTTCTCATAGAAGCCTTGCGCTTGCTTCTGCGCCTGAATCAAAATCCGTTTGGCGCAAAGCCGCTCTTTGGCTACCTCTAAGGCCTTGCGCACAAGTTCGAGCCCGAGCCCTTTGCCTCGCTCGGTAGTTATGATGCGCCCTATCGAGTTCTCTCTCAGGTGTTTGCCGGCTGGCGTGACTCTCGCTAGGGCTACAATCTTGTCCCCCTCTGTCTTCCAAAGGTGAATGGCCGTCTGGTCGTCATTGTCAAGGTCTTGGTAGACGCAATTCTGCTCCACTATGAACACCTCACTGCGTACGCGCAGCAGTGCGTATAGCTCGTCCGTCGTGAGTTCCTGAAATGCCTTTACATGCCACATATATCTTTTATTTTGCTTTGTCTGATAAGAAGTTACGTTTCAGTTTGCCTGTAGCTGTGCGGGGAATGCTGGTCATTGTCCGTATCGAGCGCGGAGCCCAATGCTTTGGCAATATCTTGTGGCAAATGGCATCGAGGGCGGCTGTGTCTATAGTCCCATCCTCAGCTTCGATGACAAGCGTTACGGCCTGCCCCAGTTTCTCGTCAGGCTCCCAAGCTACTACATACGGCTGCTTGATATACTTTTCGAGCATGCGTTCCATCTCTTCCGCCTGAATCTTTATTCCGCCAGAGCAAATGACGTTGTCCGCACGCCCGCACACCTTAAACCGCCGGCCGTCAGCCTCAAACTCCACAATGTCGTTTGTTACAAGCCTTTCTGAGCAAACTGCTGGCGCCTCAATTACAAGGCATCCGCGGTTATCTGCCGAAAGTTCGACGCCGTCAAAGGGTGTATACCATTCGCTAACCTCGTCTCCACTAAGCCTACGGAGTGCGATGTGCGACAGAGTCTCAGTCATCCCGTATGTGCTCCAAACGGCATTAGGAAATCTCTTGAGCTCCGCCGCCATATCTCTGTTTACCGCTCCGCCGCCAATAATCAGTTGGCGAACGCCCATCATCAGTTGCCGCTCTTCCTCAACTTTAAGTGTCTCGAAAACCTGCATTGGCGTTACGGCGGCAAAGAAAGGCGATTCGTCAAGTCCCGCGAAGGGGTGTGCCGATGGCCGCACGGCAATAAGCCGCAGTCTGCGGACTTCTGAGCGCACGACGACCATCTTACCCGCTATGTAGTCCAACGGCATGCACAGCAATGCGCTGTCTCCCTCTCGCAGTCCGAGAAAATCGCACGTCATAAGTGCACTCGCCCTCATCCGACTCTTCTCTACGCGCATTAGTTTGGGTGCGCCAGTCGAGCCGCTTGTGCGCACAGTAAGCGTCGGTTCGCTAGATCGCCATTCGGTAAGGAATTCGTTGAGTTCCATCTATTTTTCTGCGCCTACGAAGAGCTGTTGCCCTTCTATGTGTATTGGCATCGGGATGTTCTCTGTGAAGAGCTGGCCTGTGCCGAGGCCCTGTGGCATAGTGACATTAGGACCGTAAACTTCAGCCGCAAAGTGGGCGATGGCGTTTAGGCCGATATTGCTCTCGAGCGCACTGGTCACCCAACTGCCTATGCCTCGTTCCTTTGCCATGTCAATCCACTCCTTTGCGCCACTAAGTCCGCCGTGGAGGGTGGGCTTGAGGATGATGTATTGTGGGTGAATCTTGTCCAGCATCTCGGCTTTGCGCTGCGGCTCATTGATGCCTATCAGTTCTTCGTCGAGTGCAATGGGTATGGGGCTCTCGGCGCAAAGGCGCGCCATTGCGCCCCATTGCCCTTGCCTGATGGGCTGCTCTATCGAGTGTATGTCGTATTGCGCTAGGGCTTCGAGCCGTTTGAGCGCATCTGCCGTTGCGAAGGCTCCATTGGCATCGAGCCGCAACTCTATCTTGCTCTTGTCGAAGCAACTACGCAGTGCCGACACCATCTGTAGCTCATGGGCGAAGTCTATGCCGCCAATCTTGAGCTTTACGCAGTGGAAGCCTGCGCGGACTTTCTCGCCCATGCGTGCCATCATCTCGTCGAAGGTGCCCATCCACACCAGTCCATTGATGGGGATGCCGGCCTCGCCACGTCCAAACGGGGTGTCGGATAGTATTTCCGACCCGCCGCGGCGCAGTTGCCACATTGCGCTCTCGAGTGCGAAGAGAATCGAGGGGTAGGGGCGAAGTGCCTCACGGTCAATGTGCCCCGTCTCGCAAAAGTCTTCGCATACGGCCACGAGGAGCATGTCGAAATCAGTCTCATCCATGGCGTCGCACGAGAGGTCGGGTAGTGGCGAGCATTCGCCTACGCCTTCGATGCCCGGCTGCTCGTCCGCCGTTATTCGGATAAGGCGTACGGTGCGTGTGTCGTACGTTCCGCGGCTCGTGGTTGCGGGGCGCCTAAATATGAGCGTGCGGCGTTCTATTGTTGTGTGGAACACGGTCTATGTCGTTTTTCCCCCTTATGGAAATTGGGGATATTTGTCGAAGTCTGGTTTGCGCTTTTCGAGGAATGCATGTCCTCCCTCTTGCGCCTCGTCCATAGTGTAGTAGAGCATGGTGGCGTCGCCAGCAAGTTCCTGTATGCCCGCCTGTCCGTCGAGCTCGGCATTGAGTCCGGCTTTTATCATGCGCAAGGCGAGTGGCGAATGCTCCATCATCCTTTCCGCCCACGCCACGCAAGTATCCTCAAGCTCGGCTTGTGGGACGACTTTGTTTACGAGCCCCATCTCGAGAGCCTCTGCAGCTGTGTATTTTTCGCAAAGGAACCATATCTCACGGGCCTTTTTCTGGCCTACGATGCGCGCAAGATACGATGCTCCAAAACCGGCATCGAAGCTGCCGACGCGTGGCCCCGTCTGTCCAAAGATGGCGTTCTCGCTCGCAATGGAAAGGTCGCACATTATGTGGAGCACATGACCGCCGCCAATGGCAAATCCGTTGACCATGGCAATCACGGGCTTTGGCAAACGACGAATCTGCATCTGGACGTCGAGTACGTTGAGGCGAGGCACGCCATCCGAACCCACATATCCGCCGCGTCCCTTGACGTTCATATCGCCACCTGCGCAGAACGCCACATTTCCAGCACCCGTGAGGATTACGACACGAATGCCCTGGCTCTCACGGCAGTAGTTGAATGCCTGGCTCATCTCCCACGTCGTGAGCGGCGTAAAGGCATTGCGCCATCGCTCGCGGTTGATGGTTATCTTGGCTATGTGGTTCCACTCCTCGAAGAGTATCTCTTTGAAGTTGAAGCCCTCAACGCTTTTCCACTCTCTTGGGGTGGCGGTCTCAGTATTTGTCATTGTATCTGTCGTAATATGTAACTAAGTTGTCGTAATAATTATTCAGTGCTGCGGCATCTTCGTCCATGTCTGTGAAGACTTCCAACAGGCGCGGGCGTTTGGTGTTCGCTAGTTCTTGCGTGAGCCAATACCTGCCACTGCTTAATTCGTCGAAGTCGCTTGCCGAGCGATATTCCACATCGTTCTCTTCGCAGATCCCCCGAGCCGTGGCGTGATGCTTTGCCATCACTATGTCGTCTTTGGCCTTACTGCCCTTGAGCCCTTTGAAGCGGTTGAAGAT
>CAVGTO010000151.1:4607-5100 GCA_963631865.1 Eggerthellaceae bacterium
GCGCAATCGTCCGTCGATGTTGGTATTCCACAATGCATTCTGGTCATAGAAGAAACTGAGGTCGCCAATGACGCATAGTTTTGGTTCGCCGGTCTTGTCGGCTGCCGAGAAGCCAGCCGCCGTGGACAGACAACCGTCGATGCCGTTGATTCCCCGGTTGCAATAGACTATGCCAAATTCACGTTTGCTGACACCTGATAGTGTGTTGACGCTCCTTAATGCGACATTCCAAAGCAGTGCGTCTGCGATTCGTATGGCGGAACTGTTGGCAATCTGCGAATTGCTCAAAAAATCGGTAAATGCGCGGAAAACAGCCAATTGAGAGAAATTCTGTGGCAGATAGTCGTCAATTCGAGGTTCTCCAGGGTGTGGCGATAGCAAGCAGTCAATCTTGCAAAGCAATGCATCCCACCCCTCCTGATAATCAGTCTCTACATTAATTCCCTCAATGTCCGCCGTCTCCTCCACGAAGGCCTTCAACGTGCAACGGGCC
>CAVGTO010000152.1:0-5089 GCA_963631865.1 Eggerthellaceae bacterium
GGATTATACATTTACTTTCGTACAATCTGCACAACCTCAGGACCCGCCAGAAGAAGGTAGATGCCAGCCTTGAGCGGCGAGAGGTCCACAGATGGGGCTGCTGACGTAAGGACAGGGCGACCTTGGAGGTCGAAGATGCGGACCTCAGAGCCACCAGGAAGTCCCGAAACAGAGACCATGCCTGAAGAAGGGTTGGGATATACTGCTATGGAGACCTTATCTCGGATAACTTCTGGGATGACAGTTGGTTTGCGATCGTCTGTATTTCCTTTGGCAAAAACTATGCTTCGAGCATCCGAAATGGCGCAGATAGGTATTGAGTCGCCATCAGTTGTTTGGAGAACAATATTACCGTCGGTGAAGTACAATCGGCCTACAGTGGACAGTGCCTTGGAATACTCTTCGCCGTTAAGCTTATTTACTATGAGGGACGCCTCATCGCCGGCAAAGCAAGCTGATGTTGTGGCGAGGAGCAACGTACAAAGAGCAAACAGCTGTTTTAAGTCTTTTCGCATTCTTTTTATGGAATATATATGGGTAAACACTTCGGTGAATTTAAAGCTCAACTAATGTTTTGAGTACATTTCGACGTATATGGTTGTCGTTTCTTTAAACTCAAATTTAATCACGCTTAGGCAAAGATAAAAAGTTTGCAAGACATCTAGCACACTTAATCATTAAAATTCTCTTTACGGTTTTGAAAGCCAGCAGAACGCGACATCCCTATCAGACAGCGAAAATAGCAAAAAAACAGAGGACGAACACTTGCGTGTCCGCCCTCATGTAATAATTAAGCCTAGGATGTGTCGGGGAACTTAGTTAGAGGAAAGAAGTAGAACTACTTCGCACCCTCTTTGGCCTTGTTTACGACGGCCTTGAAAGCCTCGGGATGGTTTACAGCGAGGTCTGCGAGAACCTTACGGTTAATCTCGATACCCTGCTTGTTGATGAGGCCGATGAGCTTGCTGTATGAGAGACCCTCGAGACGAGCAGCAGCGTTGATACGCTGAATCCACAAAGCGCGGAAAGCCTGCTTCTTCTTCTTGCGATCCCTGTAAGCATAGGTCTGACCCTTCTCCCAGGTGTTCTTAGCAACGGTCCAAACGTTCTTACGACGGCCGAAGTTGCCCTTAGTGAGTTTGAGGATAGCTTTGCGCCTTGCGCGTGAAGCTACATGATTTACTGATCTTGGCATTAGTTTCTTTTTGTTGTCGCTGCTGGCGCACGGCGTCGCGCCGTGACTTTGTTGTGCTCAGCGAGCGTGATTTAGGAAAAACAGGCAGGCTTGGCGGTTCCAAATCATGACCGGTGGCCTTGCCTACTCACTTTGAATTAGATGTGGAGGAGCAACTTAACCTCGCGGACGTTGGTCTGATCAACGAGACCGGCATGAGTCAGGTTGCGCTTCTGCTTGGTCTCCTTCTTGGTGAGGATGTGCCTTTTGTAGGCGTGCTTTCTCTTGATCTTGCCAGAGCCGGTGAGGGTGAACCTCTTCTTGGCGCTGGAATTGGTTTTCATTTTAGGCATTTCGAATTACTCTTTGTGCCAGCCGAGCTGCCTTGGGAACGAGCCATTACTATCTTGTGACATCGCGCCACAATAAAGCGTAGGACCAATCGCCTTGCTCGAGCGTGACCGGTTTTTATTTATGATACACCCAGGCTTAAATGGGTATTAATTCTTTTTAGCCTTAGGAGCGAGGAACATAGTCATCCTCTTGCCCTCAAGGACAGGCATCTGCTCAACCTTAGCAACCTCTTCGAGGTCGTTTGCGAAGCGGAGGAGGAGAATTTCACCTTGCTCTTTGAACACGATAGACCTACCACGGAAGAAGACGTACGCTTTGACCTTGGAACCTTCCTCGATGAACTTCTGAGCGTGCTTAAGCTTGAAGTCATAGTCGTGATCATCGGTCTGAGGCCCGAAACGAATTTCCTTGATAGTGACCTTAACCTGCTTGGCCTTGATTTCCTTCTGCTTCTTTTTCTGCTGATAGAGGAACTTCTGGTAGTCGAGGATCTTACAAACAGGAGGGTCGGCGGTGGGGGAGATTTCCACCAAATCCAATTCCTGATCATCGGCCATCTTCATGGCCTCCTGAATGGTATAGACACCAGGATTCTCGATGTTGTCGCCTACGAGGCGGACTTTCGGGACACGGATTCGGTTGTTAATCCTGTGCTCGGCCTCAGGCTGCTGCGGACCACGGCGACCTTGTAAGTTGCCGCCATTGCCTCCGCCGTTGCCGGTCGGGCGACCATTGTTGTTGGTGGTGGTGTTCACCATGCGTTAAGACTCTTGGTTTTGATTCTGAAGTTAATTCCGATGCAAAGATACGCAATGGTTTGATTTTCCAATGCGTATCCTTGCACGAAATTAAAATATTAGAGTTTTTTTACTTCGTTGGGTCGAGTTTGTTGGCGTTGAGCATATCGTAGACCTCGTCATTAATCTTCTTGCCGAAATCTGCGATTGTGAGAGTGCCCTGTTCTCCCTCGCCCTGCTTACGGATAGAGACGGTGCCATCTGCAGCCTCTTTCTCACCGACGATAAGCATGTAAGGGATGCGCTTGAGTTCGTTATCACGGACCTTGCGGCCAATCTTCTCGTTTCGGTCATCGATGATGGTACGAACCTTAAGGCGATTGAGCTGCTCAGCAACCTTCTCCGCATACTCATTATACTTCTCGCTGACGGGGAGGACAATGGCCTGGTTCGGGGTGAGCCAGAGAGGGAACTTGCCCGCAGTGTTCTCGATGAGTACGGCAACGAAGCGCTCCATACTACCGAACGGAGCACGGTGGATCATGACAGGACGGTGGGGCTTATTGTCAGCACCAGTGTACTCAAGCTCGAAACGCTCAGGGAGGTTGTAGTCAACCTGAATAGTACCGAGCTGCCATTCACGACCGATAGCATCCTTAACCATAAAGTCGAGCTTCGGACCGTAGAAAGCGGCCTCGCCGGTCTTCTCTACGAAAGGAACGCCCTTCTCTTGGCAAGCCTCGATGATAGCGGCCTCAGCCTTCTGCCAGTTCTCGTCCGAGCCGATATACTTCTCCTTGTTGTTGGGATCGCGGAGAGAGACCTGAGTGGTGTACTCTGTGAAGTTGAAGGTACGGAAAATGTAAAGGATGATATCCATAACCTTCTCGAACTCGGTCTTAATCTGGTCGGGGCGAACAAAGATGTGAGAGTCGTCCTGGGTAAATCCGCGAACACGGGTCAGACCGTGGAGCTCACCGCTCTGCTCGTAACGGTAGACGGTACCGAACTCAGCGTAACGAAGAGGGAGGTCCTTGTAAGAACGGGGTTCGCTACGATAAATCTCACAGTGGTGAGGGCAGTTCATAGGCTTGAGCAAGTACTCCTCACCCTCGATTGGGGTATGGATGGGCTGGAAGCTATCCTTACCGTACTTGGCATAGTGACCAGAGGTGACGTAGAGAGCCTTGTTGCCGATATGCGGGGTGATGACAGGGATGTAGCCGTAGCTTTCCTGGACGTCGCGGAGGAACTCCTCGAGACGACGACGGAGGCGTGCGCCATCGGGCAACCACAAGGGAAGACCCTGACCGACGCGATCAGAGAAGGTGAAGAGCTTCATCTCCTTACCGATCTTTCGGTGGTCACGTTTCTTAGCCTCCTCGAGCATGAGAAGGTACTCGTCGAGCATCTTCTGCTTGGGGAAGGTTACGCCATAGATACGCTGGAGCTGAGGGTTGTTCTCATTGCCGCGCCAATAGGCACCAGCTATGCTCGTGAGCTTGACAGCCTTGATAAAACTTGTGTTGGGGATATGGGGGCCAGCGCAGAGGTCGGTAAACGAGCCCTGAGTGTATGTGCTGATATTGCCCTCGTCGAGGTCGCTGATATGCTCAACCTTGTAGGTTTGGTTATCAGCCTCGAAAATTTTGATGGCCTCGGACTTGCTTACCTCATGGCGAACGAAATCGTTGCCTTGGCGAGCAAGTTCGATCATCTTCTTCTCAATTGTGGCGAAATCGCCCTCCTTGATGGTGTTCTCACCCGGATCGACATCATAGAAGAAGCCGTTCTCGGTGGCGGGGCCGAAACCGAACTTGATGCCAGGATAGAGGCTCTTGAGTGCCTCTGCGAGCAGGTGGGCTGAAGAGTGCCAGAATGCTTTCTTGCCCTGCGGGTCGTCCCACTTGTGGAGCTCGATTGCAGAATCTTGGTTGATTGGGCGCGAGAGGTCGTACAACTGACCGTTTACGCTTGCGACGAGGACCTCTTTTGCGAGTTTGGGGCTAATAGACTCGGCGATTTGCATACCGGTCACGCCCTGCTCATACTCGCGAGAGCTGCCGTCGGGGAATGTAATCTTTACCATTGAGGTTTACAGGTTATAAAAAATATGGAGACGTTCGGGTCGTCATTCTTCCTTTAAGCAGAGCGCACCGCGGATACTATACCCCGCCGCGTCTGTCGTTTCGGCGAACTTCAATCGGGAACGCCTTTCGCAATGCGAAGGTAAGAAATAAATCGTGACGATATACTAAAGGCAGGGGATGTCTTTACGCCTTGTTGAGAGCTACCATCTTGATTGCCGTAATGGCGCACTCGGTTCCCTTGTTGCCCAAACGGCCGCCGCAGCGATCTTGAGCCTGCTGGAGGTTGTCGGTTGTGAGGAGGCCGAAGATGAAAGGTATATCGTACTGGAGATTAAGCTCTGCAATGCCGTGGGTAGTTCCCTGACATACATAGTCGAAGTGAGGTGTATCGCCACGGATAACGCTGCCGAGGCATATCACAGCATCTGGATTATATTTGCGGACCATCATCCTAGCGCCAGCGATGAGCTCGAAACTGCCCGGGACGTGATAAATCTCGATATTGCTTGTCTTAGCTCCATGTTTAACGAGGGCCTCGACTGCGCCATCGAGAAGGTCATCCGTAATATTGTTGTTCCACTCAGAGACGACAATGCCGAAGCGCATATTTTCTGCAGTCGGCACTTTTTTCGGATCGTAGTCCGAAAGGTTCTTAAGGCTGCTTGCCATAGTTTGGGGATATTTTCTTAATGAAAGAAAGACAAGGGTCGCCCAAATTAATAAGAGGGCAGCCC
>CAVGTO010000153.1:0-5086 GCA_963631865.1 Eggerthellaceae bacterium
GATCGTGGATAGAGACACCAGTGGTGCAACCTTCCAATAAATCGACGGAGACGGTGAAGGGAGTACCGAGAATCGAAGTGTTGTCGGTAACCATATGCGGGAGCTCAAGTTGCTCGCACCGATCGATTGAGAGAGGCACGCAAAGGACACCGCGGCCGTTCTTGAGCATAAAGTTGACCTTATCGGGGGTAATAAGTTCGGCTGCCGTGATAAAGTCGCCTTCGTTCTCGCGGTCCTCATCATCGACAACGATGACGAACTCGCCACGCTTAAAGGCTTCAACGGCATCCTCAATTTTATCGAGACGCTCACGGGCGTCGGGATTGTTTATATCCATTGGGTTGAAGTTTTTCTATAGATGTATATCCTTTGCCATAGGGGACGGGAAAGAATGTATGTTTGGGGATTGGATTTGCTTAGAAGGCCATAGAGTCGCCATCCTCGCGACGTTTCTTGAGTTTTGCCTCACGACGCTTACGGATCATCTCCTTAATCTTGTCGGCGATGCGGCCATAAGCTTCGGAACGGAAGAGGGCGGAATCCGTGGCAGACTTGTAGGTCAAGAAAGAACCTATCAAAGCGAGGACTCCGGAAGAGAGCCACATACCGCACCACACAGGCCAAACGTCCTCACGGGCCATCTTTGCGCCAAAGGTATCGATGACGTAATAGAAGATGAAGAAGAGGATCGAAATAACGATAGGGGTACCGAGACCGCCCTTGCGAATAATGGCACCGAGCGGAGCTCCTATAAAGAAGAAGACAAGGCAAGCCACAGGGAGAGAGAACTTACGGTGAATCTCCATCTCGTGGCGGTTAACCTTTAGTTTCTCATTTTGGAAACTCATAGCACGCTCATCGACCACCTGCTTATTGCTCTTGGCAATGCGGAGGGCATTTTGCATAGCCGTATGCAGACGGCGGGGAGTCAAGACCTTGGCCACGCTGTCGGCTTGGACGATTTGCGCAGTGTCCAAAGCGAGGGCAAGGAGAGAATCGTTTTTGAACTTATAAGTCGTTTTCTTGAGGGTGTAGCTCTTGACGTCCGTCCTCAACTGGGTCTTTATGGAGTCGCATTTTTGACGCAAAGAGTCGCCATCTTGACTCAATTGGCTGAGGTTCTTCATTCGGTCGTTGGTCTTAAAGGCATCCTCACTAGTGCGAGAGAAGTCGAGACCATCGACTTTTATCTGGAAAACTTCTTGGGAGAACTCATCATGGCGATATAATTGCTTGTCGCGGTCCGACATGCGCTTATTTCCCATAGTAACTTTCTCGTCGTACGTCACGCCACTGTAAAGAACGAGACGGATAAGGCCCGCCTTATTGTCGATATCCATCTTGCCGGAGTCAGCCATCGTGACGTTGATATTACGATTGATGCGATCGCGGTGGTCATGGATAATGAGGTCGTAGAGCATACCCGTCTTACGATCCTTATGACCGACCTTAATGCGGAAGCCGTCGACACCATCATAGTATACACGCTCTTTAAGCTCAAGCTCAGGACGTTGCTGACGTACACTATAGAGCAGTGTATAGAACTTAAGGTTGGCTACAGGCAAAACATTATTGGAGAACCAGAACGCCATCACCGAGACGATAGCCGTGACGAAGATGAGCGGACGCATAATGCGGAAAAGGGATATGCCACTGGCCTTCATGGCCGTGAGCTCATAGTTCTCGCCGAGATTGCCAAAAGTCATAAGTGCGGCAAGAAGAATGGCGAGAGGGAGCGCCATAGGGACCACCTGCAGCGCAACGTAGAAAAGAAGCTCGGCCATGACGCTTATTTCCAGACCTTTGCCCACGATATCATCCACATACCTCCACAAGCCCTGCATCACGAGGATGAAGAGCGAGATGAAGAACGTCATCGCAAGCGGCCCAGCGTAGTTGCCGAGGACAAACTTATGTAGCTTTTTCATATTAGCCGATACGACACAAAGATAATGAAAAGTTCGCTATTGGCAACGGAGATAGGTCGGCATTATAGAGACGCTATGTAGACTTTTTATAGATAGGTAAAAGCGCGGACTTCCCGAAGAGAAATCCGCGCTTTAGAATGTCATCCGCAACGTGGCGGACAAAACCTATTTCTTTGTAGAGGAGAGGAAGTCGAGGAACTCCGTGACATCCTCATCGTAGGAGCGAGAGGGAGAGAGAGGGTTTCCTTCGGCATCAATAATCACATAGAAAGGCTGGGTGTTGGCACCAAATTTATGAGCCTGGAGGAAACTCCACTTGTCGCCAACTGTACGGAGTGTACGCTTGGTACCATTGTCATCAACCTCGACAGGCGAGGGCAGAGGAGTCTTGTCATCGACGTAGAGGGATACGGTAACAAAACCCTTCTCAATCTGGCCAGCCACCTGAGGTTCGGAAAGCACAGCGGCCTCCATCTTGCGGCAGTTCACGCAACCGAAGCCAGTGAAATCGACGAAGAGAGGTTTGCCACTTGCAGCAGCGGCCTCGATGGCGACATCGTAGTCATTATACTGCGACTCGAAAGTCTTCTGACCGAGGCGGAAATCCTGCGTACTTGAGGGCGGGAGGAATGCGCTGACAGCCTTGAGAGGTGCGCCCCAAAGACCTGGCAACATATAGATGGCGAAGGCGAGTGACGCTCCACCAATAAAGAAACGGGGGACGCCAACAGTGCGGTCGGGGTCGTCCATAGAGAAACGAATCCAACCAAGGTGATATGCTCCGAGGAGAGCGAATATAACAATCCAAATGGCAAGAAAGACCTCACGATCGAGAATTCGCCAACCATATGCCATATCGGCCACAGAGAGAAATTTAAGCGCAAAAGCCAGCTCAACGAAGCCGAGGGTTACCTTAATTACATTCATCCAACCACCCGAACGGGGAGCCTTCTTGAGCAAACTTGGGAAGAGAGCAAAGAGAGTGAACGGAATGGCAAGAGCCAAAGCGAAGCCGAACATACCGACAGCAGGCGCAAGGAAAGAGCCCTGCGCGGATACGGCAACGAGGAGGAAGCCAATGATTGGACCCGTGCACGAGAAAGAGACGAGAGCCAAGGTGAACGCCATAAGGAAGATGGAGAGGAGACCTGTGGCATTGCTCTTACGAGTCTCAATCTTATCGGCCCACGAAGAAGGCAGCGTAAGCTCGAAAGCGCCGAAGAAAGATGCGGCGAAAACGAGAAGCAAGAGGCAGAAGAAGATATTGAACACAGCATTGGTGGCCAAATTATTAAGCTGATTGGCGCCCCAAATGCCTGTTACGACAAGACCGAGAGCAACGTATATTACGACGATGGCGGCTCCATAGGTGAGAGCCTCACGTATAGCCTTGCCACGCGAATCAGCGTTTCGCTTAAGGAAGAAGCTGACTGTCAGAGGAATGATGGGCCACACACATGGCGTAAAGATGGCAAGTAGACCACCAAGGATGCCTTCGAGGAGAATTTTCCACAAAGGCATATCGGTGCTTGCAGAGAGCGCATCATGAGCCTGAAGCTTATCGATTACAGGAGCCCAGGTATCGACGAGCACAGCCTCAGCTGGTGCTGTCTTTGCAGAATCGGCTGTCGCGGGTGCGGCAACGGGAGTTTGGGCAGCGTCTGCGGACTCCGCGGCATCGGTTGCAGAAGGGAGGTCGCAATGGCCAGACTTCTTGAAATCGACATTAGTTGGCGGGAGGCAATTCTGATCGTTGCAAGCACCATATTCGAGGCTCACGTCGATTGAATAGTCAGCGGCTGTAAAACGGATAGGCTGAGCGAAAGCCACCTTACCCTCGAAATAACGGAGGGTCATATCGAACATCTTGTCGAACGTCTTGATCTCCTTGCCACGAGGGGAGAGAGGCCCCTCAAGCTCAACGCCATTGAGGCTATTGACATTGAGAGATGCGGATATTGGGCCGTCGTCGCCGAGACCGGTAGAATAGACATGCCAGCCGTCATCGATAGTGCCCTCGAAGAGGATTTCGCCTTGCGTGGGTGACGTCTGTTTGAAAGAGGTCTTGAAGTGCACAGGCTCAACCATCTGCGCCATCGAAGCCACGCAAAAGGCCATGAAAGCCGTGAAAATTGATAAAAAGCGAGTAAGCATACTCAACTAGAGAGAAATAATCGTTGGATAATAAAGGTAATACGAAACCAAAAATAGCACAAATCGACAGCAAATCACGTTATTTGGACAGCACTTATTTATTATTAACACATTTTGCAATATGCAGATAGCAAAAGGCAGTAACTTCGCACTGTCAACGAACGGTTGACAGAAACCAAACGAAACATAAGATACACGTAATGTTACAGAACTTACTGGAAGGCAAGCGCGGCATCATCTTCGGCGCGTTGAACGACAAGTCGATTGCATGGAAGGTAGCCGAGAAGGCTAAGGAGCAGGGCGCAACTTTCACTCTCTCCAACACGCTGGCAGCTTGCCGCATGGGTGAGGTCATCGATCTTGGTAAGAAGACCGGCTCGGAGCTCATCCCGGCCGACGCAACAAGTGTAGAGGACCTGAAGAACGTGTTCGCACAGTCGCAGGAGATCCTCGGCGGCAAGATAGACTTCGTGCTCCACTCAATCGGCATGAGCCTGAACGTCCGCAAGAAGCGCGAATACACCGACCTCGACTATAACTTCCTTGGCAAGACGCTCGACATCTCTGCCATCTCGTTCCACAAGATGCTGCAGGTCGCCTATCAGATGGACGCCATCAGCGAGTGGGGTTCAGTCGTAGCACTCACCTACGTGGCTGCGCAGCGCACTTTCGACGGCTACAATGACATGGCTGACGCTAAGGCCCTCCTCGAGAGCATTGGTCGCAGCTTCGGCTACATCTATGGCCACGAGCGTCATGTACGCGTCAATACCATATCGCAATCTCCTACCGCCACAACGGCAGGCTCCGGCATCCACGGTTTCGGCGGCCTTATGGACTTCTCGGATCGCATGAGCCCTCTCGGCAACGCATCGGCAGAGGAGTGCGCGAACTTCGTCGTCACGATGTTCTCCGACCTCACCAAGAAGATCACTATGCAGAACCTCTACCATGATGGCGGTTTCTCGTCGATGGGTATGAGCGCTCGCGCCATGGAGCAGTAC
>CAVGTO010000154.1:0-5075 GCA_963631865.1 Eggerthellaceae bacterium
TATCAACCCCACAAGCCGGTTAAACCGTACTCGTTGAGGAAGTTGGAGGACGTAAGCCCCACAAAAGAATTACAGACAAACATACATATATACACGAGTCGTTATGATAGATGTAAAGAAAGGTCTCGATGGCGTAGTCATCACGCCCGTAGATGTAGATCGCCTTACGGTTACCAATGCCGGTGAACTCAAGAAGTCGCTTGCTCTCCAGTTCTCCGCAGGTTCAAGCAATGTCTACCTCGACCTCCAGAATATCAAGTATATGGACTCGACGGGTGTCAGCGTTCTCATCAGTGGCGTCAAGTCCTCGCGTGAGCAGAATCGCGGCTTCGCTCTTCGCAATGTTCAGCCCGACGTGCGCAAGCTTTTGTCGCTCATGAAGATTGACAAGATCATCGACATCGAGTAGTTCTCTTTGTCGCTTCTTTTTAGTCGCTTTCCGTCCGTTGTCATTCTCGAAAGAGACTTATGGCCGATAATTATCTCGAGAAGAAGTTCGAGGAGCATCTCAATGCCCCCTACAAGCCCGCCAAGGCTAAGCACGTCCCTCTCAAGGAGCGCCGTGCCGTCGTTACTGGCGGCGCAAAGGGCGTTGGGGCTGCCATTGTGCGCTCACTTCGTGTGGCTGGCCATAAGGTTGCTTTCTGCGATGCCGATGAGGAGGCAGGGCGTGAGACTGCTTTGCGCACAGGCTCAGAGTTCTCGCTCGTGGACGTTACGGATGTCGAGGCTTTCCGTGCCTTTATCCGTTCCGTCGAGGCTAAATGGGGTGGGGTGGATATCATTGTCAATAATGTCTCTGCCAATTCTCTAGCCCCTTTGCTGAGCATCTCGCCCGAACTTTTCGACACGGCCGTCGATACTGGTGTGCGCCCCATCATTATTGGTGCGCAAGAGATGGTGAGGTTTCGTCAGCCCGTCGCTGATGCGTCGGCCGTCCGCCCCTATGGCCGCATAGTCAATATATGCTCAGTTCGCCATGTGCAGAGTGCGGGTGGTGACTGTGTATCTTCGGCTGTAGATGGTGCCATTTTCTCGGTCTCTCATGCTCTTGCTGTCGAGCTTGCACCATATGGCATTACGGTCAATAGCATCTCGCCCGGCTTGATTGTCACTTCCGGTTATGAGAATATTTCGCCCGAGGTGCATGCTCAATTCCCGTCAGGGCGGGCTGGCCGTGTGGAGGATGTCGTGCGCATCGTGCGTTTTCTTATTGAGGATTCGTCGGACTTTATCAATGCTGAAAATATTGTCGCCGATGGTGGCTTGACGCGAAAGATGACTTATAACTTGTGAAGGCTATGCAATAATTTCCTACCTTCGCGCTAATAATAGAATAGACTTTCATAGCATAATGAACGTATCATACAATTGGCTGAAAAGCTACATCAATCTCGACCTCTCCCCCGAGCAACTCTCTGCTCTCCTTACCTCCATCGGCCTTGAGGTCGACGGCATGGAGCAGACGCAAAGCATCAAGGGCGGTCTCGAGGGTCTTGTTGTGGGCAAAGTGCTCTCTTGCGAGGCTCATCCCAATTCGGACCACCTCCATGTAACTAAGGTCGACGTGGGTGCCGCCGAGCCCCTCGATATTGTTTGTGGCGCTGCCAATGTGGCCGCTGGTCAGAAGGTTATCGTGGCTACTGTGGGCACCGTGCTTTACGATGGCGACCAGAAGTTCACCATTAAGCCTTCCAAGCTCCGCGGCGTGCCCTCCAATGGTATGATTTGCGCCGAGGATGAGATTGGTGTCGGTAATGACCATTCCGGCATCATTGTCCTTCCTGATGATGTACCTGTTGGCACTCTCGCTAAGGATTATTACCATGTCGAGAGCGATTCTTGCCTTGAGGTTGATATCACACCTAACCGTGCGGATGGCGCTTCCCATTGGGGCGTTGCGCGAGACGTCTTCGCTGCTATCAATGCTCGTGGCGGCTCTGCCAAGCTCACCAAGCCTTCTGTCGACGATTTCAAGATTGACGAGGCAGGAAGGGGCATCGAGATCGATGTCCAAAACAAGCAGGCTTGCCCTCGCTACAGCGGCATCCTCATCGATGGTGTTACCATCCGCGAGTCCCCCGAATGGCTTCAGAAGGCTCTTAAGTCCATCGGCCTCACGCCCATCAACAATGTTGTGGACGTTTCCAACTACATCCTCTTCGGAGTTGGTCAGCCTCTTCATACTTTCGATGCAGACAAGATTAAGGGTGGCAAGATTGTCGTCCGCAATTGTGCCGAGGGTACTCCCTTTGTGACTCTCGATGGCGTCGAGCGCAAACTTAGTGCCGACGACCTTATGATTTGCAATGCCGAGGAGCCTATGTGCATCGCTGGCGTGTTCGGCGGTCTTGAGAGCGGTATCAGCGATTCCACTAAGCGCGTCTTCATTGAGAGCGCATGGTTCAATCCCGTCTCCATCCGTAAGACTGCCCGCCGTCATCAACTCAGCACCGATGCCAGCTTCCGTTACGAGCGTGGTACCGATCCCGATGGCGTAATCTACGCCCTCAAGCGTGCCGCAATGCTCATCAAGGAGGTTGCTGGTGGCCGCATTGTTTCCGACATCACTGATGTATATCCCGAGCCCGTCAAGCCTTTCGAGGTCAAGCTTAGCCGCAAGCGTTGCTTCAGCCTTATCGGTAAGGAGGTCCCTGAGGATACTCTCCAGACCATTCTCAATTGCCTTGAGATGAAGGTCGTTGCCGATGATGGTGACGAGATGGATCTCCGTGTCCCGCGCTACCGTGTAGACGTTACCCGCGAGGCCGACGTCGTCGAGGATATCCTCCGCATCTATGGTTACGACAAGATTGAGCTCCCTGGTGACAACCACACCACCGTGGTCTACGCCAACAAGCCCGACCGCACCAAGGTGATGAACATCATCGGCGATATGCTCGCCAGCCGCGGTTTCCAGGAGATTATGAATAATACGCTGACAAAGTCGGCTTATTCTGATATCCTCCCGCAGACTTGCCCCGCCGAGAACAACGTGGCTCTTGCCAACCCTCTCAGCTCCGACCTCAACGTACTCCGTCAGTCGCTCGTCCTTGGTGCTCTTGAGGTCGCACGCCTCAACCGCAATCATCGTAATCCCAACCTCAAGCTCTTTGAACTCGGTAACGTGCAGTCCATCAAGGCCAGTTCCGACAAGGCTGAGTATAAGAACTATAGCGAGAGCTACCACCTCTCTCTCCTTATGACCGGTCTCAAGGCCGAGCCCAATTGGAACACCAAGTCCGAGGAGGTCTCTTTCTTCGACCTCAAGGCTGAGGTCAACAATGTCATTGCTCGTCTCGGTCTCAATCCGACGGCCATCTCCGAGGAGCCTCTTCAGAGCGACCTCTTCGCTGAGGGGCTCGAGCTCAAGGTGGACAATAAGTCTAAGACGCTCGTCAAGTACGGTATGGTGAATGCCACCGTCCTTGCCAAGTTCGATATAGACTCTCCCGTTTTCTATGCCGAGTTCGATGTTCCGACGCTCATCGCAAAGTGCGCTCAGCAAAACAAGGTTCACTACACTCCGCTGCCTAAGTACCCTGCAGTAAAGCGTGACCTCGCTCTCCTCGTGGATACCAAGGTCTCCTTCTCCGACGTCTGCCAGGTGGCTCGTAAGGCCGAGAAGAAGCTCCTCAAGAGCGTCTCTCTCTTCGATGTCTACCAGGGCAAGAACCTCCCCGCTGGCAAGAAGTCCTACGCCGTCACCTTCATTCTTCGCGACGATGAGAAGACCCTCGCCGACAAGCAAATTGAGAAGGTTATGAGTCAGCTCACTGCCGCCTTCGCTCGTGAACTTGGCGCAGAACTCCGTTAAGGTATGCAGGCGTACACTCCTTTGGGAGCGTGGCGCACGACAATAAAAGTTCTTTAGATTCTTTCGAGGCTGACCCGCAGGACGATATCCTGTTGGTCGGCCTTTTCCTTTATCCCTATATCCATTGGAGAGTAATAATCAGCTGAAACGTGACAAGAGGGAGTGGACCATCATGAGCCTCTTTGAGCAGAGCTACAGCTCGTTCCCTATTGGCGAGGTTGAGAAGAGCGAGTGCCCCGACTTTATCGTTAATACCAAGTCGCGAACAGGTAAGCCCCGCCGCATTGGCATTGAGCTCACCGAACTTAAGTATGAGCGAAACGACTCGCAGTTTAATATGCGTGCTCACGAGGATTTCCTTTCCAAGATTATGGATGAGGCTCTTGCCGTCTACTCTAAGACGCACGGCCTTACCCTCAACGTCGATGTCCATTTCTCGGATTCTATATCGCCACTCATCCTTTCGCGTGAGGATGGCGATGAGGCACGTCTTCTCCGTAGTGCCATTGCCGAGACCATTGCAGGCATTGTCATAGACAATCTGCCCGAGGCTACTGGCAAACGCTACCGTGTGGATCGACAATATAAATATGGCGACCTCCATTTGCCGCAACATATTGAGTCGATTGTTATTACTAACGTCACAGGCCGAATGGAGGAACCTCTGTGGTATGCTAGTATGTCCACCCACGTAAAGCCCCTGTCCATCGAAAGCGTCTCGCAGCGAATTAAGGACAAGGACCTCAAGATGCAGCACTACGACAGCAAATGCGATGAGCAATGGCTGCTCATTATTCAAAACAGTTTCCTTATGAGCAACGCCTACGATCCTCTCGCTGCCCGCCATGCTCTCGAACATCGTTACCGCACCCGTTTCGACAAGGTCTTTGTCTTTGAGCGCAGCGAGGCCAAGGTCTGCCAACTAAATATCCTTCGCAAAATTCGCTGATACGCATTTCTCGCAATTAAACCATCAAACAGTATCCCCAAACGCAAATGAAGATAGTTTTTGTATCCGACATCCACGGATGCTATGTTCGTCTCAAACCAGTCCTCGATTTCTTTGATAGCCATAATGCGGATATTCTTTGCATAGGTGGCGATATCATAAACTACGGCCCCCGCAATGGTCTCCCTGCCGATGGTCTAGATCCCAATTCCATTGTTGAAGCTCTCAACTCCCGCAGTGGCAAGATAGTGGCCGTCCGCGGAAATTGCGATTCCGAGGTAGACCAGATGCTTCTACGCTTCCCCATCC
>CAVGTO010000155.1:0-5056 GCA_963631865.1 Eggerthellaceae bacterium
GATGGCATTGAGAGTAATGGATGCCGTGCCGGTCTCGACGGAGCTATTTACACCTTCGAAGCCGTTTGCGCCGAAGACGTAGTACTCTGTGAGTCCCTTGTCTCTGCTGCGCTGGGCTGTCAGCTCTACCTTGAGTGCCTTGAAGAGCTCTACGGAAGCGCGGAACTGGAGGTTCTCGCTGTGGCTCATCTCATACGGGTCGTTGAAAGTGGTATCGTTGGTGAGCCAACCGCGGTTGGCTGCGTCCATTGCGAAGTCCCTATCCTGCATACCCGTTATGAACTTGAAGCCTGGGGCGCGATATCCATTTACGCCCGACGTTCCGAGGAAGTGGCTGCCTGGCATGTAGCCTGGTAAGGTCGTGCTGTTGTTCTCGGAGTAGCTTACGCTAACACTCTTAATCGAGGTGAGAACCATGAGTGCCATATCCTTGAAGACATTGCGATGCTCAGTCTCGTCCTCACTTATGGTGCCTGTGATTACGATTCGGGCGTTGTCGCTTGCCATACTCGGGGTGAAGACCGCCGTGTTGTCGTCCACGGCCCTCAGGGTGCCCTTGAGGCTATGCCCCTTGGCGTCGAAGGCGCGTGCGCTGACGTCGGATGTCTTGAGGCTGTGGCTGATGGTCACTGGCTCGCCCGGTGTCAATTTTACGCCTCGCTGGGTGTAGTTGACCGTCTTCGCGTTGCTCTTCTTCTGTTGCTGCTGCCTCGTGTTGTTCGAGAGGTTGTAGTGGTCGTAGAGGTCGCGGAGGTACTTCGACTTGTTGTAGAGAGTGCCGAAGTTGCCCATGACGTTGGCTTGCTCGGTGTTCTTGTTGCTGATTACGTTGCCCCAGTCAAAGTCCTCCGTCTCACTACCTCGCTCCCATGTGTAGACGCCCTTGTAGGTGGCGTTGGCTGTGAGGAAGTTGAGGTACGGAAGTTTGTTGATGGGCACCGTCCAGTTGAGGTCGACGTTGTGCTGGTAGTCCTGAACCTTGCCGAACTTGCCGATGTTGCTCCAAACCGAGTCGCGCCAATGCTTATACTCGTCGGGGTAGAGGTCCTTATTGACAGGTCCGTCGGGCTCGTCAATTCGGGCGTTGACAACGGCGCTGAATCCGAATTTGAGATTTCTTGTGATGTTGTACCTGAAATCGAAATATCGGTTCCAGTAGAAGTCCTTCGTCACGCTTATCGGCACAATGTAGTCAGGATTGGTGACGTTGCGTTTCTGCACCTCCTGATAGCTTCGGTCAATGTCCCAACGGTAGCTTAGCTGCGTTGGCGATTTGTAGAGCGTGAGGTCGCGGACAAGTGCGAAATATTTGCTGCTCAATCCGCTCTTCTTGAAGGGCTGTACTGTCTTGGCTCCTGCCGAATAGTTATAACCAATCGAGCCATTTATCTGCTTCGAGTAGTCATATTCTGTCTCGGGGTCGGTCTTGTTCGTCGTGCTGATGCTATACGATGCCGAGAGGTTCGTGGGCGAGAGCATCGTCACCTTCTTACCCTTTGCCGGTTTTATTCGAACATTGGTGAAGTTGAGGCTCTTGATGGTCTCGGTGGTCTGCGATATCTCCTTGATGCTGTCCTCCTCATGCTTCGATGTGGCTTGTGCGAGGACTGTGCTCATAAGGACGTCGGAGTCGTATGGCGAGTACTTAGGCATGGATGCCGTGCGGCTATATCCCGCAAAGACTGGCAAGCTAAGTCGCGAATTAGGTCCTAGGAATTTGCCCATCTCAAGGTTTGCTGAGACGTCAAACTGTCTGTTCTCATCCATACTGCGCTCCGTGACGCTCTGGTCTATGCTACCGAAGCCAACACTGGAGTACTGACCTGATGCCTGAACCGAACCGAGGTCCGCCAAGCGCACCGTGGCGCGTCCGCGAGCCGCCCAACCGCCTTCCTCGTTGAAGTCCGTAAGACGCAACTCGTTGAACCATACTTCGGCATCCTTAGTTCCTGCTCCATGGGCTCGGATACCCATCATCATGACGACGACGTTACCCGTGCTCGGGTTGCCTTTTATTCGGATGCGGTTGTTGTTGTTGTCGGGGTCGGTAATGGTATATACGTCCTGCAGCGTGATGCCCGAGCCAGCCTTGCTGCGTGCCTCGTTGCGTGCCAGTTTGCATTCCGTGAGGGCGGATATTGGTATGTCGAGGTTGTTGGCCTCGGGCCATACTGCGTATCTGTCGGCCTCGTTGTTGCTGGAGTATGTGCCGTGGGGCGTTACCGTCAGCGGGATTTCGTACTCGTAGTAGTTGTCTTCGTAGTCTGAACCTATGCGGACGAATGCGCTAACCTGGTCATCCTCGAGTGTCGAGCCTTCCGGCGCCTCGGCGTGGATATACATCTTGAGGCGACGGTAGTTGCGGAAGTCCATGTTGAGGGTCTTGTACACTGCCCGCGCATCGCCATTGGCCAAGTCGGTGACCTTCATTGAGTAGGCCTGCTCGTTGAGCTGTCGGAGCTGTGGGTTCGACGGGTCAACGACGCGGTCAACGCCTGGAGGCAATACGTAGCTTACGGGGCTGCGACGGTCGTTCTCCTCGATGTTGACGGTGGTGGTGGACATTGTCGTCGCGGCTGATGTCTGTCCGCCTTCGTCTACAAGTTGTTCGGTGTACTTGCGCCATTCGCCCTTGACGAGTTCGAGTGTCGCAAGGCGGACTATGCAAGTGTCCTTAAATCCGGTCATGAAGAGTCGGATGAACTGCATTGAGGTGAGGTCGCTGATGTCGCCGACCACTTTGTCTGGTTGCGAGATGGGTATCTTGAACTGGTACCATTTGATGGTCTCGGTCTTGCCGTTGGCCAACTTGGTGGTTGTCTCCATCTGGTCGGCAATGTAGTTCTGGCCTACCTGCATCTGTGAGGGGTGGAGCGATACGTGGTACTGGTAGTAGCTCTCGTTCTCGCAGAGTGTGTAGTCGTCGTTGAGGTCCTCGTTGTCGGGAACGGAAGTGGCTGCCGTGGTGTAACTCTCGGGCGAGTAGTCGCCTGGGCAAGAGTTGCCTTCGGGGTTGTTGAACTTCTTATATCGGTCGAGGATAGATACCTGGTCGCGGTCGTAGTCCGTTCCGCGGTAGTAGTGGTAGTCGTCGCCTGCCGGGTCGCTTGCGATGTTATTGTAAGCCTCTTCGCTCAGTTCGCCGTTGACGTACATCTGGCGAATCATATCCATATAAGGATAGTCGGAGCGGTTGTAGAAGTAACGTTCTTTTTCGGAACTCATGCCGTTGAGACCGACATCCTGTGCGAGCATGCTGGCGGGATCTGTATTGAAACCCTTGACGAGGCTGTTGCTCTTGGGTATATATCCCCAAACAGTGCTATCGCAATCAAACTCCTCACCAGGCACTGGCAATCCGTTCTCATACGACTTACGCGAGTCGGGCAATACGTCCTCACTCACCGATCCGAGGTGAAAGTAGAGGTCGCCACCTCGCTGCTCATCCTGGTCATAGATGAATGGGTCCATCATCCAGAACTCGATATACTCGATGTTTGCGGTCTCGAAGTCCGTGGTCTCCAGTTTGCGCTGGATACCTGCCCAATTGGATTCGGGGTTCGTAAGGTGACCGTTGTAGTCGAGGTCGGTAGTGAAGTTATACGGGCCACGCTCGTCGGGGTAGTACGCAAGGTTGAGCATCGTTATGTTGGTGCTCTCGCCATATGCGGCCTCACGGTTGGGGTATAGCTCGCTCTCGTATACCTCACGCACGTAGTGGTTGCTCTTCTGCTCCGTATCGTTGCGGATATGGCGCGGCGTGTTGGTCATATTACGCAGGAAGAGCGGGTCGATGCTGTACCATGCGAGTCTTGCACGGTCAAATCCGGCATTGAGGTTGTTTATCTCGTTCTTGTCGGGCGAGAGCGCACCGCTGCCTTGCGGACGGCTAGAGAGATGCCAACCACTCCATGTCTTGATGTCATACTTGACGCTCGAACCCTCGAAGTCGTCGATGTAGGCTGCGTTGATTGAATTCGAGTGACCGGCTATGAGTTTCGCCACCTCACCCTCGAAGGTGATGGAGCTGGGTGTCTTGGTCGAGACAAGCGGGAGCGCGTCGATGGCACGGGTCAGGAAGGGTAACTCATGGGTGTAGTTTATGTTGAAGCCGAGCATCGTGTTGCTGATACTCTCTTCTCCATAGCTAACCTTGTTTGTCAGCGGTCGCTCTTTCATGTGTATGAGTGTACCGCCGATGTTGAAGTCCTTGTTAATCTCGTAGTTGAGGTGCGTGCCCACCATTGTTTGCGTCTGCGTGGATATGGCGGACTCGTTCTCATACGAGATATTGATTGCCGAACCTGAACTTAGGATACTCTGGTTGAGAATTCGCACGCGGCCCAAGGAGTAGTCCACGGTGTAATCCACATTCTCGGTAAGGGTCTGTCCGCCAGCCGTCACGACAACCGAACCTTGCGCAATGTTGTATGCGCCGAGCGAGATGTCGCTAGAGTTCTGACTTTGGAACTGGCCCTTAATCTTGAACTTGTTCTTCTTTGTCTGCTGCTTGGCGTAGACCTGCGTGCTGTCGTAGAGGGCGGTGAATGCGTATTTCTCCGCCAACGTCGGCTCATTCTTAAGTTTCTCGGCAAGGTAGGAGCCGAAAGGCTCACGCTCGGGGAAGATGATGAGGCCTCGCTTGGAGTTGACTGTTACGCCATCAACGTAGTCGTACTTGCCATCGGACGATACTTGGTTGTATGTGTTGAGGCGGTCGAGGTTGAGCACCTGGAGGTAGGTTTTACCGTTGAGGCCACCGTTGGCTGGCTTGTTGCCTTCGTTGAAGTAGTTGAGGTACGTGCTGCTGGAGTCGTTGAGATAGACGACCTCAACCTCAAATCCGTCACTCTTAATCTCGTATCCACCAAGAGAGTAGACGTTCTTCATCATAAGGTCCCAGTTCTTATACTGGGGTGTGAGCGTCGTTCCCTTAAGCATCTTGAGGTAGAGGCATGAGGGAGACGTTACGCCACTCGTCGAGAGCTCGCCCACGGTATATGTCTGTCCGCGGTAGGTATATTGGTATGCTACGGCGAGCACCTCATTGTTGTTG
>CAVGTO010000156.1:0-4990 GCA_963631865.1 Eggerthellaceae bacterium
CTTTATACTGTGTGTCGTGTAGGTTGTTACGAGCATTTTTAGCTTTCCCGCCAAGACCTACTTTGCACTCACAAATATGCAACGCATTGCCTTGGATGAAAGCCACGTCAATCTCATTGTCGTGCCATAAGTCTTTATCTTTAGCACTTTCACGAGATATCTTAAGACCAAGTGCTATTGCGTCATCATCCAGCTTCAAATCTTTTTTCAGACGAAAATAGCAGTACTCTTCAAACCAAGGTCCACCATAGTAATGGCTCTCTTCCGCATCCTTTATCTCTTGAAAATGCTCTAGCTCTTGGTAATAGCTTTTGTCGAAGTTGAAGCCCGCCAGTTTTTGGAATATTCTCTTTGCCCTCGCTTCATCTGCATATGGCTTTTCGCTGCTAAGAATATGCAATCCATATATCTTGAGATAGTCCGATATGGATATTTTTGCAGTGAGATTGACAACCTTTTTCTGCTGAAAATCATACATTTTGGTCGGTGTGGGGTCCAAAAAGTAAAACTCGCTGTTGCATTCGGCAAATCCGTCATGTACTGCAAGCGACATTGCTTTTGTTCCGCCGGTGAGGTTGACTATATATTGTGTGTCGGCACTCATGTGCGCAACAAAATTCTTTATTGTGCTAACATTGAGATCGTAGTCCGTGCCGTTAATTTTGAGATTAGTCGCATTCAAATGATTTTTCTTTATGCAACTCTCCATCGCATTTTTTAGCAACTCGTCACTTCTGTCCCTCTCTACCTGATCCGTTGTGATGAATAACTGTGTGTCAAACTTTCCCTCCTCTTCCATCTGCTTGGCGAACAGATAATTGGGAATGTTGTTTGCACTAAGTATCGAAACCAGTACCCTACTCATATCAATGATATTTCAAAACGTTAAAAATTCACTCCCAAATATAGAATTTTTTGCACAAAATCATACAACTCACCTCCTCAAATTTGCATTCAATGGGGTGACGTTCCGTGGCTCCCGGAGGGGCTGCGCTTTCGTGACCTAGGGGAGCAAGGTCACACGGCGACCGTTCCCGATGTATAGGCGTCCCCTCACAAAAAAGCCCGAGGTCCCCACAAGGCACCTCGGGCAATCAATATTAATAAGTCATTATTCTCTACTCATCCAAATACTCCACGGAGTCTTCTTCTGAAGAACTGTCGTCGTCCGAGGCCCCGTTAAGGTAATCCTCAATCTCAACAGCCTCATCTTGAACCGTCTCTTCGGAGTTCTCTTCCTCGTTCTCCGAATTCTCGTCAGTCTCTGTGCTGCCGTCCGTCGTCTCTTCGTTGGAATTCTCTTCATCCGTCGTCTCCTCCTCTTCTACGAACTCCTCATCGGTGTTCTCGTCAGCAGGAGCCCTTCCGTCCAAGATATCCTCCGTGTCGGCCATTGCGTACGCATCCTCGGGTATGTTGTCAAGTCCGAAGTTGGCTAGGAACTTGTTCAAGTAGTCTTCCGATGCTATGAGGTTCTCTGTGGTGCGTGATCTGTCTCGTCTGTCACGTATGTCTATCCTGCCTATCGTCTGCACCACTTCCGGATTCGACGATCGTACGCTAAGTCGGTCATATCCGCGGCCCATGCCACTACGGAAGTCGATGTAGTACCACGTGTCTTTGTCGAACGTGAGCAACATTTTGACTCGCGATCCGCCGTTTTTCCTAACGAAGAACTCAGCCTGCAACTTCACCTTTCTGTATATAGGTACATAGTGCATCATCATGAGGTTGAGCGTCGTGTCGCATACGTAGCTCTTCTTGGGCGTGCTCCATGTCAGTTGCATTCCGTCGAAGGTGAATGTTGGGCCGTTGGTTAGCATCATCTTGGTTTTCGGGTCAAAGCCGCCAAAGAGTCCTTTGGTTATTCCGCTCACCGATGCCGTGTCGTACAGTTCCGCCATGTTGCGCATATAGCGTGCGTTGACTGAGTCGCATTTCGGTGCCTTGCTGTTCAAGATGTCGTTGTAGAGCATCATGGTCACTTCGGGGTGCATATAGAAGTCCATCTCGGTCAGCAGGTCTGCCGTTACGAGGTCTTTGCCTCTGTCGTGACGTATCGTGCCGGCGCTGCGGAAGTCAAATCGTCCCGTGGGCTTCTTTGTCAAGAAGACGCGGAGGTCTACTTGTCCGAAGGCAGTAACGGCATCCTCGCCCGGGTAGTAGCACATGTAGTTGCCTATGGTGTCCGGCTTGGCAATCTTCTCGGGCGTGTTTATCTCATACCTGTCGAAGATGTTGTTGTGGAATAGGTAACCAGTTGGTGCCGTTATCATTGCGAGGTCGCTCACGTCTTTGTAATGCTCCATGACAGTTGAGTAGACGTGCGTGCTGTCTTTGCCAATCCTAAACGAGTGATATATCTCGTCCTGCTTGTCCTTGGCGTTGCCTTGCGTGGTGTTGAACGAGCGTTTGTCCACGGGGATGCGCACCTTGGCCGGGTTCAGTATGGCGTCGAAGCGGATATACGTGTTCGGCCCCTTAGGTCCGCGCACTCTCATCTTGGCTCCACCATCGAATTCCAGCAACTTACGGTCGCCTCGCAATGTCGTGAGTCCCTTGAACGCGAACCATTTATCCACTGGCATGTCATCCTCTACCAGGCCTTTGGCAATTGTCGTGGCGTCGTCTGTGTGAATGTCGCCCATGTAGATCACGTTCTTGCCGCCTTCGTTGTCCACAAAGGTGTAATTGCCATAGCCTTTGTACTCTTTCGCTCCGAGGATCGTTATGCCTGCGTTGTCGAACGAGTGGCTTGCGCTGTCGCTCTTGACGTCAACATGCGTATTGTGCAATTCGTCCATTTCGGCGTTCTTGCGTATCGTCACTATGTCGTTTTTGTTCAAGTTGACCCTGGCGTCGGCTACGTCGATAAACTTGACCTCTTCGCAGCGTAATATATTGGCGTTGCGGTCGAAGACTGCCACTGGCACGAGGAAGTTGAGCGAGTCGCCGCGCTCTTTGGTGCAGACGAAACGGTTACCCGTGCTGCCCTTTGTGCCGATTGTCTCTTCGCCACGCTCCAAGTCCCAAGTGTAGTTCTTGACCATCGTGGTATATTTGATGGCCGAGAAGTCCTTTGCGTTTCCGCCCGCTGAGTTATACTGGAAGTGGCCTTCGCGTTTGTCGAAGTCGATAAAGGTCTCTTGGCTTCGGCTGATGAGTCTCTTCGTTATCTTCTTGCCTTTAGCCTTGTCGTTGCATACCTTGCTTATGATGGAGTCCTCGCGAATGGCCGTGTTCACGTATTTGCCGCGGGTGATGGACGATTTGGCTGCATAAATGTTATTGTCCATCTTGTTGACAATGTCGCGTCTCAACTCGCCTGAGGCTACCACGTCCTGTTGGTCGTCGCCAAGTGCGTATGCAATGAAGTAAGACGTGTCGGCCTTAATCGTGTGGTCCGTAAAGGTTACGGAGCGGCTCTCAAGTGTCGATTTTGAGATTCCTTGTTCAGCCACAATTTCAAGGTCGCTACGACCTTCGCCGCGCAACCCTGTTGGCGTTACCGTTAGCAATCCCTCAAACTTACACTCGTGCTTGTTTCCCTTCTTAGCATTGGGGAAGAGATGGAATTTTCCTTCCATATTTCGGAAGTCCATATGGTCTTCGTTCGGGTAGAATTTCATCTGACTCTTGCCCGGTACCTGGAAGTTATTCGCATCGCGGTGCATCTGGTTGGCTCCGAGTTCTACCTGTGGGAATGCCGGTGTCGCACTGCTCTTCGTTACGTCAAATTGGCGTGTGTTGCCTTCGGCGTGGTCCTGCATAAAGCGGAAGCAATCCTCTTCACTGAAGCCCTTTAGCTCGCCGTCGGCATTCAACTGTGCGAAACATATTGAGCGACTTGCCGAGTACTTTATTTCGCCTACGCCGCGCAATCCCTTGTTGCTCAAGTCAAAGGTGTTGTAGAATGTCGCTTTGCCACCATAGATGGGGTAGCCCTCTGCTGGTGTCTCTGCCTTGAAGCCAAGGGAACGGTCCTCGCGAATCGCCAGTTCGTGGCGTATCTCGGGGAATATGTTCGTGTGCAGTACGCCTGTAAATGGCAAGTTGCTGTTTGTGATATTATTAATATCCTCAAAGGTGAAGGTGTCCACCATAAAGTAGAACTGCGCCGTGTCGTAATAATACGTTGCGCCGTCCTCGCCTTTTACGCCGTTGTGGTAGAATATCTTGGCCGGGGTGGTGGACGACAGGCGCGGATATCCCTCAACTTTCTGTTTGCCCGATTTGTTTGTCGGATCGTTGAGTTGCACTATGCCGCTCAGCTCTGTCAGCGTACTGCCGAGCTGTTTCTGAGTATATCGTCCGTTGCGTACGTCCGTGGAGTCCGTGATGTTCATTCGCATCTCTTTGATGCTGTCCAGGCGGATTTGGAAGTCGTCGTAGTCAAAGTGGAAATTCGTGCCCGTTGCCGTCACCTGGCCTACAGTCACGACGCCGTCGTAGTCAATATCGCGGTTGCGCTTTAGCACCATGTCGCCGTTTGCCGGGGTGAGGTATATGTTCTGATTCTCCTCGTCCGATATCTGTACGCCTTGCACTTTCCTCATGTGGAAATTCAAGTCGTTCAAGTCGATATATCCGTTTGGTGCGCTCGCCGTGGAGTCTACGGATATAAATCGCATCTCGTCATAGTCCTTCTTTCCAACACTATATTTAAGGTAGTCATAGAGTCGGTCGGTGGCTATGGCTAAATCTCGCTCCGAGTAATAGTCCACGAAGCCGTCATACGACAAGGAGAGCATCATCCTCTGTGCATCGAGATGCGTCATTCCGTTGAACTGAGCAAAGTCCTTCACGCGGAAACCGCCGCCACCGTTATATCGCGCATAGTCGGCGATTGTCTGCATAGGGTGCTTGGTGTTCATTCCCCATATCTCGTTGAATGACTCCTCACTATAGTACCCCACGCTCTCGAAATACGCGATGTTCATAGGTGATCCCGCCTGCTGCGTTATGAATATCTGCGAACCGTCTATGTTCC
>CAVGTO010000157.1:0-4985 GCA_963631865.1 Eggerthellaceae bacterium
AGCCTGGACCATAGGGTAGCAAAAGATCACCTCACCGGCACTCTTGACAGCCGGGTCGTTGTGGACCATGGCATCAACATCGGTATATAGCAGACGCTTAATCTCGCCTAAGCGCTCAATGAAACCAATGGTAAGATCGGCAGCGCGGGCGGACATAGAGTCCTCCGAGGCGGGGGTGCCGAAGGCGAGGCCACGGGCAATCTGGACGCTAAGCAACTGGCCAAGTTGCTCCACGGCCATACCGATGGCGCAAGTGCGGATGTCGCCAACCGCCTGACGCTTATCGAAATACCCGGGAAAGACAATGTCCTTGACGAGAGAGACGATTCTCTTGAGCGACTCGACGGAAGGGAGCGAAGCCCCACCCTGCGAGCCAACGGACTCCTCGCCCTGCGAGACCTCGGACAGCTTAAGAACCGCCGCATGCAGACGGTCGCTGTTTGCTGTTTGCATAAAGAAGATATTAGTGTTACATAACTGACCTGCGTGCGCGAATTTAAAAGTAATCCCGCAAAAAAGGACAGAAAGTGGAGCACATAGGTGACTGTTAGTCGTCCACAACCTCAATGAGGATCTTCTCCACCTCGCCATTTATGATGCGGAAGGCGTTGAAGACGGGTTCCTCGGATTGGAGGGAGAGGATGCAGTAGAGTATTGTGGGGTCGAGGGCGAGACGTATGTCCTCTTGGCTGGGGCGGGAAGGGCTCTCGGGATGGCTATGCCAGTTGGCAATAATCTTGAGACCTTTGGCGCGGCTTGCCTTGAGGGCGGCGAACTGCTCGGCTGGGACGAACGAGAAATGCTCGTTGCTGTGGTCGGCATTCGTCATCGGATAGTGCTCGAGAGCAAGGTCGGGATTGTCGGCATTGCCGAAGATGTAGCCGCAACTCTCGTTGGGGAGCTCACGTCTCGCTTGGGACAGGAGAGCCTCGTATGCAGAGCGTTTGATGCGCATAAGCCTATGACGGTTAAATCTTTACTTCTTATGGATATCACATACCGCCTGTTCGTAGTCGACAAGTTTAGTGACGGTCGGGTTGGAACCGCAAATGGGGCACTTGTCGGTGCGATGGACATTAATTTTGCGGAAGTCCATAGTCTTGGCGTTGAAACTGAGAAGTTTATCCGTAAGGAGTTCGCCGACACCTGTGAAGTATTTGAGGGTCTCGGCCGCCTGAATCGTACCGAGCATACCGGCAATAGCGCCAAGGACACCGGCCTGAGAGCAGGTGGGAACGAGACCTGGAGGGGGCGGAGCATTGAAGACACAACGGTAGCAGGCGTGACCAGGCACGTAGGTCATTGTCTGGCCCTCAAAACGGAGGATGCCACCATGGCTGAAGGGCTTACCCGCCATGACACAGGCATCGTTGATGAGGAACTTAACGGGGAAATTGTCGGTGCCATCGACCACAAAATCGTAGTCCTTGATGATGTCGAGAGCATTGTCAGCACGGAAGAGGTCGTTATAAGTCACGACATTGACATGGGGGTTGATAGCCTTGATTTTAGCCGCGGCACTCTCGACCTTGGGGTGACCTACGTCGCTGGTGAAGTGGCAAATCTGACGCTGAAGGTTTGATACATCCACGACATCGAAATCGACAATGCCGATGGTGCCGACGCCTGCAGCGGCGAGGTATAATGAGATGGGGGAGCCGAGACCGCCCGCACCGACGATGAGGACCTTGGCCGCATGGATTTTCTCCTGGCCCTCGATGCCTACGTCGGCCAGAAGGATGTGGCGACTGTATCGCTCAATCTCTTCTTCGCTGAAATCGTACATAATAATAAGGTGTGTGTTAGTGTATTGGTATTTCTAAGGTTGTATGCTTGGTGATTAGAATTGGCCGCCGCCCATGAAGTAAAGGAAATCGATGGAGTCGCCTTCGTTGAGAGTCTTGGAGTCGAAGTCGGCACGATCCACGAACTCCTCGTTGACCTGGACGGAGACCATCTCGGGCTGGAGAACTTTATTGAGCTTGATGAGCTCTGCCACCGAGATTGGCGTGTTGACTTCCTGAGCGTTGCCGTTTACTGTAATTTTTGCCATTGTCTTAAGAATTTGTTTTTGTCAGTACTTGTTTCTTTGAACAATGCAAAGTTACGCCCGTCCGCATGGGTAGGGAATAACAGACTTGCGGCAAAAGAGTTACCATAAATGTGGGATGAGACGGCGCACGCCACCTAACTAACTTTGCAATGTCCGAGAGGGAAAGAATGTGCAGAGCACCACTCCCCACGGCACAGCAAAGAACTACACAAATGTATATATAAAAAGAACACGAAATGTCGCAAAGCTACGAAACCCAAGTGAGCCACGTACCCTACGAAGTACCCGATGCGCACGGAGCCCTCACGATGCCAATATATCAGAACGTCGCCTTTGAGTTTGCCGACGCCGAGGAGATGGAGAAAGCCTTCACGGGCAAGAGCGGAGGTCACGCCTATTCGCGCATAACGAATCCCACAGTATCGAACTTCGAGCGCAGGATTCAAACGGTCAAGAAAGCAATGAGCGTGACGGCCGTCAACACAGGCATGAGTTCCATTGCCGGCGCACTCATCAGCCTTGCAAAAGCTGGGGGCAACATAGTCTCGAGCAAACACCTATTTGGCAACACCATAAGCCTAATGCGCGACACACTCGGACCTTTCGGAGTGGAGTTGCGACTGGTTGACCTCACCAAGCCGGCCGAAGTTGAAGCCGCAGTGGACGACAAGACTTGCGCCATCTTCTTAGAGATAATAACCAATCCGCAACTTGAAGTGGCCGACCTCAAGGCTCTGAGCGAGATTGGCAAGAGGCATGGGGCACCCGTGGTGGCCGACACCACAGTAATACCCTTCACCGAGTTCGACGCCAAGAAATTGGGTGTGGCGATAGAAATTTTCTCGAGCACAAAATACATATCGGGAGGAGGCACAAGCCTCGGCGGCGTAATAATAGACTACGGCAACTTCCCGTGGAAGAGTCACTTCCGGCTATCGGAGAAAGCCAAAACAGCGGGGGCTTTCGCCTTCACGTCGACGCTCCGCGGCCATGTGGCCCGCAATATCGGGCTCATAATGACGCCGCAAGTGGCTTATTTGCACAGTCTTGGGCTCGAGACGCTCCGCATCCGCTTTGCCCGCCAATCTCAGACAGCACTTAAACTTGCCAAACTGCTGCGTGAGATACCAGACATCGAAAAGGTGAACTATACAGGTTTGGACGACAATCCATTCCACGCCCTCGCCACTAGTCAATTCGGGCCACTGCAAGGCGCCGTACTCACATTCGACCTCGCAGGCGGGCGCGAAGCGTGTTTCAGGCTTCTCAACAACCTCAAGTTGATTAAGCGCGCCACAAATCTCTTCGAGAACAAGACTCTCGCCATTCACCCCGCAAGCACTATCTTTGGCACTTTCACGCCAGAGCAACTGGAGGATATGGACGTCTCGCAGAAGACCATCCGTGTGTCTGTAGGACTTGAGGATGCCGCAGACTTGGCGGAAGACTTAAGATTGGCAGTCAACAGCTAGCGGTGCGCAGTTAACCGTTTGCTTCCGCTCAGCTAATTTTGTAACGCTCGCAGCTCATTGGATTTTCCTTTTGAGTTGCGGGCGCCCCCCCAAAAAATCAGCGTCCAGGAGACAAGAAACAACCATCCTCATGGGAGTTGATGACTCCAATGGCTTGGAGGAGAGAATAGACCATAGTGGAGCCGACGAAACGCATACCACGTCCGCGGAGGTCTTTTGAAATATTGTCGGAGAGGGGTGATGTCACTTTGTCGTTCTCTATGATTGTACGGCCATCCGTGAAGCCCCATATATATTTGTCGAAAGAGCCGAACTCCGATTGGATGGCCATAAATATTATTGCATTGGAGACTGCGGCTCGAATCTTAAGGCGGTTGCGGATGATGGCGGAATTTTGCGCAAGTTCTTCCAGCCTGCCATCGGAGTAAAGGGCTATCTTATGGTAGTCGAAATTATCGAACGCCTCGCGGAAGGCCTCACGTTTATTGAGTACGCATTCCCATGACAAGCCCGCCTGAAAAGACTCGAGGAGGAGCATCTCGAAAAGGCGATCGTCGGAATGGAGGGGGACTCCCCATTCGTGATCGTGATAGGCTATGTATGTGGGGTTCGACATATTGCACCAATGGCAACGTGCCGGCTCGGAGATTGCTTTTGATCCTGTTACATATGCAAGGTTTTTCATATGCGTACCTTTATTTTCATCCACTTATTTCACTGATTTATCCTGACTTTTGAATTCAAGTTGTTCTCTACGCTTGCCACAGTTTCCGCTTCGTTCCTATTAGATTTCCACAGAGAAGGGAAGTGACAGCAGTAAAAAAATAGAAGCTACAGATATACGGATTTTGGCACAAAGATAAGCATATAAGAAAAAAATCGCCCCCGGCGGATGACCGTCGGGAGCGATTGGCTTATTTAGAAGTCAAGAAATGACTTACTTGTCGCCACGGATAGCTGCGATGCCGGGGAGGACCTTGCCTTCCATGTACTCGAGCATAGCGCCACCGCCAGTAGAAACGTAAGACACCTTGTCGGCGAGCTTGTTCTTGTTGATAGCAGCGACGGAGTCACCACCACCGATGAGGGTGAATGCGCCGTTCTCCTGGGTTGCCTTAGCAACAGCCTGAGCTACAGCGGTGGTACCCTTAGCGAACTTGTCGAACTCGAAGACACCCATCGGGCCGTTCCAGATGACGGTCTTGCTCTTTGCGATAACCTCGCTGTACTCAGCGATGGTCTGATCTGCGATATCGAGGCCCATCCAGCCGTCGGGAGTCTCATCGATCTTAGAGACGTTGGTGTTGGCATCCTTGTCGAACTTGTCGGCGTTGAGACCGTCCTTAGGCAAGTAAACCTTGACACCCTTCTCCTTGGCCTCGGCGAGGATCTCCTTAGCGAGGTCGAGCTTGTCCTCCTCACAGAGAGAAGCGCCGATCTTGCCGCCCATAGCCTTGATG
>CAVGTO010000158.1:0-4947 GCA_963631865.1 Eggerthellaceae bacterium
CCACACTTGGCAGAATTGTATGTCTCAACCATCTCATGATACTTCGTCATCATGGATTGTGCGGTTTTCTGTATGTTGCTGAGACGATTTGTTCCTTCTATCCATTTGCCCTCATCAAATTCTCTCACCTCGGCGAGCAGATGTCCGAGGTCCATTTGATCGCCAATTTTTCTTAGATGAGAAGCAGACGCATCGAGCGACTTTTGAGTCAACTTCAGAGCTTTCCCAGCGTCGCCAGACATGAGCCTCGCCTGCATTTTGAACGCATCAACCACATAGGCGCTTTGGTCATTTGTCACGAATGCGGTGCGAATTGAGGCATCCCATCCGAACTTCGCATAGGCGTTGTAGACAATCTGGCTCACCTCATCGGAGTCTTCATAACGAATCTCCGACGCAAGATCAGCGCGAGTGTAAACCAGACCCTGACTGCGCAACTTAGAAGCAAGCTCTTTTATTTTGCTATAAATCAGATCGTAATTTCCATCCATAGAGCTGCGGAATATAGATTTTTAGTGTTGTGTGCAATATACTTTTGAGGGGACAGCGAACAACCGTGAATTCACCGCGCCGAGACGATAATCAAGAGTCGGGACTCCGAGAAGATAGACCTCACTCCAATCCCGAGGCGGGCAGAAAAAGCAACCATTCCGCCCTCGCAAGGACTCCACCCCGCGCATGGAGAAAGCACTATGACGTGGAACCCATCTTCCGACTTTGTCAAATAGGCCGCTACACCATCACACTTGTGCTTGCTAACGTCCAACACTCTACGACAGAGCCTGAGCAAATCGCTTAGTTGCATGGTGTGCACGCTAATCACATCAAACAAGTCGGCAGGCGCTACGGCAAGAGAATGAGACAGAACTTGCGCAAGAGCACGCATTCTCTCATTGACACGAATAACATAATGCGGAAGCGAGGAGGCGGTTACTGATTGCGAGACACGGTAATCCTCCAATTCACCTGATATGATATTTAGTAGAGATTTTGAAATCTGAGGTTGCAATATTATGCTATCCATATTATGCTTCATCTCCCTTCTCATAACAAAAGTAGCAAACTCGAAATGTGTTCACATTATCGGAACGCCTCCGCAGGCACAAGAAAAAACAAAACTGAGCCCCCCCCCCTAAATAAGTTCCAATGATGCTCAGAAATTCAGCATCGCCAGACAGTCGACACGGGGGTGCTCACTCCTCATCCGACATAAATTCATAACTTTGAAAAAGAAAAAAGCGGTTCACCACATATGATACGAACAAAAGAGGAAAAAAAAGAGATTGCCCAGATGGTCAATGACCTCAAACTACGCCATCTGCTCACATGGTCGGATGCAGAATGGGACGCCCAGTACGGGTACACAAAAGACACCGAGAAAATTTGGGACAAAATCAACTTCGAGTGCAAGCATCACTGGCAGGACATCGACTTGAAGTACATGATGGAGTCATATAGCCAATTCGGGGCGGACTTCAAGGAAAATGGACTCCACAGCATATTGCAGTGCGGCGCGAGGAACGCAACAGGAGAGACACTATCGGCCAATGGTGGACAGAATGCGGAACTTAGCGCACTGATGAGATATTTGCTTCACATAGGGGACAAGAGCGAAGTTCTCAAGTCGCTGCGCGAGGGCAAATGGGACAAGTCTCTTGATACGATGTGTAAGTTGGACCCCACAGTAGTACTCTTACAGTTCATGTCGGCGCGCGACAAGAACGCCCAATTCATGCCGAAGTTCGGTGAGTCACTGGGGAACAAAGACACCAACTTCATAGACAAGGAGGCAATAAGGCACATAGACAACGTCATGGCAACAATAATAAGCCAAGGAAGCGGCCCAAGCGTCAAACCGAGCATGATGAGCAAGCGGTACAAAGAGCTGACATCCATCTTAAGAGAAGGCAGGAGGCAGTTGGTCCGCATGGACATCATAAACTACGTGAGCGGTTGTTTAGGCGACATCGTACTCAACTCAAGCAGCTATGCGATGAGTGAAGCTAACGCCGAAGTCTTTGGCAAAATAGTCAGCATCAAAATACCCCACACCTCGTGGTGGGAAGACACAGCCGGGAACAATTGGAAGATAGAGAACTGGCAAAAATACCTGCTCATGAGTCGCTACTGCGCAACGAAGGACGCATATGACGAACTCGCATATACCTACACACACTACGTCGCCATAGTAATCAAAGACGATGACGGGACGGTAACAGCCTACATCGAAAAACCCGAATTGGCGCAACGTTTCTACGACCACGAGGACCCCACAGACACGGTTGCATATACATTGCTAAACCTCAGAGACAAAGATGGGCGAGTGATAACTGACCTGGCGGAGGATGGAATAGAAGTGCATCAAATGACATTTGACCTCATGACAACCGACAAGAATATAACGAGTTTCATGGGCACAAATAAGTTAACAAGGCAGGACAAAGATTGCGACACCTGTAATGATGCCGCATGCGCATCGTTCTATCAATTTCCGACCACATTGACTGAGGCCACATACAACGGCCACTACATCTATGTGCCATATGAGACAGAAGCCTGCGCCGACATATGCGACGGATGCGAGGCCACGAAAGTGATATCATGGATCAGGATACCATGCGGCCAAACATACGAAATGGTGGCATACGGCGAAACGACCAATCTATATGGACTGAAAGAGAATGAATTCCCCGTACTCCGCCAAGTGAAGGACAAAGACGGCAACACCCGAGACATATTGCTCTTTGCGCAGAAAAACATCGTCGTTGACATAACCGTCGTCCTACACCCCAAGGTTGACGACTCACTGCCCTACGGCATCATGCTGGTGGACAGCCCTACAGAGAGCATCGCATCCACAAACTGGTGCTGGACAACAATCACCGAAGCCCACATCGAGAGCCGCGATGAGACAAGTGGGACATTCAAAGCCGAGGTCACATACAAGATTTCGCAAATTAATGGCAACGGTTCAAAGGATATAACGGTCTTCGAGGAGTTCCACATTCCGAGACGATGAGTGGGCGCGCCCGCGCAAAAGAAAAAGCGCAAGCGCAACCCGCAGCATTAGGCTAATAAATTTCCAATCCAAGTGGCACCTTGGATTGGAAATTTATTAGCCTATTTCGTGAAATAGTTGTAGATAAGTGCCGCAATGATTATCAGGACGATGCAGCCACAGCCGCCTGTCTTCATGCGAAAGAGGCAGGAATCCCAGACATTTACGCCATTAAACGCATCGGCCGTAGCTTCGCCGGAATTAAAATAGTCATAGGCCATATAGCCCATCGCAAACAAGACAAGAACAACAATAACCCACATGATGTTTTAGGTGTTTATTGGTTAATGATTTCTACTATTCTCATAATTTCGCACGCATATGGCCTGCGCAGTGATTGCAGCCATGCATTGTCGGAACCAACTAGAATCTGAAGTCGAAGATATGAAGTAAATGCGTGAGATTAAAGAGTTCGTCATCAATCAATTATGGCAAAACACAAAAATGAACGACAATGATTAAATACCCAGTATTGATGCTCAGATATTTCACTCTGATGTTGCGGACCAGATCTTGACTCCGCCCATAAAGGCGCATAGCAGCGGGAGTCGATAATGGCAGGTGTTTGGCAAAACACATTTCGTCCTACAGTCCATTTCTGCCATTCACCATCCCCGGCTGAAAATTTTCTATCTTCGTAGCATATATAAAGGGAGTGCAGACATGGAGCAAGCCAAGCTATTACCATACGGAATCTCGGACTTCGTAGAACTCAGGAGACAGAACAAGTACTACTTCGACAAGACCACATACATCCCGATGCTTGAGACACGAGGGAATTTTCTCTTTCTTATTCGTCCGAGGCGGTTTGGGAAGAGCCTGTTCCTTAATATGCTATCGACATACTACGACAGCAAATGCGCCGACCGTTTTGACGAGCTCTTTGGCGACCTTTGGATTGGCAGCCACCCCACCCCGTTGCGTGGCAAGTTCCAGATTTTGCACTTGGACTTCTCGCTCATAAGAGGTGACATTGACAACCTGGAAGCTTGCTTTAATGAGTATATGGCAACGAAGCTCAATGGTTTTATGGGAAAATACTCGAGCGAGTACACCCCAAAGGTCATAGAAGCCGTAAACAACGCCTCGGATGCCTCTGCGAAACTGAACGTCATAGTAGACTACGCCAAGGAGCACGGCACGCAGATATACCTCATCCTCGACGAGTACGACAACTTCACCAACAACGTGCTCAACGAGAAGGGCGAAGCCGTATACACCGCCCTCACCCACGTCAGTGGCTTATACTGAGATATCTTTAAGATATTCAAGGTACTACCTACACGCATTTTTATGATTGGCGTGAGCCCCGTAACTCTCGATGACCTCACCAGCGGATTCAACATAGCGTACAATATATCAACCGATTTGGACTTCAACCAGCTGTTGGGCTTCTCGACGGAAGATGTTCGGGAGATGATGCGCTATTACCTAAATGCAGGAATGCTACCAGAGGGGACTGACATTGAAGCCTCATTGGAAACAATGAAGCCCTGGTACGACAACTACTGTTTCTCGGAGAGAGCCGTCATGACTCAGAGCCGCGTATTCAACAGTGATATGGTGCTTTACTACCTTAATCGGTGGATGGCGGACAAGCTGCCGCCACTCGACTTGGTGGACCCGAACACAAAAACGGACTACACCAAAATGAAGAAGCTGCTGCAACTCGACGAGTTGGACGGCGACCGCAAAGGCGTTGTCCATAAAATTGCAGAGCAGGGGGAGATAGCAGCGCAGATAGAGTCCACATTCCCCGCCCGTATGCTCGTGAAGCCCAAGATGTTTACGAGCCTGCTCTTCTATTATGGAATGCTGACATACAACCGCAGAAGCAATGGGATGAGGCAGTGGAGCAGATCTGGCGTTACGCTGCGGCTCCGCGGGTT
>CAVGTO010000159.1:0-4935 GCA_963631865.1 Eggerthellaceae bacterium
AAACAGTTTAATACCACAAGAATGAACAAACTACTACGCTCTTTTGTGCTCTTGTGCGCTGCCTTGCCTGCCGCGGTAAGTGCCCTCGCCCAAGATGTCACTGCCCTTTGGGATTTCCAAAACAATCTCCCAGAAGGGATTTCCTCTACTAACATTCAAAAATCTACTGGTACTGTAGCCTCTACTGTCGATGGCATCGTGATGACTGTCGATGCCACCAGCGGCAAATTGCAGGCTCGCAGTGCAGGTGACGCCCAGTTTAACAGCGGAACCATCCTTCAGGTTCCTGTCCAGTCTGCCAACGATGTCGTTACTGTAGTCGCTAACAGCGGTTACCATAACTACACCATCGGTGGTGTCGCCGCAACCTCTGATAATGAGGAGCATAAGGCCACGACTGCCGAGGTCGCCCAAGGCTATGTGGAAGTTGTCGCTACCGCTACCAGCTATATCTATAGCGTCCAAGTCGTCCAGGCTGGCTCCATCCAGGAGAAGAAACTCTATTCTACCGACTTCACCGACTGGACCACGACTATCGACCGCAAGACTGCAACCGACGAGACTTATACCGTCAAGACCAAGTACAGCAAGGAGAACCTCACCTTCACCTTCAACGGTGTAGGCGTAGAGCCTGCAGGCAACAACAGCAAGTTCGCTTCTTATACCGGCTATATGATTACTGCCAAGTATACTGGTGAGTATTCTGCTGCCGAGCCTTCTGCTGTAACCTCTGCTCTCGCTTCTGTCACCAAGATTTCCTTCACCCAATGCGCTACTGGTGGCAACCGTGGTTACAAGGTGTCTGTAAAGGGTGATGGTGACGAGGATTGGGTCGTTCTCCACAATCAGTCAATCTCAGTCACCGGTGGTGAGACCATTACTCTCGATGTCAACCGTACCAATTGCCAGATTAAGTTCGAGAACTTCACTCTTGGCCAGAACGCCTATATGGTCGACCTTACCATCTATGGAAATGTCGATATGAGCAAGAGCCCCGTCCTCGGCTCTTTCAGCCTCAACGACACTAAGTACGAGGCTGCCGATATCTTCGAGGAGGATAACAACGGCAATCAGTTGGCCTCCATCCTTATCTCTAAGAAGGCTGACCTCATCTCTGAGTCTAACCCTCTTACCAACATTGTTGCTGACAATGGCACCATCAAGAGCACCACTTACGCAACCTCTGGCGAGAACTATGACGCCAAGGCCACTGTAACAATTGTTGTCGAGAATAATGGCGACGAGGTCAACTACATCCTCACCGTAGCCTACAAACCCGACTACACCCTCTCTTACTACGATGCCGATGGCACGACTCTCCTTGGCTCTCAGCTTGTTGAGCAGGATGCCGAAATCTCTGAGTTCGCTGTAGCTTCCGACAAGGTTACTGTCGCTACTGGCAAGGCATTCCGCGGTTGGAGTGTTGCTTCCAAGCAGGGCAAGCGTAAGTACACTACTTCCGATGTCATCACTGCCGATGCTACTCTTTATGCTCTCGTAACCGACATCGAGACTGCCAACAACACCTCTCGTTACGACTTTGACCTCAACAACGAGTACTTCTATGCTGAGGACCATGAGGCTTTCGTTGTCAACGATGCTTCCGCTTGCAAGTTCCACGATGCTACCCACGGTTGGACAATCTCTTCTACTGGTTCTATCAAGCTCCTCCTCGGTGGCAAGGGCTACGTAAAACTCGTCCTCTGCAAATATTCTAATGATGGTTGCACCGCAACCCTTACTTCTCCTAGTGGCGAGACCGTTGCTACCTGCGATGCTAAGCCTTCTACTGATGGCGCTCCCGCTATCCTTATGAACGAGTCTACCGAGAGCGGCGAGTACACTCTTACATTCTCTGCAGGAGCCTATGTACACAGCCTTGCTATTGTTAACCTCGCAAATAGCCCCTACGAGCAGAATGGCGATTGGTACATTGTCAAGGCTGGAGATGTCGATGCTCTTTTCTCAACCCTCGAGATCGTAAACGCTAAGAATGCCGCAGCCGACGCTGCTCCAGCTTACATCTTCCTCCCCGACGGCACCTACGACATGGACGAGACCGTCCTCACCGCCATCTCCGGCAACAATATCTCGATCATTGGCCAGAGCATGGACAACACCATCATCGTCAACCGTCCACCAGTTGAGAAGGAAGGCATCGGCACTACCGCCACCTTCTACATCACCGGTTCCAACACTTACTTCCAGGATCTCACCATCCAGAATGCTCTCGACTACTACGCTTCCGGCTCCGCCGGCCGCGCCGTCTGCATCCAGGACAAGGGCACCAAGACCATCTGCAAGAACGTCAAGATGCTCTCTTACCAGGATACCTACTATAGCAACAACAACTCCGGTAAGTACTACTGGGAGGATTGCGAAATCCACGGCACAGTAGACTACATCTGTGGTGGTGGCGACGCTTACTTCAACCGTTGCCTCCTCGTCAACGAGAGCCGCAAGGCCAGCGAGAAGAATGGTGAGGACGTTATCGCCGCTCCCTACACCGATGGCTCTGAGTGGGGCTACGTCTTCAACGAGTGCACCGTCGAGAACCTCGCTTCCAACTTTGCTTGGGCCCGCGCTTGGGGTGGCAAGCCTCGCGTTGCCTTCCTCAACACTACTCTCAACCAGCCCTCCGAGATCCAGTCCGACCGCTTCAAGACCGCTGGTATGAATGTCCCCGCCGATAAGTTCGTTGAGTACAACACTCTCGATGCCGACGGCAACGTAGTATCTCCCGCTTCTAATCAGCTCACCTTCACTAAGGATAAGACCTCTAACACTATGGAGACTATCCTTACCGCTGATGAGGCCGCAGCTTACGCTCTCGACAAGGTCTTCACTGACTGGGCTCCTGCCGACGATGCCGCACAGGTAACCGTCGAGGCAGAGCTCGCCGATGACGCCCTCACCTTCACCTCCGACGCTACCTACTTCGCCATCTTCAATAACGGCGAGTTCGTAACCATCACTACCGACAAGACCTACGCCCTCAACGGTGCCGACGCAGAGGCCATCTCTGTCCGTGCTGCCAACGGCCGCGGTGGCTTCGGTAAGGCTTCTAAGATTGGTGACGAGTCTGCCATCAATATGGTGCCCGCCGATGCCGAGGTACTCTCCACCTCCATCTACGCCCTCAGCGGTGCTAAGCTCCAGAGCCTTCAGCGCGGTGTCAACATTGTTGTCCGCACACTCTCTAACGGCGCCACTCAGACTGCCCGCGTCATCGTCAAGTAAACACACTCGGCGTCTGAACGTCAAAAAGTAGGTATACCCGTAATCGGGAAGCCTACTACACATACAATTGAATTGCCGGTCTCGGGACTCCCATCCCAAGGCCGGCAATTCTTTTTTTGCGCTATCGCATTCCACTCCGAGAAACTGGCATTTCTGACACTTTCTCGGAATAGACTATGATTGTTAAAGAGAAATTTCTATTTGCGGCAGCTAATCGCCGCACAGTCAAACGGGCTTATTCCTCCACCTCTTCCATTCTCCTAAGCTCCCATCCCTCAAACTGCAAGATTATCAGATGCAGCTCAGTCCCTTGACGAAGTGCTTCGACGCGTGGAGCAACTGCGTAAGCCTTAATCTGCTCCACCGCCTCATCCCATTGCTTCTTGGCTCGCTCTTCCGTCCACTCACCTTTCTTGAGCATCTTGAGTTCGATAATATAGCTGTGCGAAGCCTTGTAATGCGTAAGGTCTGGCAAAAGGAAAAAGTCACAATATCCGTGGCTCATCTCAAGCCAGGGCGCCGTGATGTAATAGGTGTTGATTGACAAATAGGCCATAAAGAAGCCCTGCAAGTTACGCTCGCCCTCTGTGCCGTCGCGGACTGACGAAACTTTGGCGTATGCGTCCGCTAGATATTGAAATGCGGGTTGCCAATTGCCTTCAATAGACATCTCATAGAAATAGTCGTCGAGGTCGGACGTGTCTATTGATGCTGTTTCCTCATATTGCTCAAGTAGGTATTCGTAATATTGTTTGCGGACATTATTGTTAGGTATCCCAAGCATTCCGCGCCCTGCGCGCATACGTGTGTATGTCAGCATTCCGTAGTAGAAAAGCAGACTCGTGAACATTTGGGGCTTCACGAGCATACGTGCGGGGAACGAGCTCTCCACTTGTGCCGCAATCTCGCCACGCTCCGCTATCTTGTGCACAATGCCCTTGCGATCGCCGTCCAGTTTGTCGAGCTGGAGCAACTTCTTCATCTTGCCGTAGTCCGTCTTCGTGTTCGGGTCCACCATATCCTGCGGTGGAATTTTGTCGGCTACCCATCTGTTGAGGCTGTAGAGCACCATATCGCTGTTGAATACGCGACTCAATGGCTCTCTCTGAAAAGCAATAGTTGTCATACCAAGGTTTCATCGTTTTGATGGCGGACTCTACGTCAGTCTCTTCGGGTAGCATGCCAACATTTACGTAGTACTGCAACATCTCCCGAACGTCCTCTGTCGAGAACCCCAGCAATTGGTTGAAATCCGAGTCTGTGGATATGTCCATCGCGATGTTGAACCCGCTCGTGATGTCGTCCAGCGTTACGGGGCTTACGCCAATCATGAAGATGCGTGTGAACAGTACCTTGAATATCTTGAATATGTCGCGATAGAATCCGCTGGCATGCGTCAACGCCGTGTATACCGCCTCGCCTTTCTCATTGAGCGCGTTGTTTGTGAAGTTGTCGTACTCGTCGAGGATGAGGTATATCTGCGTGCCGTGTATCTTGGCATAGTTGGTCAAGTGAGTCAACTTGTCCCTTCCCGTTTTCGCTTTGTATACTGCCTCCGCTGTAAACGAGTCATATTCATCCTCGTAATATCGCATAAAATTGTCGAGAGCTGAGTTCATATACACGTTAAACCCTTCCTCGAGGTTTTCTATGTTGCCCGTCACGAGCGAGAAGTCTAAATGCAGCACCTGAAAC
>CAVGTO010000160.1:0-4920 GCA_963631865.1 Eggerthellaceae bacterium
TATGCAGGAGGACATGGCTGACGACGAGGACTCCGACGGCTTGGCGGTTTCTGCCACCTCTTCCGCTAACTAATCCAAACAACAACCCCGGGGCGGGTGTTTTGCCCGCCCCCATTTATACCCACCTTAAAACTATGACAGACCTCTACCAATGGACTACGCTCCTACTTCCAGTAGTCTCAGCCATCGTCGCATGGTTTCTCGGACGACACCAACGCACGCATGACAGTCTCGAAATGCTTCGCGCTACCATAAACAAATTACTCTCCGAAAACACAAGCCTCTACAGCCAAATAATTCAACTCAGGCAAGAAAACGCCTCCCTCTCTAATGATATTCTTGGCCTCCGTGCCGATAACTCACAACTCTCCAAAACCATAGCCGAGCTTCAAACAAAACTCGAACAAATAAGTCAATCCATCAACAACAATAACCAGTAGAACACAATGAACACCAACTATAAAATCTCAATCACCACCCCCGCACCCGATGCCGACGGCGCAAAGAAACTCGCAGATCTCCTCCAGTCCGTTGCGCAAACAGTAGACTATGCCGACATCGTAAAACTCCTCTCTAAAGTCAAAAAGAACCCCGCTATAGTCAAAACCGCACTCAAATTCATTTAGCCTATGAACGTAATCGAGAAATATAACCGCATGGAGCCCCAAGACCAAGCCACAGCACGAAAACTTATCATTGGCTCTATAGCTGCTCTCGCTGCCTTTATTATCGGGCGCAAGGTCTATAATGCGATAAAAGAAAACACCAGAGACACAGACCTCAACAACACTACCGCATATTCCACCCGAAATATGACCATATCCGAATCCCGCGCCCAACTTTTGGCTAATAAACTTCTCGATGCCATGGACCGCATAGGCACAGATACTGATATGATAGACGAGGTGGTTAATGAGCTGCAAAACAAAGACGACTGGGCTTGCGTCATATACAAATTCGGCAATCAGCCCTACTACCTATGGGGCAAATCAACATCCTCATCCGCGGACTCCCTCAACCTCGTAGGCTGGTTCCGTCGTGAACTCTCTGGCGACAGGCTCAACAACATCATCTCTACCCTCACAGACTACAACCTCAACATAGGTTAAGCTATGACTAAACTTAACGCCATACTTATCGGTCTCCTTCTCTCCCTCCTCGTAGCCGTTGCCGTCCTCGGCTTCGCGCTACGTGGAGCCTCCGACCGGTGCGACCGTCTCTCTGCCAATCAGACCGCCCTAATGGATACCATTGGCCGCTACCGCACCGCCAACGGTCAGTCGGCCCTCCAAATACGCCGCCTGACTCTCACATCCCAAGAGCTCCGCGATAATAACGCCCTCCTTCTCGCCCGCATCAACGCCCTCGGTATCCGCCGCCGCGACATACAGGCCATTCAGCAAACTACTACCACCTACGCCGCCTCTTTCGCCCCGGATACCGTCTACGTTTTCGATACCGTTGTTGCCGCATCCCGTCCCGTCCTCGACTACTCCGACCGTTGGCTGCGTTTCCGTATGGATACAATGGCGCATATCTCCCTTCAGGACACTATCCTCATCGTGCATCACGCCCGCACCCGTCGTTTTCTATGGTGGACGTGGCGCAAATATACAGGTCGTGCTACCGCCGTCTCTTCTTGCCCTTATGCCCGCATCGAAAGCCTCGACGCCATCGACATATCCCGTTAACTCTTATGCAAGTCCTCGAAAATATTAAATCCCGTCTCCGCTCTGCCGGCATCGCTCCCTGCCTTGCCGCCTCTGCCGGTCTCGTAGCCCTCATAACCCTCTGGCTCAACCGCCGCACAATAGCCTCGGCCGCACAATCTGCCGCCGTCTCAATCCGAAATACCGTGAACAACTCATATTTTACCATCTCCGAGCTTTGCGCCTCCTCAGTCGCCAAAGCCAAGGGTATCGACAATACCCCCTCAGACACCGTCAAAGCCAATCTCCAGAACCTTATTGATAACGTTCTCAACCCACTTCGCGAGGCTTACGGCAAACCCATCGTCATCAACTCCGGCTACCGCTCCACAGCCCTCAACAAAGCCGTAGGTGGTGTATCTAATAGTCAACACCTCACAGGCAACGCCGCCGACATCCGCGGCGAGGGCAACACGAAAGCCGAACTCATTGCCATTGCAAAGGTTGCCCTCCAGCAAGGCAACTATGACCAGCTTATATTTGAGCACCCCGGCTCAAGCCTTTGGCTTCACATCTCCTACAACAAATCCACCAACCGTGGCCAGTTTATGTACTATAACGGCCAATACGCCGCCCTTCCATCTTCAGGCTGGGAGGGCAGAGTATAAACTATCAAAAAATATCCAACACAATGAACCCAACAATTTCAGCCCTCACAGCCGCCATCTATGCAGACGGCCTCACACCTCAAATCGTAGACCACGTCTCAGACGACGAAATGTACGTAGGCTACTGTACCCCTAACTGTACTGGCGTTTCCGACCCCCAATGGCTCATTAAGCGCATCCTCACCACTTCCGCGGGCATCCAGACTATCTACTACGCTGGCGGCTCCCGCCTTATGAACAAGGCGTGGGCTTCCCGCAAGACATATTGCTATGCGCCAACCGAAAATTGGGCTATCTCAGATACCGACGGCTGGCAGATACCGAGTAGCGAGATCTAAAAAAGACCTTGTCAGTTTAACTGACAAGGTCTTAATAGGTCTCAACACGGGGTACCAGCACGTTTAACCTATCTTGGACTCAAGATGCCGCATACCCGAACCGAAGTTCCTGCTGAGTGCTGCTCTTTCTACTTGAACCACATCGCAAAACTATAACTTATGAACAATAAAAACAAACTTATAGCCAAAATAAACAACCTATTAGGGAATGGTGTGCTCTCTAAGTTCGACATAGACAATGTCGGCGCAATTAGGCAAAGGCTTGTCTCTTTTCTCGGTCTCAAGAAAAAGGGACGGTTCAATTCCGCCTATCCACAAGACGGGTATCTAATCACATCTTCCGGAGACACCCTTACTCTTCGCATAGCCGACCACCCCGCCGCCGAAAAAAACTTCAGAGCGAAATACAACGTATCCATAATCGTAAGCGACAAGGTCACAGTCACCGAAACGATTGGGTCTACCGTCTATTGCGAATACGTCTACGATTCCTCCTGCTTCTCCGGCGACAACAAGGAAGAAACCCTCCGTGAAATCTTCACTGGCATCCTTGAAGCCCTCAAGACTGGCAAGTACCTCCCCGGGCGTATCGGGAAATGCAAAGTACACGAAATAACTACCGATTCTTTTGGCGAGAACGACGACGATGAGCAAGACGACGAGGCTCTTGGCTTCATCGACCGCGAGGAACTCAAGAAGTCAATCATTGACGCTGTAACCTCAAATCTCCTCGATTGGCACAAGCCATGGAAGCCCTACGCCAATGGCTTTTCTAAAGTCAACGGCAAAGTAGTTACAGGCTGTATCAATGCATACTCGCTCCGTCGATATAACTCCGAGAACAGCATACGCCTACTTGATTGGCTCAAGCTCTTTAATGGGTGTAACAAGACCTCGTATGCGCCTATATTCGTCTCTAAAAAGATGATTGAGAGGCAAGACTGGAAACTTAAAATTTCAGCTTTCAAAGACAAAAAAGGAGAGTCTCGCACCCCTTGGGCTGTCGTACAAGAGGAGTATATAAGAGCCGTTCAAGACCCTGGGGAACTCGAAAGAGCAACAACACCAACGTTGCATTACCCCTACTTCGTGATAAACGGCGTGGTATGCAAACACGCCAAACGACTGAGCACCGTCACTCTCGCAGAGAACATTGAGGGTAATCCATTCAGCGTAGAGCGCGCGCCGGTACATCACCGCGAGATGACACAATACATTGAGAACGTTATCAACGCTTACTCACATAATGTCGCTCCTGTTTTTCACGACCAGTACGACCGCTGTTTCTATCACCCCTCTACCGATGAAATTCACCTTGTGCCCGCCGACGCATTCGACAGCACCAACGGATACTATTCCACAAGGTTTCACGAAACCACGCATTCAACTTTGCATCCCTCCAGACTCAACCGAAGTTTCCCATATCAAGACGGTTTTGGCTCCGAAGGCTACGCTATGGAAGAACTTGTTGCCGAAATGGGTGCATGGATTATGTGCTCCGAGCTCGGTATCTCATTTTGCCCTAAGGACAAAACCTCAGCCAAAGATAACTCAACCGCATATATCGGTGATTGGCTTATTGATGCCAAAAAGCTTTACGACAATGACGATGAAAAAACTCTACTTGCCGCATACGAATATGCAAATAAAGCGGTAGATTGCATACTCAAGGACGTTAATCTCGATGACATGATTCCCGAGAGCGTCAAGCAACAGGAAGACGAAACCCTCTCGGACGTTATTCTCTTTAACGACGACTCCGTCCGCATCGTCAATGCCCGCCGCGATAGCCGCATCCGCTTTTTCTTCACCGTGCCACCCTCTGAAGATGTGCGTTCACAACTCAAGGAAGCCGGGCTTCACTACTCTGGTATCTTTAAGGCTTGGCAAATCGCCAACACCGATGAGGGGCTTTCTGTCGCTAACAAGATAATCTCCGAAATCTTGGGCAAAACACAGCCCGCCGACCCCTCCGCACCCGACACCGATGGTAAAAAACTACGACTCATTAAACTTAAGTCGAAATCCGCCAAAGCTAAACTTGAGCTCCTCAATTTGGGTGACTCTCAGTCTCTCGGCGGGCTAACTCGCACCCCGTCCATCAACAGCATTAAGAACAAAATTAGAAAAGCACTCACTAATCCCCGCTACAACGAAGACATTAATTGTCACAATGCCATAACCGACCAAACGACTCAAGTTATACGCAGATATGACAAGAACCTCAAAATACAAAAATGGTTTCTACCTGCCCATGCGCTTAGG
>CAVGTO010000161.1:0-4919 GCA_963631865.1 Eggerthellaceae bacterium
GTAGTGTTGCGCTCAGCCGTAGTGAGGTTCGAGGCTACGACGGCGGCAAAGGTATAGACGCCGTTCTCCTCAGTGGGTTCTTGAGCCGAAACCCACCAATCGGCAGCAGAGAACGAAGGCTTTGCATTGGCACTGACCTTGATGTCGAACGTACCTCCAGTGGCCTCAGCCGAAATCTCGGCATCGCTCACAAGGGCGAGCACCTCGCCTCCCTTACGGATGACGCTCACCTCGCCAGTGTAGCCAGTCGCCGAGAGGACGATCTTGGCTGTGGCGGCAATACCGTCGGTGCTGGGTTGGCAAGTAACGTTGAACTTGCGCATCTTGGTAGAGGTAGACGAGACGGACTCGACACTGAGCCACGACTCCGAAGGCGTAGCGGTAAGATCTACGCCGCTCTGGATGATGAGGGGTTGCTCGCCGCCACTAGTCTCGAACGTGAGTGTCTGATAAGCCTCGGGGATTAGGATATCCACCGCTGGCGTATCATTGCCACTTTCGTCCGAGCAAGCAGCAAAAGCCATGGCGCAGAGGGCGGCGGAGAGCCACTTGATTTTTGATAGTATCATATGATGTTTGATTTTTATTCAGTTATATAGCTCTCAATTGTCTTGTTGTAGACGCTCTCGAGGTTGTAGGACTCGTCGGTGTTCTCCATGGCGTTGACCATGATTTCGCAGAGTTCCTTGCTGTCATGGATAAACTCACCCGTTGCGTGGTTGAAGTAGCCGTGGCACTCATTGCCGTAGTTAGTTGCGCCATTATCCCAAACGATGGCGGGCATGCCGTAGGTCTTGGCAGCCTTGCAGACATATTCGAGGTAATATTTGCGGAAAGCCTCTTCGCGGGAGTCGGAGCGATTGACGTTGCCCATCTCGCCAATGTAGACGGCAGTGCCATTGTCGATAAACTTGGTCTTGAGGCTCTTGAATATTTTGGTGACGTTGCTCTCGTCGCCCCAACTTGCCTTTTTGCTGCTCGAAGCATTATGACCCCACTCGGTATACTTGGCCGTGAGAGTGTATTCGTTGGGGTCGTAGAAGTGGACGGCCACCATGACGTGCTTTGCGGCATCGGTCGGGACAACGAGATTGCTGACAGCGAGGTCGGGATTGGCGCAATAGCTGGGCACGCCAATCCAACGAGTAGCGTTGTTGCCGCCAGTAGCGCGGATGGCATCTACGCACACCTGTTGCCACTCATTGAAGACCTTGTACTGTGCGCCACCGTCGGTTTTGTTGTCACCCCAGCCCCAGCTGCCGTCGTGAATCTCGTTCATAAGCTCAAAGATGAGGAAATTGCCCTTGTCGGCAAACTTATTGGCTATCTGGGTCCACATGGCCTTGAGTTTTGCCTCGATGGCGGCATTGGAGGTTGCGTTGGTTGCGGCATCTTTGATGTTGAGCCAATACTGGCTGTTGGCACCGTCGTGGTGGATATTGATGATGGCGTTGAGGCCGGCATTCTCAGCGTAGCCTACGACCTCGGCAACACGGTTGAGCCAATCGGCATCGATAGTGTAGTCGGGAGCATCGCCAACCCTACCGAGCCAGGTTACAGGGATGCGAACTGTGCGGAAACCAGCGGCTCGCACGGCATCCATTGTAGCTTGAGTACAAGCGGGATTGCCCCATGCGGTTTCACTGGCCACGCCATTGTTGTGCGAATCGAGCTGATTGCCAAGGACCCAACCCATACCCATATACTCGGCTACAAGCGAAGCATCGTCCGGCATGCCCGATATTGAGGACTCAGAGCCGGAGGTCTGCATCACCTTGACAGTAACAGACGAACTGCCGCAAGAGATTACGACCTCAGCCTCACGAGTTGAAGATGTGTAGTTCTTATAAGCCGTCACGGCAATGCCATACGAACCGTCGGGGGCTACCTCGGGCGTTGCAAAGGCAAGCCACGAAGGCGAAGACGTGATGGAGGGTGCACTAGAGGCCTTGACGTAGATAGTAAAGAGATAGCCACCACCATCTACAGTCACATTGGCGTCACTGACAAGCGAGACCACATCGCCAGCCCCCTGAGAGACCGAAATAGTGCCTTGGAAATTGGGGGCAGCAACACTAATCTCGGCCGTGCGCTCGGAAGCCGTTGCGTTGGCTGCGCACTCTACAGAGAACTTCTTGATGGTCTTGGATGTTGAAGACTGCTCCGTCACCGTGAGCCAATCGACAGAGGGAGTAAGTTCGGGAGTCGACGAGCATTGGATTACGACATCGGACGAGCCACCCGCAGCAGCAAAAGTGATGGCGGGAGTGGTCACAATCTTCGTCTCGACCTGCTGGGTGTCGTCATCGTCCGAATCGGAGCAGGCGGCAAGCCCGAGGCTTGAAAGAATTATTGACATGGCGCACCAAAGACGCCACAACTTATTTTTCATCTTATACGTTAAATGTTTGGGTTATGTTGTAACACAAAAATACAAAAAAGGCTTCACTACAACGCAACTGTTTGATTAAGCAAAGGGCTTAATTTGTTATAACATAGAAAGAGCCTCCACCGCAACACATTGTCGCAGTGGAGGCTCAGTCATTTAGAGTGTTACCCGTAGGGAGTAGCGAGGTGTTAGGACGCCGCTCATGGGGATTTGGTTAGCTTGTTTTGTGGCTACTCGAAAGAGGGGACAGCAAAGAGAGAATGGAATGTTGCTGTAAGCTCCATCTTCTCCTTGAAGCCGAGTTCCTTGATGACATTTACACCATCGCTCTCAACCGGTGTACCGAAAGCGCAACCAGCTGTCTTGGTAGCACCATACATGTTCCACAACTCAAGACGATACTTAGGAGATTCGTTGGCATCGATAACCTTAGACTTATCATAAGTGAGAGCAGTGCCATCAATGCTAATGGCATCGAGTGTCGCATGCATCGTCGGGAAATAGCCGTAGATGTCGGCAACCTCGAAGAAAGTCATAATAGAGCCGGCGGAGAAATCTGCACCATCAACATCAGAGCCATCGTAAGTCATATTGACAGTTGTAGGCTCCATAACATACTTGAAGTTCTCCTTTGAGACGACAAGGCTTGTACCTGTCTCTGTGCCCCAAGAGGAAGCCCAGCTGGGATTGACGGTAGTAAATTTAACAGGATACGTTCCAGTACCATCGGAAGTAACAGAAACTACAGTAAAGTCAACTTGGAATGTTGAAGAGAATGCAAGTGCAGTCTCGCCCTTTACCTCACCACCATCCTTACGGAATGGAGAGTCAGCAAGGCCATCCCAACCAGAATTGTGCCCACACCCCCAAATGTTAGCAAACTCTACACGGTAAGTTCCAGAACCTTCAATATTGCCATAGTAGAACTTATTGGCATCGAAAGGAACATCATTGCCATCCGCAGTAATCTTGTTGATACGAACGAGAGCATTGGGGAATGCAGTAGAAAAGCCCTCGATATCGAGAACATAAACGTCACCCTGAGTACGGGCCTCGGTTGTGCTGAATGTTATGGAGTAATCACCACAAACCTTATTAGGATCCGCTGGGAGCATAATGGAAGCAGGGATCCATCCATCCGTGTTGCCATCCGCATTGCTGAAGCAAGTCAACTTAGCCTTAAAACCATACTTCTGAAGGTTAGAAACATAGTTGAACATAAGGAGTTGACCATCGCCACGGAAAGCACCCAACTGGAGGGTTGACTCAGAAATGGCCAAAACGCGAACATCGGTAGCAGCTCCCGAGATGTTGCCCTCATAATTAGCAGGATAGAGAATGTTGAGAGGATCGCCGTTCTCATCTACAAGAGATATGGTCTTGTTTGCGACATCCACGGTATAGGTACCAGTCTGGGTCGTTGTATTACCCTCGCTGTCAGAACGAACCACGGTAACAATCTGCTTACCATTCTCATCAACGGAGAAGGTCATAGAGCCCTTGACGTTATTCACGTTAGAGCCAACCGTCCAACTGTTAGTAGCATAGTCGGCTTCCCAGACGCTGTAACTCTCACCATCGATAGTAGGCTCGTTGTTGGTATAAGTATCCCAAGTCAATTTATTAGAGCCAGGGAAATATACGGGGCCAGGGAATACGGTATAAGAGCCATCCTCAGCTACATCAAATTCCCAAGTATTGCGAAGAAGAGTCTCATCGAACTTAACGTTTTTAGCGACAGTGACGGCACGGATAGAGAGGGCCTGGAAACGAGGCGTGGTGGTCTTAGCCTTCTCACTACTCTTGAACTCGTAGCTGATGGCGAAGTCGGAGCTGGTGGGGTTGACAGAGCCAGTGAGGTAGAGGCCAGTTGCGCCCTCGCCAGAGATGGTGCTGCCCTTGCGGCTACCAGCTGCGGGGAGGAAGATGGAGTTGCCATTGGGGCCAGTAAAGGTGTAGCCAGCTACGCCGTCCTGCTCAGTCCACTCGGCTTTGCAGCTTTGGATGAGTTCCTCGAACTCGTCGGCCGAAGGCATAGTGGCTTTGCCACCGTATACCTTATAGGCGAGGTCGTTAACTGTCTTATAGACATCGGAGTTGATGGTGTAGTCGTCGATATTGGTTGAAGGATTGAGACCCGTCATATCACCAAATGCGAAGAGGCCACCAAACTCAGAGGCCGAAGACGCACCGATGTTGCACTTTGCCCACTTGGTAGAGAGGCCGAGGTCTACGAAATCCTCGTTGACGTCGCAATCATAAGCCTTGGTCTCGAACTCCTTTACGTCACCATAGACAACGCCAGTGCCGAGGTCGAGGTAAGCTGCGTAATAGTAAGTTGCGCCAGGAAGAAGGCCCGCCTTGTCGACAGCTATGGAAGCATTGTCGTCAGAAGCGACCTTGAGGCCAGCACGTACCTGCTCGACATCGCTGCTTGCAGAGAGGACGAAGCCTGCGGTAGCCGTCGAAGGAGCGTCGGTAGAAGTTCCGGCGAGAGAAGCCGAGAAGATCTCGACATTCGAAGCGTCGC
>CAVGTO010000162.1:0-4905 GCA_963631865.1 Eggerthellaceae bacterium
ATCAATGAGACTTTCAAACAAGATGATTGCCGAGATGATCGGCACCTTCTGGCTCGTGTTCGCCGGATGCGGCACGGCCTTGTTCGGCCATGTAGGCTTCCTTGGAGTTGCCATCGCATTCGGCCTCACCGTGGTCACCATGGCCTACGCCATTGGTCACGTGTCCGGAGCGCACCTCAACCCCGCCGTCTCGCTCGGCGTATTCGTCAACGGACGCATGACGGCCCGCGAGATGTTCGCCTATTGGGCAGCACAGTTTGTCGGCGCGGCTCTTGCGGCTGCCGTCCTCTTCTGCATTGGCAACTCAATCGAGAGTTGGACGCCTGGCGTCTTCGCAGCTAATGGATACGGAGCCGACTTCGCCACGGTAGCTGGTGGCGACTATCAGTGCATTGGTGCCGTCGGCGCATTCGCAGTCGAGGCTGTCCTGACTTTCATCTTCGTACTCGTCATCCTTGGTGCGACGGACGGCCGTGCGAACAACAAGTTCGGTGGTCTGGCTATCGGCTTGTGCCTCACGCTCATCCACCTCGTCTCCATTCCCTTGACTAACACGAGTGTCAACCCCGCACGTTCCTTCAGCCAGTGCCTTTTCGCCGACGTAGAAGGCTGGTGCGCATGGGGCGACCTATGGCTCTTCATTGTAGCCCCGATGGTGGGTGCAGCCCTCGCAGGCCTCGCATATAACGTATACAGCCCCAAGGAGAAGTAGCCCTTCGACCCGAAAAACATAAAAAAAGAGGCGGCACCCCACCCGACGCAAGGGATGGGATGCCGCCCCTTTTATGTGAAATATGACATAAATGCGACCGCGGAAAAATCAGAATATCACTCTTTTTGTTACTTTCGCGTCAAAATAAGATATTTAGCGATGCAAACGATGTTTGAGTGCACAGTGCGCTACAGCAAGACCATAGAGGGCACGGACAAGCAGAAACGCGTAAACGAAGTCTACCTCTTCGATGCCCTTACATATACCGAGGCCGAGAAGCGCGCCTACGAGAAGATGCCTGAGATCATCTCGGGCGACTTCATGGTGACTGGCATCCGCAAGGCTCACTACGCCGAGGTCATTCCCAACGAGGTGGGTGGCTATTGGTTCAAGGTCAAAGTCTCATTCCTCCTCATAGATGAGAACTCAGGCAAGGAGAAGCGCGTAAGCCAAACCGTCCTCACCCTTGCCGAGGACATCCGCGACGCCATCGACCGCACCAACGAGGCACTCAACGACTCCGCCGACTTCCAAGTAAAGGCAGTCAACGAAAGCAACATCCTGGACTTCTTCCCTTACATGGAGAAACACGAAGAGGAATTGCCCGCCGAGCGCGAGATTTCTCGCCGTCCAGCGACAGAGGAGGAGCTTGCCGCAGCACGCAACAAAGAGTAAAAGTAACGACGAATAGTAAGGGGAAGACCTCTATTATTACCAAGCGTTATCTACCTCCGAATAACCTACAGAACCTCAGGATTTAAGGAATAAGGAATTTTCCACTCCCCCGCACGTGCGTTCCTCAAAAAAGAGAGGCGGTTTCCGACGGGAGAAGAGTAAAAGGATAAACCCACCTAACCTAATCAATAGAAAAACAACAGAATTAACATGGCAGCATCACATCCGCGCGGACTATATCTGCTCTTCGTCACGGAGATGGCAGAAAGGTTCAGCTACTACGGTATGCGAGCCCTCTTCGTGCTCTACCTCGTAGCGGCTTTCTTCGACAGCTCTGCGGCATCGCAGATTTACGGCTCATACACCGGTCTCGTATACCTCACGCCTCTGCTTGGCGGCTATATTGCCGACCGTTATTGGGGCAACCGCAGGTCGATCATCTTCGGTGGCCTCTCCATGGCTTTGGGCCAGTTCCTCCTCTTCACCTCGGCATGCTTCGTAAAGCAGTCAATTTTCACGGAGGGTGGTCCCATCGATGCGAGTGTTGACAATTCGCTTTCAATCGGTCTCTTGGTAGCTGGTCTCGCATGCCTCATCATTGGTAACGGCTTCTTCAAGCCCAACATCAGCACCATGGTAGGCGACCTCTACGAGCATAACGACAACCGCAAGGACTCGGCGTTCACCATCTTCTACATGGGCATCAACGTAGGTGCTTTCATCGCACCTTTCATCTGCGGCACTCTTGGTGAGGGCTCGTGGAACAACCTTGCACCTTTCAAGTGGGGTTTCTTCTGCGCCGGCTTGGCAATGATCCTCTCCGTCGTAATCTTCGTGACCCTCAAGAACAAGTATCTCGTCACCCCCGAAGGCCTCCAGATTGGCCTCCCGCCCGCCAAGTCTGAGCTCCGCCAGGAGAAGGATCAGGAGGCCGCCCTCGAGCATGCGGAGCAGGAAGTCCGCAAGAACTCGCCCATCCGTCTGTGGGGCTGCCTAATCGGCTGCATTGCCCTCTTCGCCATCTTTGCGTTTGGAGCCGAGAACGTCAACGATTACATTTCAGCCGCCATCTACGCCATTTCGATTGCATTGCCTATCTTCATCATCACGGATCGCGGCCTTACCGTCCGCGAGAAGAAGCATATCGGCGTAATCTACATCATCGCCGTCTTTGTCATCTTCTTCTGGTCCGCCTTTGAGCAGGCCGGCTCGTCGCTCACCATCTTTGCGGATAAGAACGTAGACCGCACCATCGGCGACTTCACCTTCAAGACCACTTGGTTCCAGAGCATCAACCCCATCGTTGTGGTAACATTCGCGCCCATTATGGCGTCACTTTGGAGCTTCCTCGGCAAGAAAGGCAAGGAGCCCGCAAGCCCTGTAAAGCAGGCTATCGGCCTTGCGCTGCTCTCACTTGGTTATATCGTAATCGCAGTGGCAACCAATGACGTAGAGCCGGGCGTCAAGGTATCTATGTTCTGGCTCCTCGCCCTCTACTTCATCCACACCCTTGGCGAGCTCAGCCTTTCGCCTATAGGCCTCTCGATGGTCAACCAGCTTAGCCCCGCACGCTTCGCCTCGCTCCTCATGGGCGTATGGTTCATGAGCAACGCGGCATCCAACATCTTGGCCGGCAACCTTGCCACCCTCCTGCCTGACGGCAGTGGCGAGCCCAAGGGCTTTATGGGCTTCGAGGTTGTTGACCTCAATGACTTCTTCACCCTCTTCGCCATCATGGCCGGCGTGGCATCGCTCCTCCTCTTTGCGCTCTGCCCGCTCCTTAAGAAGATGATGAAATAGAGTCTGAGACAGACTCCTACTGCAAAAGAACAAGACATCACCCCATACATACCGATACATTCTCGGATGAAATCAGGTTTCGTAAATATCGTGGGCAACCCCAACGTGGGCAAGTCCACCCTCAGCAACATACTGGTGGGCGAAAGGCTCTCCATCATAACCTCGAAGGCGCAGACTACGCGCAAGAGGATTATGGGCATCGTGAATGGAGACGACTACCAAGTCGTCTTCTCCGACACGCCAGGCGTCCTCAAGCCCAACTACCGCCTCCAGGAGGCTATGCTGGACTACTCTAAAGAGGCTCTGAAAGATGCCGACGTCCTCATCTACGTAACCGACGTCATCGAGAAGCCGGACAAGTATGACGACTTCCTCAAAGCCGTCGAGGGACTCGAGGTGCCGGTTATCGTCATCATCAACAAGATAGACCTCACCACGCAGGAGGAGCTCGAGAAGAAGGTAGAGTATTGGCATGAGCAGCTGCCTAATGCCGAAATCATCCCAGCCTCAGCCGTCCACGGGTTCAACACCAAGGTCATCATAGACCACATTGTGGATCTTCTGCCCGAGGCACCGGCATACTTCGACCGCGACCAGCTCACCGACAAGAGCACCCGATTCTTCGTTACGGAGATTATACGCGAGAAGATATTGCTCTACTACGCCAAGGAGATCCCCTACTCGGCCGAAGTCGAGATTGAGGAGTACACCGAGGAGGAGGAGAATGTCAGCATCAAGGCCACCATCCACGTGACCCGAGAGAGTCAGAAGGGCATCATAATCGGCAAGGGAGGCGTGGCCATCAAGAAACTCGGCACAGTCTCCCGCCGCGACATAGAGAAATTCGTCGGCAAAAAAGTCGACCTCCGCCTCTTCGTCAAGGTCACCAAGGACTGGCGAGACAAGGATGCCGCCCTCAAGCAGTTCGGCTACGACGTTCGCTAAAAGACAAGCATTAGCAGCGCAGGAACGATAGAAACAAAGGAAATAAGGGAGTAAAAAAAGCATTCCCGAAGTGGCGTCACCGCCACCTACCATAGCAAATAATATACAAAAGAAATGAAGACAGAGAACAGACTACAGCAAGCCGTAGCAGGCGCGCTCAAGAGCCTCTACGGGGCCGACGTGGAGGCATCAACCATCCAAGTCACCGTAACCCGACGAGACCAGAAGGGCGACTATACCGTAGTTGTCTTCCCTCTGCTCAAGATATCTCACAAGAAGCCCGAAGAGACGGGTGCCGAGATTGGCGAGTACCTCAAGGCCAACGAGCCCATCGTGGCCGAGACCGAGACCATCAAGGGCTTCCTCAACCTCACCCTCTCTAACGAGTTCTGGGCAAGCGTGGTCGAGGGTGCCGATGCCGACGAGGACTTTGGCTATACCAAGGCGGGCGAGGGCTCACCCCTCGTCATGATCGAATACTCGTCGCCCAACACCAACAAGCCTCTCCACCTTGGCCACGTTCGTAACAACCTCCTTGGCTACTCATTGGCACGCCTCCTGGAGGTCTGCGGCAACAAGGTGGTCAAGACCAACATCGTAAACGACCGCGGCATCCACATCTGCAAGAGCATGCTCGCTTGGAAGAAGTGGGGCAATGGTGCGACTCCCGAGAGCCTCGGACAGAAAGGCGACCATCTCGTGGGCGACTACTACGTCAAGTTCGACAAGGAGTACAAAGCTGAGGTAGCCAAGCTCAAGGAGCAAGGTATGAC
>CAVGTO010000163.1:0-4900 GCA_963631865.1 Eggerthellaceae bacterium
ATAGTCATTAGAGTACATCCAGTAAGTCCAGTTAGTTGCCGCAGAATACCAAGGCTTCTCTACAACAATCCATCCTATGACTAATTCTCCGTCCATATTTCTTGCTATTGATTGATAGTCCTGTTGTTTATTATCCTTATCAAAGATAATTACTGATACTGCCGCCATTAGCCGTTTCCTCTTTTCTGTTCTCTCCGCTTCTTATTTTTCGTAGCTACATCAATAGTCTGCCTATGCACAGAGTAGATTTTGGAGGTAAGCCCATTCTTTAGTAACTGGTTAAGATTGACTGGGCTGTAGCTAATTACATCAGAGCAAACATTCAAGTGCCGGTCGTCATTTTTATGGCGACGGTCGTGCACATGACCATGAATGTTGAAAGCCCAAGGAATCATCGGAAGCGGCTCGTGGGAAAGAATGAGCTTTTCACCGAGCATAAGCGGCCCCTCATAGATTTCGTCAAAGAGATTGTTGTCTGCGGAAACCTCCCAATACTCAAAAGGAGAATGGAAGTCGTATCCCTCGGTAATAGAATACTGACAACCGGGATAGACACGCTTCATTTCATCAAGAGCCTCAGATCTCTGAAACACTTCTTTGGGGAATTTGCGAGAGATAATCTTTTTCTCGTAGTTACTGCGGCCGGCGTCATGATTCCCCATAATGAGCACCTTGTAACCACGCAGTTTGGCGCACATAGCCGGGTCGCCGCAGTCTCCCAAGATAATCAGAACGTCTTTCTTACCAACTTTGCTATTGATAAGTTTAATCTGCTCTTCATCAGAGGGGCGGCCGGGGGTCCCCGCAGCGAGCTCTTCATCACCGAAATGGGGGTCAGAATACACCCAGATTGCTTGTTTATCTGCCCATTTTTCTTGAAAAAGGGTATAGAGACCTGGAATCATTTTTCTTCTTCCTCCTTTATAAATTTCCATTTATAGCCATACGCTGTTTCATATCTTCCATTAGCGCAACTGGAGATTTGAGAGTGAGAAGTCTTCCCCATGGCTTTGGTTGCATCTGCAACGCTATCATAAACCTACAATAGCTCTAATGTATTTTTATCATACTGTCCAATTCGTTTACTTCTACTTTTTTTAAGTGTTTCTGTATTAGATAGCGGTTCAATTCCTCTCGCTCGTAAACCACGGTAAACTGTAGCTTTTGAAATATTTAATTCTTTTGCTATCTCGATTCCACTTTTTCCTTGATTGTATAACTTAACAATTAAGTCATAGTCAGTGCGTACCCATCCATCTCCACCTAATGTTGCATTATAGCCATTGTTATATGAGTCATAGTATTTAATCCAATACTGTTCTCGCTCTTGTAGATTATCAGTTTTTTCAATTTCTTCAATGAAAAAATGTTCAATCCCATATTTTCGCATCGCATTATATAATGGATAAGTTTTTCTATCTACGCTATTTACTTTTTTAAGATGCTACTTGAAGCGTTCTTCAAGAGTGCTTGAAGTCTATCCAATATAAACTTTATCGTTAATATCATTATAGATTTTATAAATGAAACCCATACTTTAATAACCTCCAATAATTTCTTTCATCTATTATTGAAAATTATAGTAAATAAATTATATTGATATGCCCAAACCGTCTGCCCATTTTCATTAAACAGAGAATACAATCCAGAAATCATTACCATTCCTCCTTTTTAGAAAGATCAATCGCATCAGCAGCCTTGAAGATATGTTCGTCAAAGCTGTCTAAGTCTAACAGTACAGTATAGCCAGTATACCAGCTTGCACAATCCAAATCAACTTTGTGCTCCTGTGCGTACCACCAAGCTCCGCCATCCCAATCGGGAATTTCATCATCCCAATTGTTTCGCTTTAACAAATAAGGGATTGGAGTATGACCATGCACACAGATTTCTTTATCATCAAAAATAGGTTCCTTAGAGTGCCAATGGCATCTATCCCAAAGCAGGTCATCGTCATTGGGAATAGCGCCGTCCTGCATTGGATTAAAACCAGCATGACAAAGATGAATAGTGATTCCCTGTTCATTTACATATTTTTCATAGGTTGGCAGTTTCTTGAGATAGCTCCACCAGCCAGTCTTCATCGGCTCTAAAAGCCAGTGGAGAAAAGTTTCTCCGCCGCCATTCTGAGAGAGCAAAGTAAAGTTCTTTCCAAGAAGTCCGTGCCCTTCATTTCGAATCTCGTCGCCCATCGCTTGCACAAGCATATCTTCGTGATTGCCTTTGAGATAGATGAAACGGTTATCTTGGGCGACTCTCTTGATAGTCTCCCAAGGGTCTGGGCCTCTATCGCCTGCATCGCCAAGGAAATAAATCCTGTCATCTGGTTTAAGGAAGCTCTGGATTTGTTCTAATAGGTCTAAGCGACCATGCAAATCTGAACACGCATACGTTGCCATATTATTCTTTGACCTCCTTTAATTCTTTTTTAACAAGCTCTATCGCTTGCTGTAAATCTCCAATTAAACAAATTGGAGTCTCCCATTCATTGGCTTCAGCCCACTCTAAATCCATAGAGAGATTTGCTAACAAAGAGAGTAATCCAAGTTTTGTCATTTATTTTCTCTCCTTAATTTAATTTTAGCAGTTCAGATAGATAACACCAATCTTTAATATATTTAGGGTGAAATTCTGCATATCCTTCGCCCGCGGCTTCAATAAAATGGAGATGTCCATCTTGCCAAGTTTCCACCGAGACAACATAAGCCTCTGGGCAATCCTGCTCTTGAATTGCCTCTTCACTGAGCCGAATAAATACTCTACTTCCTGGAACGGGAAATTCACCATTTTTGAAACTATAAAAAATATTCTCCATACTTTTTCTCCCCTTTCCTTATAAATATATAATACCATATATTTTATAAAAAATAAAGAGAGCCGTAAGGCTCTCTTATTAGTTAAATATATCTAAGCTTTTAGTAGGCAACCCATCTTCATCGTAGACAGGGGTAAGATTGCCTTCTACGTCAGAACAGTAGTATAGAAAACCATTTGTATCTTTAACAATGCTATATACTCGATCCTGGTGATTTTTTACTCGAATGCCAGTATCACTAAACCAGAGTAACGCGGTATTGACATTGGTGCCAATACTATTATGACCATTAGTATTAGCGCAAGCCGCAAGCGTTAAGCACATAGTTAAGGCTAAAATAAATGCTAATAACTTTTTCAAGTATTTCTTCCTTTCTTTTTAGATTTGGATAAGAATAAGATTTAACCACATAGATATTAATCCAAACGCAAATCCAAGCAGAAAAACCATGCTCTTTTTCTCGATAGGTTCGGCTAACGCATTCCCGATAAACTGGAGAGCCAATGTCACAAAGAATACAAGGATAACCCCAATCATTTTCGATCCTCCAGGCTCAAATATAGGAGTATAAATGCAAGATAACAGAGATTAATATTGATATCAAAGCTAATTTCTGGCGGCAATATCTCATTAAGAATTGCTACGCAAATGAAAACTAGCTCAAAGAGAAACAGGAAGAGGTTCATACCTCGTCCTGTGCCTCCTCCATATCGGGAGCAGTCTCAGTCTCTTTGATAATACCCTCAAGCACTTTGAACTCGTAAGTCTTAGACTTGAAAGCGGTGAAAGTGCGGCGGTTGGAGATGCGGATTACCACGCCCTCCTTAACGTGAGTCTTACCGATAGGATCGACCAAATCCTCGAAATACTTGTTAATGCGGTTCTGCAGGTCCTCGGCGGTAGTGAACTTGAAGTTCTCGATGATAGGAACACGGTTAAAACCGTATCTATCGCACCAAGCGGTAATCTCATCTGGAGACCACTCATGCTGGCCATTCTCGGAAGTGATACGGTAAATCCACATATGAGACTCGCCGGGCTTGCAGCCATAGGAGAAAACAGACTGCTTGCCAAACAGCTTCTGGAAAGCCTTATCCTTCAGCTTAGAGTTATCGCCAATCGGCATGATGGTATCGCTCTCAGAGGGGCCGTAGTAACCCACAACCTCATAGAAGACCTCCATACCAGGCTTAAGGTAAGGCTTCAGCGCCTCGTGATGCGGCATACGGAACTGGTCATTACCGTAGTAGCCCTGAGAGTTCTCGGTTACAACACAGCGACGAGTACCGAGAACGTAAACCTGCTTCACGCGCTTCTTCATATGGAACAGGCGACGAAAGAAGCCATTGGGCATCTCCGCAAAAGTATTCATAGAGCGCTGAGAGGTACCATGCATCTTGAGGGTCATATTCAACTCGTCGCCAGGACGGAACTTATCCAGATTGTATGCAAGCTGCTCGGTGTCAGTATGCATCGCAAACTCAGGATAGGTGATACCCTCTGCCTTGCGGCCCTTGTAGGAAGTTTTAGGAGTGTTCTGCGCCGCCTTGCGCTTCGGAATATACTTCCGGCAGAACTCTTTCTCATTGATAGTGTTTACCTTGTCGCCATCCTTCCAGTGCTGATCACCAAAAGTTGCGTAGACACGATCAAGAGAAATGACAATGCCAGAGCTCTCGTTGCCACGGAGCTTGATAGCTCGCACATGACCGTTATTCTCCAGATAGCCGCCTTGCTCAGTGCCATCGTCATTCTTGCGGAATAGCGTAAACTTATCACCGAACCAACGATCGACCTGACCATCGGTCGGCAGGTACAGAACCAGATCGCCGGTTTTCATATCGGGGCCGACGATAACGCCCTCATTAAAGCAATCTGCCAGATACAGACGATCAGAGTTCTCGTCCTTGCGGCAGTTCTGCAACTTAGTCACCAAACCAAAATATGCCATATCTTACTCCTCCTCGTCATTCACGTCATAACCCTGTCGGACCATGACTGCTACAGCTTTATAAACCATGCGGCCAAGGCTCTTAGACTTACCCTTCCGCGCGAGTCCCATTTCAATCAGATTACTGATAAGTC
>CAVGTO010000164.1:0-4886 GCA_963631865.1 Eggerthellaceae bacterium
TTCAAATACTTGTCCATCAAGGATTATTGGTTCGAATCTGGCACCCCGACATATCTTGTGCGCCTCCTTGAACATTTTGATGAGGATATAAATGAACTTACAAGCGAATTATACGATCGCTCGCAGTTCGTCGATTATAGGGCAAATAAGGAGCTCCCTTTGCCAATGATTTTCCAAAGCGGATATCTGACAATCAAGAGTTACAATAGACGTAAGGAGAAGTATATTCTCGACTTCCCTAATGACGAGGTGCGTCGCGGATTCATCACGGCTGTCGCTAGCAACTACTTCAAGTCTCAGAAGAAATTAGGTTCACTGATAGACAACCTTGTTGACGCTCTCGACGAGGCAGACCTCGAAAAGTTCCATGCAAGTCTTACCGCTTTTCTCGCCAGTGTACCTTATACCTCCCGCCGGTCAAGTGGGGAACACGAGATGGAGCGTTATTTCCACCTGACTTTCTACCTAATTCTCCGTCTCATAAGCACGTACACCATCTTCACCGAGAAGTGCCAAAGCCAAGGCCGTGTAGACTGCGTAATAGAGACCGACAAGTTTATCTATATCTTCGAGTTCAAGCTCAACGGCACTGCCCAGCAGGCTATCGACCAGATTGAGTCTCATGGCTATGCCCTGGAGTACGCCTCCGACCTTCGCAAGCTCTTCAAAATCGGCTGCTCATTCTCTTCCGAGACAGGGACGATTGGGGACTTTGTGGTTAAAAGTTAGCTAGTAACAAAAGCCGGCGGCCCAAGGACAAAACCTCGGACCGCCGGCCTCCTCTTATGCACGGACTGCCAATTGCGCAGCAAGCAATAATGCCCAGTCCGTGAACCTTATACTAACCAATAACGATTTGTGTTAACCGTCCATAAAGACAGTGAGTTACAGTAAAAACTGTGAACTGCTAACTGTGCACTGTTAACTGACTAAAATCTTACCATAAGCTCGCAAACAAGCTTGTTGTGGTCCGATACGCCAGTCTTGCTCTCACCGTCGTGCGGATAGATGTAAGCCTCGTAGTTGAGACGTACGTCAGCCTTAAAAGGTGCACCAAAGCTGAATGTGAGGCCGGCTGTGATGCGGTGGCGCTCATAGTCGTTAATCTTGAGTTTGCCCTCGTCGTCCGCCTTGCCATCCGAATGGTCGGACATATAGTCCCAACGGGCGAGTGGCGAAATCTTCTGGAACACTTTGGCGCGCTTTGTCCAAATGTTGCGGCAAAGGAAGATATCGAAGGTGTTGACGTTGTCGAATGCGTCGTCCTCATACGTCTTGAGGAGGTACTCCAACTCGGCGTGCCAATTCTTATCCTCGTAGAACGTGCCAATCTGCACCATGCGGATATCGCAAATGTCGGGATGCGTCTTCTGATATGATGTCGTCAAGTTTACCTTGCCAAACTGGAACTGAGCCTTGGCCGAGCAGTTGAAGTCGTCGGTCCAGAAATTCTTCTGACCTGTAAGGCCTGAGCCATTGAAGATGCCGCCTTCGAGGATTATAGGCACCTTCTCGCCGAACTTCCAACGAAGACTTGCTCCGACGTCGCGGACGTTACCTACCTGCTTGGCGAGGAAAGAGCGGTTGGCAAAATATTGCTGGTGGGGGCTGCGGTGTGCATCGATGGTGAAAGGTACGCGAAACTGGCCAATGGTGAAGGCCAAACCTTCCATCTTGCCAATGCGGCCATATGCGTCGAGCATCTTGATTGAGCCCTCATCCGAGAGGTCAATCTCGGCCTTGTAGGCTACGAGCTTCGTTACGTTACCGGACAAGCTGAAACGTGCGTTGCGCACCTCGAAGCGGGCGTCATCTTCCGAGGGCTGCCACTCGAACTTGCCGCGCACAGTGCCATGCACGTGTACAGTGAAGTCGGGCAGTGCTTCTATAAGCGGTTTCTTGGCCTGCACTGAATCTTGCGCCTGCGCACAAGGCACTGCGCTCATAGCGGTAGCCGCTGCGGCTACAATCGAAATGAGTCTGCTGCTGGAGGTCGTCATCGTCTTTACGTCTTATTTAATTCTTATTGCAGCAAACTTACCTTCGCTGTGTTTCGTCTGAGCGACGCTCGTGTTACAAATGTGCGACATCGTGTTGCGCTCCCCCTGCTCATTCCTCATTTTGTGGTCTATCCGTTCGCCTATTATGCTGTAATGACTTATCTTTGCCGAGCGAAGAATAACAAATAAAATAGCATAAGTGGAAGATTTCAGTTTCATAGCTTGGTGTCTCGATCACCTTAACTATTGGACCATCACTCTGCTGATGACCATCGAGAGTTCTTTTGTCCCTTTCCCGAGTGAGATTGTCGTGCCCCCTGCGGCCTATCGCGCAGCCTCGTCGCCCGACCTCAATGTTTTCCTCGTGGTCCTGTTCTCCACCATTGGCGCAAATCTCGGCGCCATCATCAATTACTGTTTGGCGCGTACTTTGGGTCGCGTCGTTGTCTACAAGTTCGCAGACAGCAAGTTTGGTCATCTTTGCCTTATCGACCGTGAGAAGGTTGAGACTGCCGAGAAGTATTTCGACGACCATGGGGCTGTGTCTACCTTTGTCGGTCGCCTCATTCCCGCCATCCGTCAGCTCATCTCCATTCCCGCAGGCCTCGCCAAGATGCACTTTGGTAAGTTCCTGCTTTTCACTACTCTCGGCGCGGGTATGTGGAACTCAGTGCTAGCCGCTGCCGGCTATTTTATGGCGTCTGTTGTGTCGGAAGAGGAGATGCTGGCCACCGTAACCAAGTATAATGACGAGCTCAAGATTTTCTGCGCTGTAGTTATTGTGGCTGTAATTGCAGTCCTCGTCATTCGCCATTACGTAAAGAAAAAGAAGAAGAACAATGAATAATCTCGCACAACTCATCGCGGAGCGTCGCAGCTGCCGCAAGTTCACGTCTGAGCCCGTTTCTGCCGACGACATTATGCAGCTCAAGCGTGCGGCTCTCTCGTCGCCCACTTCCAAGAACTGCAAGTCTTGGGAATTTGTCTTTGTCCAGGATAAAGCAACGATTGATTCCCTCTCGAAGAGCAAGGAGGGCGGTGCCGCTTTCGTAGCTGGTGTCTCGCTTGCTATAGTGGTCTTTGGCAACACAGCCAAGACTGATATATGGGTCGAGGATGCATCCATCGCTGCAAGTTTCCTCCTCCTCCAGGCTGCCGACCTTGGCCTCGGTGCCACATGGGTTCAGCTCCGTGGCCGTGGTTTTGCCGATGGTCGCAAGGCGCAGGATATCGTCAAGCAACTGCTTAATGTTCCCGATGGCGTAGAGGTTCTCGCCATCATAGCTGTTGGCCATCCCGACGAGTCCCATCGTCCCTATTCAGACGATCGTCTTCCCTGGGCTCAGGTTCACGACGAGAAGTTCTAAACGGGGTCTCTTAGTAGCATAACATTATAAAACCAGCCTCGGTGAGCAGAAAACAATCTTCTGCTCGCCGAGGCTGGTTTTTTGTATCAGAGGCCAAGTGAAGTCTCTTACTTCCCGTACTCCGCCTCTTTCTGTTTATACCAAGATTGCACTACGTAGAAGGCTTTTTTCTTCTCTCCTTTCTCGGATACGAGGCCTTTGCGATTGTGCCAATCCTGTGTGCCGTAGAGCGGACGGCGCGGAGAGTAAAAATCCATGAGTGTCCAGGGTATGGTTCCTGCCAACCCATCTACTTTGTCGAGCATGGCAAGGTTCTCTTTGTAGAGATTCTCTTGGAACTCCTCTGTCCATCGTTGCTGTTTGTCGCCGTGGTAACCTGCCAAGGCTCCACCGCCAAACTCACTCACAACTACGGGTTTATCATATGGTATCGTCCATTTCATCTTTGGTGCGTCATTGACGTCGCGATACCAACCAACGTATTGATTAAATGCGACTAGGTCAACATCGTCGTGCAGATTGTCTTGCAAGATGTTCTCGTAGTTTGTGGCGAATGTCACTTCCATTGCAAGGCTTACGAGGCGTGTGCTATCCTGGCTGCGGGCGTAGTTGATCAATTTGCGTAGGAAACTGTCGCGTGCGTCGCTGTGCGGCGTTTCGTTCGCTACACTCCAAACCACCACATTCGCACGGTTTCGGTCTCGTTTTATCATGTCATGCAATTGCGTTTGCGCGTTGCGATAGGTCTCTTCGTTCTCCCAATCTATGGTCCAATAGCATGGAATTTCGTCCCACACCATCAGTCCCATACGCTCTGCTTCGCGAACCGTCTTCTCGTTATGCGGATAGTGGGCCAGGCGTATGAAATTGCATCCCAACTCCTTGGCCCAAGCCAGCAATTGGTGCGACTCCTCCGTGGTGCGTATGCGTCCGTGGTTGATGGCTCTCTCGTCATGCATTGCTATGCCTCTCAGGAAGATAGGTTTGCCATTGAGTAAGATCTGTTTGCCGCGTGTCTCTATCGTGCGGAAGCCTATTTCGTCGCTGACCGTGTCTCTCTCTGTTGTCAACTGTACCTTGTAGAGTTTAGGATTCTCGGGCGACCAAAGTTGAGGTTTGGCTTTTAGTGATACTGTTGCTTCGCCGTCATTGTTTGTAACAAGTGACGTGCGCAATTTTAGTTCTGGTATCTCAACCTTGACTTTTTCGCCTGCCACATTTTTGTTGAGTTTGACGTGGCAAACTATTTTTTGTATATTGCCTTTTGCAAGTTGTATGTCGTAGTCGTCTATATGCACGTCAGCAACATCCACCAGCATTACGTCGCGGCAGATGCCACCATAATTCCACCAGTCGAAATACTGCGTTGGCACGCTCTCACGATGCCGTTTGTTGTCAACTTTTACAATGACAACGTTCTCGCCCTCTTTCAACACATCAGTCACGTCGTAGTCGAATGGTGTAAAGCCTCCCTCGTGGATTCCTATTTTCTTACCGTTGACATATACCACCGCCTGAT
>CAVGTO010000165.1:0-406 GCA_963631865.1 Eggerthellaceae bacterium
GTTTCGGCTTGTTTATACGTCTCTCCTATTCTGCTTTGCGTGTATTTCGAGCCTCGAAAAAGAGATAGCTTAGTCTTGTCTTCTGCAAAATCGTGAATGATATTGCATTGTTCGTCAAAGCGTACGCCGAAGACAACGCCTTTTGAATATAACACCTTCTCTGCAAGCACTGTGAATATGCCACCAGAGGAACTTGTCCTGCGAATCTCCTCGTCTTGGTTTTTGGCAGAGAAGATAGCTGTAGGCTCGTGCGGCGTGCCTTGGTTTAATATGGGGCATACCTTTTCGCACAATCCGCAATTGATGCATTCTACTTTGTTTACTTTCGGATAAATAAATCCCTCATTGTCAGGCGAAAACGATATGCATTGTTTGGGACAACGTTGCGCACAAGCTTCGCATCCGC
>CAVGTO010000165.1:416-4862 GCA_963631865.1 Eggerthellaceae bacterium
AGCAGTCCAACTACTTTCTTAAGAATTTCACCAACGGCGCTGTTATCAATGCTCTTTCGCTTTCGTTCATGCTGAATTTCCAAAACAAAGGTGCGTAGATAGCAAGGTAAATCAATATGGCGATTGTCAAGTTTTGTATACTGTGTAGGTTGAAATGAGGAAGTGCTATGGCGCCCGTTGCGCAAAGGATTGCAGGAACCAGAGACATCCGACCAATCTCTTTCCAAAACCTGGGTATGTCTATCGCTACTTTTTTGTAGTAATAAATGTTCATTATGACAATCTGTCCCGCCACGAGAGCCGTTGCTGTCCCCGTGGCGCATCCGATACCTCCGTACTCCTTCGTTAATGGAATGGAAATGCCCAGGCTGGCTATGGCAATAGAGACATAGAGTATTGATCGAAACTTGAGCTGATTTTTGGCTTGTAAGATGCAAATGCCTATGTTTTGAATTAGAGGCACGGTGAGCGGAATGAAGAAGATGAGCGTTATCAAATAAGAATCGTCATAATTTGCTCCTGCCCACAGTCGTATGAATGGTCGGCCAAATAATATGAACCCGGATAGGATGAGCGACAGGACAATGTATTGCACTCTTCCTGTCCTTACGAAGAGGTCCGATATATCCTTGTCGCTAGTGTGGGTCGTAACCATCGATGTCACCTTGGGCAGAAAGACTCCCGATATTGCTGTGCTGAAGCTAAGGTATATATTTTTTAGTTGCAGGGCCACAGCGTAAATGGCGACGGATGTGGCTCCAACGTACATACCGAGGACAAACTGCCCAGTACTCCAAAATATCGTGTTCATTATGGCTTCCAAGAAAATCCAAAATGAATAACTGGATATCTCTTTTAGGAAGCCCCACTTGAATTTTACGAACTTGACTTTTATGCGTATCCTGTATTTGCAGAACCAGGCATTTGTGAGCAAAGTTGCTACATTGAATGCCGTCAGCACTACGACCATCGCAATGGCCCTGTATCCCATCTGCAAGAGAATGATCATTATGATGGGGTTGAGGATGATGCGTATGATATTTACTGTTTTCTGAAATACAAAATTCTCGTATGCTGTTATTATTGCTCCCCAAATGCTCATCGGGAACGTGAAGGCTACGTTTGCAACCATGAGTAAGGTCATTATCCGCACTTTGCTTAGGTCCTCTGCCGTCATTGTCTGGTCGAAAAGACTGTCCGCATTGAAGTATAGGAATATGCCAGCTATGAAAGCAATGATGCCAATTACGCAGTAGAGGATAAAGAACATGCCGAACATCTTATGTTGCTCCTCTATCTTGCCTTCGGCTCTGTATTTTGCTGTATAACGTATTATTGCGTTGCCAAACCCGAAGTCGAGGATAGTAAGATATCCGACGACGGACGCAACAAGCGAATAGAGTCCGAATTCATTTTGCCCCATCATGCGAAGCATGAATGGGGTATAGAGAATCCCGACAAGGTTATTCAGTATGATTGAGACGTACGAGAGGAAGGCTCCCGCTTTTAGTTGGTTCACTTATAAAGTTTGATATGTTTTTAGTCAAATTATCTTCCTCCCGCAATTACTCCATAAACCGTCCCGCAATACTTCTTCAAAAGCAGTCCAACGAACATTATGCATGGCGCAAGAAGGACCGGTGACGCAAGGAAAGCGACAAGATAGCCTACCGTGGTCTTCCCGATAATCGCGACAATTGTTTGGCTGAAAATTCTGAGAGCTGGCAGATGGAAAAGGTAGGTGAAGAATGTGAGGCTGCAAGCTGTAGCGAGGCGACTGTGGTCGGCAAGCTTAAAGCTTTTGCCTGCAACGATGTCGTATAATCGCCATGCTCCAATCAACCCGAAGGCGATAATGGGTATCCGCACCATCTTCCAAGGAACAGCATCGGGCATCAGTAGTTGCACCACCGACAATGTGGCAAATGCACATCCTGCAAGCGTTTGTAAAATACCCCCCTGTAAGTTGCTTATTATTAATTAGTTGTGAGGCGCTATTGTGGCTTGTGCCTCCATTCCCGCCCTCGAACAACCAACTCCTGACAAGTTTGCCTCCGAGGCAGAACCAGAAGAGTGAGAAGGCGATTTGTGCATAGTCGAAAAATGTCATGACGAAACATCCTGCTATGAACCACCATCCAAACTTTCGTAGGCAAAAATACCAAATTGGCGCAGTTGCCACAACTACAATGAGGTTTCTTAAAAACCAAAGATGGAAGCCGTATGGCATAGGTTTGGGTGCTCCGGCTCCCCAGAATACCGTTTGCAGTGTTTGACCTATAGGCTCGTTGAACAGTGCCAAAGTATTGCCATGGTAGTACTTGGCTGTGAAAGGTATCAGTTCGACGGCGGAAAGAGTGCCGAGGAACACTAAGCTGGCTATGACGTATGGCACGAGTAGTGTCCGCACACGCTTACGCATCTTCTCGAATATAGACTTCATCCCGTCTGGCACTTTGAGGAAGAACAGGTAACCAGATATGACGTAGAACATTGGCACTGCCAATCGCCCGATAAGTTCTGTTATTGCGAATTGCGTGGTCTCCATAGCTGTCATCCCTGCAATCTGGTCGGCGGGGAAATAAGAGTGGATATAGAGCACCATAAAGATGCTTACGAGCGAGACAACCTTTAGTTTGTCCGAGAGGTATTGTGTCATTTGGTGTAAATGCTTCTTTGGAATTCATGAGGCCATTGGGCTCTTAAAACCCTTCCAGCCTATTGAGTACCTTATACAGTTCATGGGCAATATATTTGCCCATAGCTCTGTGGCCTGCTGTGGTTGGGTGTACACTGTCGCTACTCACATACGTGGAGATGTTCTCTTCCGTTATGACGTTGTGGTACGCCTCCGTGCCGAGATTGTTCGTAATGCAGTTGCCATCTGCGTCGTACGTCATGGCGTGCATATAGTCAATGAATGGCACGTGGTATTCCAGTGCCTTCTTACGCAGGATCTCGCACAGTTGGTTGAGTTTTGTTGTAGGTGTGGCAACGTTGCAATATGGGCTGCACGCTACAACTTTGCAATTGGAGAGTTCCTTCGTCTTCTGGAAATATGCATCTACTTGTGTCCTAAATGTTGCCGTGTCTTTGTATCTGTCGTTGAAACCACCGCTAAAGATGAGCACGTCAGGGTTGATTTTGGCAATCTTGTTGTCGAAACGGTCAGGCATATTTGCTTCGCCACCATTGCCTGTGGCTATGAAACCGCTGCCTCCGACACCGGCGTTGGAAATGTCCATATCTAAAATGTGTCCAACCACGCTAAGCCAGTTTGTATGCATACCCTCGGCACCCATATGGCCGGCAACGACACTGTCACCATCGCCGCAGAGCAAAAGTCTCTTCTTTTTATATTTCGTTACTTCTCCGTCGGCCACCACGCCCATAAAGGACCATCCGTAGTAGTATATCTTGATATGCCTTTTCTTCTTCTCCGCAAACTTAATCGGCGTATATCCTATGACTGGTGGGTATCCTGTATAAATTTGAGAGGAATCTATCCTTACGCCATCGGCTTCTATGACGTAATAGCAGCTAAGCAGGCTCTTTATCTCGAGCGTTTGACAGTCGGCGTAGAATTCGATGGTAAATCTATAGTGGTCGGGGACAGATGCCCAAACGCCTGATTTGCCCATCGGCTTTGCCGTGTTATATGCACATTTTACGGGGAGTGAGTACCTAAAGTAATCTGTTGCTATGCTGTCGCTTTCGAGAGAGGGGTAAAATGCCCCCCCCCGATTTCTGATTTGCTGGTTGTTGCCCCTATCTCCGCCAGAGACTCATCAACCTCGGGCAAGTTGTTTTGGGACAAAATAAAGTACTTCTGGCGAAATGCCGACTCGTCGGTGTAGGTGGACTCCGTATAGTCGTCGGAGAAGGCGATGTAGTCCACCTCCTGGGTGTCGAAGGTGTAGGTGTCGCCGTTTAGCTCGTTGACAGTCATGTACGGCTGGGCTTGGATGGCGGTGGCTGCGAGGGTGGCGGCAGCCGCAATAAGTCTTTTCATAAAGTTATTACAGTTTTTTTCAGATAAGTTTGTTCGTCTTGCGACATATTGGTGGCAAATTACGGAAATCTCGACAGTCAGAGGCAATTGGGACAATACAAATAATGCGAGTTGCCCGTGAAGTCCGTGTTAAAGAAAAGGAATCCAGTCTCAAAATGCTCTGCAATTGTTGTCAATTGAGTAAGAGTCTCAGATAACTGTTACTTGTTTACTGTTAACTGGTTAAAACTTATTACCTGTTAACCGGATCACTTCCTCCTCCGAGAGCCCCGTCATTTGGGCGATGAACTGCGTAGTCATACCCGCCGAGGCGAGTTTGAGGACTATTTCGCGTTTGGCTTTCACCATTCCTTTTGCCTCGCCTTCCGCTATTCCCTCTGCTCTTCCGTCTGCCAACCCGTCGGAGTAGCCGTCGAAACGGCTGGAGTCGAGGC
>CAVGTO010000166.1:0-4853 GCA_963631865.1 Eggerthellaceae bacterium
GTCAACGCCGTCGGGAACGTACACATTCTTGATGCTATCGCAATTCATAAATGCGTGAGAACCAATTTTCAGATTCTTTGCGTACACCTTCACTTCGCTCAATGCAGTAGAGCCAAAGAAACCGCTGTCCGCAACAGCCACGACGGTATACTTAGCAGAGACCTCCTCACCATCAGTGTTGGCAGTAGTAAGCTCGACAGCAGCAGGGATTTCCAACTCTGAGGGTAAAGTACCACTCGGCGCAAGACATACGCTAACAGTAGTATCACTCAAGATGGTATACTGCACCTTAACGTTCTGATCCGGTTGCACAGACGTCTGAGCCTCAGCCGTAAAAGCCAAGGTAGCAAACATTGCCAACAAATATATGTATCTAAGGAATCGCATAGAATTCAGCAGATTGGCCATCTTTGGAGAGTGCGCAAAGCGGAAAATCCCCACTGACCACCGTTACAAAGGTAGTACGAAACGGGCTAACAACAAATAGCAGTGCCGATATTTTTGAAAAGAGAACGACCCTTAAAGCACATCAATATTAAACGTGGCGGACGTTGACAAAATAACAGTATGGCGAGAGCGACGTTCGTCTCGGCTGAAAATCAGACTGTTTACAAACGTTTGCCTCGGACGCAAGCGAGCAAAAGATGCGCCCCGAGATGACGATTTGTCACCTCGGGGCGCATTAAAATATTATTAGGGAAAGATTTTTCACTTCAAGACAACCTTGACAGAAATATCTCCAGTGCGAACAACATATATACCAGCGGCGGGAGCAACGAGCTCAGATCCTGTGGTAGATGCGACTGTCGCACCCATCATATTGTATAGAGTCTTAGGTTCGCCTTCAGCACCAGCGACAGTCACCACGCACCCATTGGACGAAACCTCAACTTTGGCGGCGGGAGTCTCGACATCTGCTGTAGGAGTCTCTGAACCGAAATTAAAGTTGATAGCCTTGGTATGGTCGAAAGTAAGAGTGACGCTATTATCGCCATAAGTGATGAGCTTAGTGTCGCCTACAGTGATGTTCTCCGGTTTTTGGTCATATGTGATTGTAATCTGGCTGCCATTGTTAGCGAAGCGTTTACCCGAAATGATGTGGGCCATATCCGTCGCACCATAGTCAACGGCGTAGAGGGCGTTGGTGACGCCATTCTTTATAGTAGCTGCAATTGGTACAGTCTTACCTTGCGACCAGCGGGCTGTATATTTGCCAGTGTAACCTGCCTCCTCAAAGTTGAGCCAATAGGCAACCACGCCGCTTGCGAACTCATCGTCGTCGAACTCACGGACATTCTTGATAAGTTCATCTTCCGAATACTGATACTCATCTCCGTCGAGCGACTTGTTGCCGCCGTCCTTCCGCAGTTTTTGCCTTGCCATCTTAATCTTGGCCGTGGGACTGTTGCGCACGCCGAGGTTTTGCTTGATGGTGATGCAACGCTTGTTGGTACCCATGGCAAAGGCCTCATCGAGGTAGACGAAACCGTTTATTGTGGCGTTATCGCTTGCCTCGTCAGCGATGTAAAGAGTGAGATTCTTGCCTTTGGCGAGATCCTCGTCCACGATGATGCTGCCGGTGAAGCTGAAGTTGTTGACAGTGCCATCAATCTTTTGAGCAAGGAGGGGGATGCCAATCTCGTCGCCTTCCTGCTTGTAGACACTGGTGTTTGTGAGGTCGGCGTATATTGTGGCGTTGTTGAGTTCGAGTCCGTCAATCGTCGCGCCCTCGCCAATGGTGTTAAAGATGCCCGCGGAACGGACTGACATATTATTGATGCGAGCGCCCGACATTGTGCCGTTGAATGTCGATGCCACTGTCGGGAGTTTATCCAACACGGTATAGATATTGGCAGCCGAGAGGACATCAAGATCGAGATACGTCTCGTCGAAAGTCAACTCATTGGCAAAAACTACGTTCGCATTGGAATATCCATTGTTCTCATCTGAGAGGGCAGAGAATGCATCAAGGAAATCTTGAGGAGTCTCAATTACAATAGTCGGAGCGTCGCTGTCTGTTGTTGCCTGGACGTTGAAGCCATAGAGTCCCTTGAACACAAGAGTTGGAGACGTAACCCACGCCCAGCCGTCAGCCGATGTAGACTCGTAGGCGGATAAGCTTGCATTGGGCACGTAGACCGTGACAGTGCGACTGACGCCGTTATTTTGCTGGATGCCTGTGAATGTCCCAGTATTTAAGCTTGGTGGAGTAACAGCATAGCTCTTGATAATCTTGAGGCTATCGCAACCATTGAATACATTATCATTCAACTGAGTAACAGTCTTAGGCAAAGTCACCGACTCAAGTTTCGAGAGGGAAGCGAAAGCATCTTCCGCTATTGTAGTGATGCCATCGCCAAGGATAATGTTCTTAACACCGCAACCTTTGCCCGCAAATATCGTTCCCAAAGACTTGAGGTCGGAGCCGTCCTCAAAAACGACTGTCTCAAGAGCGTCGCACCCCTCGAAGCAGTAGTTTCCGAGCTCCACAACACTCTTGGGGAAGGATATCGACGTGAGGTACTTACAGTCGCGGAATGCGTTAGAGCCTATATATTTAAGCGTAACAGGCAATGTCACCGACTCCAAAATGCTGCTATCGAAAGAGTACTCGCCAATGGAGTCCAACGCCGAAGGAAGAGTCACGCTTGCCAACTTAATGCAACCTTGGAAGGCGAAATCACCTATGCTGGTAATCTTATTGGGCAAAGATACTGAAGTAAGAGCCACGCAATCGGCAAAGGCACTGGAGCAAAGCTGAGTTACATTATCGTCAATATCCACACTATCCAAAGAGGAACAGCCAGCAAAAGCAGATTCCCCAATCTTGACTACGGATTCTGGAAGAGACAACTCGGTAAGTGCCTCGCAGCCATAAAATGCGGACTCTGATATAGAATCAAGGCCCTCTGATAGAGCGACATCCGTAAGAGCCGAACAGCCATTGAATGCTGCGACGCCCAGTTTCGTTATAGAGCCATCGTTTGCCACAGTGACACTTTTCAGACCTGCACAACCGCTAAACGCACTATTACCTATGGATAGATTGGCGGCCTCAATGGTGATGGAGCTAAGACCATTATTCGCAAAGCCATTGTCGGCAATACCGACTACGGTGTAAACGGCATCACTATGACTTGCCGTTGCGGGAATCGTAACAGCATCCAACGTCGCAGCATTAGCCGACACGTTTACGGTCATGGTACTCGCATCGACAATAGTATAGGCCAACTGGTTGTCTGAACTGTAAAAATCCTGCGCCTTTGCGCCAGCGGAGGCGGCACATCCAAGCACGGCAAAAAGTAAGTACTTAGGTAGCTTCATAAAAATATTCGTTCATTGGTCCTGCGGACAGGAGGGAACGGCCAAAGTTCCTCGCTTCCACGTCATTATTAGGGGACAAAGATAACAGATATGAGTATACTTACCGCATTGAAATACAATTATTTTGAGACAATGCAACTTTAACATAAAAGACCGCCACGGAATGAAACATAGGCACACAGAAGCCGTAAAACACAGCCATTTTAACCTGTACCACAAAAAGCACTAATGTTTATGAAGAGCTGTACATTACTCAGAGCAGTGGCCGCTGCGCTTGCGTTCTGCTCCGCAATATTCAGCACGGCGGGGGACTTCACTATCGGACAATACAAATATTCAGAATTGTCCGTTGATGGATGCGTGGACATTTCGGTTGCCGCAAATGCAACCGTCTCTGGCAATATAACAATCCCAGCAACCGTGACTTACAACGGCGCCACATATACAATAGCCTCGATAGCCACCGACGGCTTCAAAAACCAGACTGGCATCACTTCTGTGACCCTTATGGGCGACGGGTATGAGGATAACGGCACGCATTACGGCTTCGAGATTGGCGCATACGCATTCTACGGATGTAGCAAACTGACCACTTTCTCCGCCACCAATATTGGCACAATTGGCCAATCTGCATTCTACAACAACAAGAGCCTCAAGGATATAGACCTCACAGAAAAGATCACCAGCATTGGCGACTACGCCTTCTATAATTGCGAAAGCATCACAAGCATCTCATTCCCGGCTTCGCTCGAAAAGATTGGAGCGCAAAGTTTTGAACGCTGCTACGCCCTGGAGACAGTAGACTTCAACTACAGTGTGAGCGACGACGCCATATACGGCCTCAAAGAAATTGGAGAGAGAGCCTTTCGCGAAGACACGAAAATAGAGAAGCTCACCTTCCCTATCACCCTCGAAAAGATAGGTGCCTACGCATTCTACGGCAATACCAGTCTGAAAGAGATTACAGTGCCCAAAAGCATAAAAGAGCTGTCCAGCTACAGCTTCTCGACTTGCTCTGCCCTCGAAAAGATATCCTTTGAAGGCGGAACGAACCTTACGGCTATTCCATCGCGAGCCTTCACCAATTGTTATGCGCTCACCGAAATCATCGTAGGCGAAGGCGTATCATCAATATCCGACTACGCCTTCAGCACTTGCAAGACGCTCAGGAGACTGACGTTGCCGAAGTCACTCACAAAAATCGGCGACAATGCACTCTACGGATGCACAGCCCTCGACACCGTAAAATGCTACGCAGTGACCGCACCCGAGTTCGAAAGCACGGCATTCAGCAGTCTGACAGGCAACACAGTGCTCCTTGTGCCTAATCCCGACAACTACGCAAGCTACAAGGAATATTTCCATGGCGGCATAGGGCAACTCTTCACTTTTGAGGCGGCGACAATTGAGAGTGAGGAACAGGAGGCAAAGAAAGTGATCACGGCCAGCGACCCACAGAGTTTCGACGATGCCATCCACGCACTTTCCGACCCCAGTGGCGATTACGTCAACGCCGACGTCACTTTCAC
>CAVGTO010000167.1:0-4831 GCA_963631865.1 Eggerthellaceae bacterium
CATATCCTCCACCTGACTATTAATCTTGTGATGGTAAATACTGTCCGAAAGTGCTAAAATCCGAACAGTCAGAGGATATTCAGAGCTATAGAGACCGAGGTGCTGGAAGTTGCTAAGCTTAATTTTGAGGACATCGAGTTCACCCGTATGGCGTTCATTATCAGAATAATAATGAAGAGCACTATCGGCGCAAGCCACAGACATTGCATAATCGCCTTGAGCTTCATACAGATGAGCTTTGGCGACATTGAGCTCCGCAATATACTGATCCGCCATCTCATAAAGCTCAAGAAGAGAATCGGCAGCTACGACATTTTGACGAGCCTCGTCATACTGCCCTAAGTCTGTATAGACATCGATAAACGCTGTACGCATAAGGAGGTCGTAGTCGTCCACAAAGATTCGCTCGAAAAGTGTTCCGACCCTCTGTTTTTTAAAGGAACTGAACTCATACTGATAATGCTTAATGTAGCTCAAAGCCTTCCTTTTGTCGGAAATCTTCTTACCAGCCATCATTCTGCACGTCTGCATTTCGAGCAATTGGGTCAGGTACTCCTTATCCTTATCGCCCGTGAGAAGCGAGTTAATTCCCTCGGTGTAATAACCAATAGCCTCCTCGGTTCGTCCCATCTCATCATTTGCCATACCAAGACCCATGATAGAGTTGCAGCGCACGAGCAGACGGATGTTCTGACCTGTCTCATCGATTATCTCGACACGACTATCATCATACAACTTTTGCGCTATTTGGAGAGCCGATTTATACTTACCGAGATCGATATACGCCACCATTTTGACATATATCGCCATATAGTAGTACGTCAGTTTCTCCGTCCGAAGTCTTGTGTAGTTGACCAGAGAGTCGGCATAGGCAACGCACTCGTCATAGCGAGCCAAAGCATGGAGCATCGTAAGCTTCTGGACTAGCGCATAGTTGCGATCCTCAACGTCGCCCAAGGAATCGCAAACCTCATAAAGTTGCTCAGCATATTGGAGACCCTCAATTGTACCAGAGGAGTTCTCCATTTTCTCAGCAATGCCCTCTATTAAATCAGCATAATCGATGAACGGATCTGTATCTTGCGTATCAGCATTAGACTCAACCTTATGAACGTTTACAACGACAACCACAGCCACGACAATTGCCGCAGCTATGAAGCCTAAACGATATAAGGTTCTTTTGTTCATGCAACAGTCACATTGTGGGATTCGACCATAGCCACATCAGTAGCCAAGTCCTCACCTATTACGATTTTGCCGACATTGATGCCGCCAAAGCCTACTTGATTTATAACGACTTGATGACCCTTGGCATTTCGCATAACGACAGGCTCTGAGAGGAAAGTATGCGAATGACCACCAAGTATCAAGTCAATGCCATATGTGCGAGCAGCGAGCATCAAGTCACACTCACCATTAGGACCATCTGCATGACCAAGATGAGTAAGTGCAATAACTACATCACACCCCTCCACGTCACGCAACTTATTGACAACACTCTGCGCCGTCGGAACTAGGCCCAAGTAATTAACAGAGCTACAGTTCTTTGGTGCAACAAGGCCAGCCAAACGCACACCGAGGCCAAAGACTCCGACACGGTATCCGCCACGCTCGAAAATCTTATAAGGCTTCACGAGCTTAGCACCCCTCTCGTCTGTAAACTCATAGTTGGCAGAGAGGAAAGGGAAATTGGCAACCTCCATACAGTCACAAAGGGCTGATACGCCATTATCGAACTCATGGTTACCAATTGTCACCGCATCAATGTGCATTCGGTTCATAAGTTGCATTTCAAGCATACCATTATAGAAATTGAAATATGGCGTGCCTTGGAACATATCACCGCTCTCAAAGACCATCACATTATCCGCTCCGTACTCTTGAATGGCAGCATTTATAAGGGCTTCGCGCTTAGCGTAACCACCCTTGCCTCCATTCATCGGATCAGAATCGGGGAATGGATCAATATGGCTATGCACATCGTTAGTGTGCAAAATTACAAGTTTTCTTCTTTTTTCCGAAGCAGAAGCCTCGCTGCATGAAGTAAGAGCAGAGACAGCGGGCAACGCAGAAAGCATAGATGAGGAGGCGATGGCCACCCCTCCCAAGCGTTTGAGGAATCCACGTCGGGACATTAAAGAATCGAGCATCAGACTTCCCTCCTATGTTATTTTTCGCTAATCAAATGAATGCGCTCATCGGTCGGAGCAACGGCGTGCTTTCCAGACTTGTCGAGACGTCGCAGATAGTTAATAATAAACTCGCGGACAGGGACATCGCACCCCACCTCAAACGGAATTTTTGCAAGACAGTCAAAACCGTCACCTCCCGTAGCAATATAATCGAGAGTAGCGAGCTTATAGATCCTATCGCCACGCAGAGGCTGACCACCAATGCGGACATTAGAAATATTGCCTTGCTTATCCATATCGAGAGAAGCACCGGAAAGAGCCTCTCCATGACGCTCGCCCACGTGCTTAAAGAGTTCCATTGCGACGGCTGAGTCAATGGAAAGCACAACCGCAGAATTCTCGAAAGGAGAGACTTGAAAAACATCAGAAACAGTTAATTCTCCCTTACGGAACGAACTCCTTATTCCTGAAGTATTCAAAAGAGCAAAATCTGGTTTCGACACACCCTTCTCAGCAGCGAACTCCGCTGTTTTTTCCAAGAAAAGGTCTGTAAGGAAACGTGTCATATTACTCTCAGGGCGAGATGCCACCATATCTTCGTCACAAATGCAGAGCCTCTCGTTCATCTTCAAATCAATGGTATCGCGATAAGGCTTAATAATAGCCTCCATTTCCGAATCCGCGACGAAAGAGGAATCTATGCAGATAAGAGTGTAATTCTCTGGATTAAGCTTAATTTGTTGCCTCTGCAGAGCCTTACCGTTTGCGTTGACACAGACTACAGCTAGGGTAAAAGCAACACAGACAGAGAATATATATATTACCTTTTTCAATTGTTTATCAGCAGATAACGTAACAAAAATTTACTTAAGCCAACGGTCGAGCCAACGATAGAACTCGCGATGCCAAAGAATGCTGTTCTGAGGATGAAGAACCCAATGGCATTCATCGGGGAAGAAAAGAAACTCAGCATCTATACCCTTGAGCCTTGCGACGTTGAAGGCGCCCATTCCCTGTGTGTAAGGAATACGGAAATCCTTTTCGCCATGGATTACAAGAATAGGCGTATCCCACTTGCCGACAAATCGGTGCGGAGACTGTAGGAAACTAGCCTGAGCCGCCGCATTATCAGTATCCCAATATGCGCCACCAAGATCCCAATTGACAAAGAACATCTCCTCTGTCGTAGAGTAAAGTTGATCGAGATTGAAGATGCCACAATGTGCAATAAAAGTCTTGAAACGCTTCTCATGATGGCCAGCAAGCCAATAGACAGAGAAACCGCCATAGCTTGCGCCTACACAGCCGAGACGTTGCTCATCTATGTAAGGCTCGGCAGATAACGTATCGATGGCAGTCAGGTAATCCTTCATATTTTGGCCACCATAGTCTTTGCTAATCTGCTCATTCCACTCGACGCCGAAGCCCGGCATACCGCGACGGCAAGGAGCAACTATGATATAGTCATTAGCAGCCATGAGGGCAAAATTCCATCTGCGACTCCAAAATTGGCTAATGGTGCTTTGCGGACCACCTTCACAATAAAGCAAAGCAGGATATTTCTTTGTCGCATCGAAGTCAGGCGGGAGGATAACCCAAGTGAGCATCTTCTTTCCGTCGGTGGTCGTAATCCAACGCTCCTCTGCCTTACCCATATTGAGATTAGCAAGAGCCTTGGTATTGACATTTGAGATATTCACGGCATCGCCAGATACAGTGTTTACCTTGAAAATCTCGGGAGGAGTGAACATAGTGGTACGGACAGAAAGGAGGTCACCACCAGCAAGGGCAAGCGACGTATAATCCGCACAATCATGAGTCAACTGAATTATCTGCTTTGTATTCAGATCGAGATGAAAAATCTCGTCCTTAGCATTGATGTCGGCAATAAACCACAACTCGTCGCCTTTGGGCGAAAGCACGAATTGGGATACGTAAAGTTCAGAGCCAACCGTAAAATCGGTGAGTTTGCCAGACACAAGATCCTTGCAGACAATGCGATTACGGTCGCTCTCATAACCATCGTGCTCCATACTGAGCCAGAAAAGACGGCCGTCCGAGGCGAAAGCGGGGTTGGTGTCGTATCCTCCGTTTGGAGCGGAGACATTCTCAGTCTCGCCAGTTGCCAGATCAAAGACGTAAATATCTGAATTGGTAGAGATGGCAGACTCTCGGCCAGTCTTTTTCTTAGAAGTATATGCAATTTTAGAAGCATCGGCAGACCAGGCGACTTGCTCTATTCCACCATGGGGACGAAGAGGACTATGGAAACGCTCGCCATCCATTATGTCCTTCTCGTTCGCTAGTTTAGCGCCATCAAAATCTGCTATACAGATATGGCTATAAGCGCCGTCGGCCCACTGATTCCAATGGCGGTACATGAGATCCGTCTCGATTCTTGCGTTGGCCTTTGGGAGATCGGGATAAAGATCATGGATATCCTGATCCAGCTTAATGGACCTGACGAGAGCCACGTGCTTGCCATCAGGAGAGACGAGAAAAGCATCGACGCCCGCGCTTGCGTTGTTAGAGTCAGAGAGAACGACCTTTGCGTTTTTTCCGTCAGCATCTGCAATGAATAGTTGCTGGACACCGTTGGCATCCTCACGAAGAAATGCTATACGACCATCAGGCAAATAAGCAGGATCGGAAGAAGATTTGCCATTACCATCGGTGACGCGAATCAAAGAGCCTCCAGC
>CAVGTO010000168.1:0-4816 GCA_963631865.1 Eggerthellaceae bacterium
GTGGAACCGCACATGGCTGAGCCTTTGCCGAGACAAACTTAAAGATAGCGGTACAATATGGATTAGCGGCACTTACCACAACATATTCTCAGTAGCTAATTGCCTTACGGAATTGGGGTATAAGATACTGAACGTAGTGACGTGGCAGAAAACAAATCCGCCAGCCAATATCTCTTGCCGCTTTTTCACTTTCTCAACCGAGTTCGTGATATGGGCAAGGAAAAGCAAGAAAGTACCGCACAAATTCAACTACGCCCTAATGAAACAAATCAACGGCGACAAGCAGATGACCGACGTATGGCAAATTCCAGCCATCGGGACATGGGAAAAGTCGTGCGGCAAGCATCCGACACAAAAGCCGCTGCGGCTTCTAACACGCATTATCCTGGCCTCTACGGAGCGTGGAGACTGGGTGTTTGACCCCTTTTGCGGAAGCGGCACTACAGGTATCGCTGCGAACCTTTGCGGTCGTCGGTTTGCGGGGATTGAGCAGGAGGAGGAGTTTTGTAATATGGCCAAGGCGAGGCGTATGGAGATAGATAACCTCGAAGTTTATAATAATCTTGTAAATCACATTAGCGACTTGCGATTTACGGAGGGGTCTAACTCCGTGGCGGAAGATGAGTTCGCTTATGGGCGGATGCCATTTCAGTTAACAGTGCACAGTTAGCAGTTCACAGTTTTGAATGTGCCTCCGCACAGAGTTTTTGGGCCTTTACATTTTACGGAAAAGTGTATTTTTCAGCCACCTAAAATTGCGGAAAAGTGTAGTTTTTAACCCCTTAAAATCGCGGAAAAGTGTAGTTTTGGAGGGTCTAAAATCACGGAAAAGTGTATGGAGCTATATAGAAAGATTGGTCAAAGCATTGAGAATCATCTCAAAAATGGCAGCGACAAGATACTCGTCATAGACGGTGCGAGACAGATAGGCAAAACTCACATCATACGCCGCACGGCTCAAGCCCTCTACAAGAACTACATAGAGGTCAATATGGAGGCCGACAAACTGTCCTCCCGCACATTCGCCGAGGCACGCACGGTGGACGACTTCCTGCTCGCCCTAAGCACCGTGGCGGGCGACAAAATGGGGACGCGCAAAGACACGATAGTCTTCATCGACGAGATACAAGCCTACGACCACCTGCTGACACTGCTGAAATTCCTCCGCGAGGACGGACGGCTTACGTACATCGCCAGCGGATCGATTCTGGGAGTAGCCCTAAAGACAACATCGTCAATCCCGCTTGGAAGCATTGAGATTATACATATGTACCCGCTTGATTTCGAGGAATTCATGCTCGCCAATGGGATGGGCACGCTCGTCATGGAGACGATACGCAAGAAATACGCGGCAATGGAGTCGCTGCCCGAGGGGGTTCACGCCAAGGTTCTTGACCTCTTCAAGAAATACCTGATTGTTGGCGGACTGCCCGATGCCGTAGTGACGTTTGTCGAGACGAAGAACATAGTGGCGGTCAGGAAGATACACGACAACGTCCGAATGCTCTACGGAGTGGACGCCTCTCGATATGAGGAGACGAACAAACGCCTGAAGATAAGGCGCATCTATGAGATGATTCCCTCCGTCATGGAGAATAAGAAGAAGCGAATGGTGGCAAAGGACGTCGAGGACAAGACAGGGAAACGGATGAGGGATTACGAGGACGAGTTCGAGTACCTGATATCGAGCGGCATAGCCATCGAGGTGCACGCCATAAGCAAACCTGCGTTCCCACTTACCGAGAGTTGCAGCAAGAACCTACTGAAACTCTATATGAACGACGTAGGGCTGCTGACATCCATCTTTTACGGTAGGAACATAAAACCCATTATGGAGGAGAACGAAAGCGTAAATCTTGGGTCGGTATATGAGACTGTGGTGGCCCAGGAATTGGCCGCCCACGGCCGCCGACTCTTCTACTACGACAATAAGAAAAAGGGCGAGGTGGACTACCTGATAGACGATATGGAAGGGATGACAGTACTACCCGTCGAGGTCAAAAGCGGCAAAGACTATAAAATCCACAGCGCATTAGACTCGTTTCTCACCACGCCCGACTATGGAATCCACCGCGGCATAGTGCTGTCTAACGCACGGGAGGTGGAGGAGATTGGGGGCATTGTTTACCTGCCTATCTACTTTGTATGCAGCAACTTTTCAGTTAACAGTTAACAGTGCACAGTTCACAGTTTTGGAGCACCCCGCAGAGAGGATTTGGGCTTTTCAGCGCTCAGTGCACAGTTCATAGTTTTTGGCCGCCCCCTAAGAAGCCGCCCGTAATTATCAACTGTCAATTGTCAACTGTTGGGATTTGCCGGAGGACGGCGTCGGGGAGTTGGGACTTGATGGCCTTGATGGCACGTGAGCGGTCGTCGGCCTTGTTGACGAAGTCGGTGTTGTCGATGTCGATGGTGAGGATGTTGCCGGAGTAGGATTCCACCCAATCATCGTATTTCTGGTTGAGCATACGGAGGTAGTCGAGGCTGATGGAGCTCTCGTAGGGGAGACCGCGCTGACGGATGTGGGCCGTGAGGGTTGGGACGGAAGCCTTGAGGTATATAAGGAGCTCGGGGGGCTTGATGAAGGAGACGATGGTCTCGAAGAGCTCGCGGTAGGTGTCGTAGTCGGTTCGGGAGATGAGGCCCATGGAGAGGAGGTTCTCGACGAAGATGTAAGCGTCTTCGTATATCGTGCGGTCCTGGACGACGGTATCGTCGGCCCACATGGCGCGCTGGATGGACTTGAAGCGCTTGGTGAGGAAGAACACCTGGAGGTTGAGGGCCCAGCGGCGCATGTCGGAATAGAAATCGGCGAGGTAGGGGTTGTCGCACCCCGCCTCGAAGGTTCGGAAGCCGAACTCGTTGCAGAGGAGTTCGGCCATGGCGCTTTTGCCGCTGCCTATGTTGCCTGCTATTCCTATATACATACTTTTCAGTTAACAGTGCACAGTTAACTGTTTGTGGCAGTGCACAGTGCACAATTCACAGTTCACAGTTTTCGGGTGCTTTGAGATGAGGTTTCCCGGATGTCTTTTGTTTCTGCCCACTGATTACCACGGATTGACACCGGCTCGCTGCGCTCGTGAGGGATTTCCACGGAGCAGTTGGGGCTCCTGCCATTGTCAATTACTGTGTTTCAGAGAGTAGCCGCAAAATCCTTCTGCGAGATGCCTCGGTATTCAATCTCATTCTTGAGGATTGAGCCGGGGTGAGTTGGCTCGAAAGGCGTAAGATTGTTAGCCGTCATTGACTCAATTGTTTAGCACGAGCAGTTCCTCCATAATCTGGCGGTCGCCGCGGAGGCGGGGCACCTTGTTCTGGCCGCCGAGCTTATCGTGGTTGCGGAGCCAGGTCTCGAAGAGTCCTGCGCGGGCCACGTGGAGGCGGAGGGGCGCGAGGGTGATGTCTTTGTATCGCTTGGCCTCGTAGTCGGAGTTGACGGACTGGAGGGCGAGGTCGAGACGGCGGGCGAAGTCGTCGGGGGCGGCTGGCGGAGTGTCGAACTCAACCATCCACTCGTGGCAGCCACGGGTATTCTCGCTCATGAAGACGGGGCAGGCGGTGTAGTCGCGGACCACGGCGCCCGTCTCGGCGCATGCGCGGGCCATGGCGGCCTCGGCATTGCTAATCATAAGTTCCTCACCGAAAGCATTGATAAAGAGCTTGGTGCGGCCCGAGATGACGAACGTGTAGGGGTTGGTGGACGAGAAGCGTACGGTATCGCCAATCATGTAGCGCCAGAGGCCGTTGATGCTGGTGATGACCATAGCGTAGTCCACGCCCGTCTGGATGCCCCAGAGGGGGACGATGCCATCGGGATGCTCCTGACCGACCTCGGCGAGGGGCACGAACTCGTAGAAATTGCCGTAGTCCAGCATGAGTTGCATCTCGTGGATGTCGGGGTTGGTCTGGACGCCGAAGAAGCCTTCGGAGGCATTGTACGTCTCGAGGAAGTTCATTCCCGCGGGGCAGAGACGGGTATATTGCTCACGGTAGGGATCGAAATTGATGCCTCCGTGGATGAAAAGCTCGAGGCGGGGCCAGAGCTCGGCAATGGAGCTTACGCCGCGACGCTCCATCATATACTTGATGAGGACCATCATCCAGCTGGGGACACCGGCGAGGGACGTGATGAGCTGGCCTTCGGTGGCGGCGGTAATCTTGACGAGTTTCTCCTCCCATTTGCTGAGGAGGGCCACGTCCTTGCGCGGAGTCTTGAAGAACTCGGTCCAGAAAGGGGCATTGCCGATCATGATGGCGGAGAGGTCGCCAGTCTGGCTGCCGGCGCCTGTGGCGGTGAGTTGCTTACTGCCGCCGAGGGTGAGGCATTTGCCTTGCCAGATGCGGGACGACGGATGTTGGCGGAGATATGTGGCCACGGCGTCGTTTGAGCCGCGGAGATGGCAATAGCGGAGACCTTCATCGGTTACGGGGATGAACTTGCTCTTGCTGCCCGAGGTGCCGCTGCTCTTGGCAAACCATCGGACGCGGCCGGGCCAGGTGATGTCGGCCTCGCCGGCCACCATGCGCTCGACGTAAGGGCGGAAGCCCTCGTAATCGACCACGGGGACGGCTCGGGCAAAGGCATCGTAGTCCATCGAGGGGGAGATGGCATGGTCGCAGCCGAAAGCCGTGTTTACGGCTTTGCCGAGGATGTGGGCGAGTTGCTCGCGCTGCATCTCGGCGGGCTCGGAGGCCATGCGGTCTATCTGCCTGTAGCGCGGGGCGTAGTAGCGAGCCGCCAGCCAGTTGATGAATGCCATATCTGTTGCTTTTGTAGGATGAATTGGTGTGTCGGGGGAGGGGGGGAAAGATG
>CAVGTO010000169.1:0-872 GCA_963631865.1 Eggerthellaceae bacterium
CTCGTCGAACACGCCATTTGCGGCAGTAACGGTAAGCATTCCAATTTTCCACGGCGGCAACGACACCCGTAAAGTGAAGCAGTCCAAGATTAAAGCTGAGAATGCGAAACTGGACCTCAAAAAAAACACAAGGCTTATGAGCATTGAGGCTCGCCAAGCCGTGCTAAATCTCACATCGGGCTATAATATGGTGGAGGTTGCGACACTCGGTGTGAGCGACTCGGAAGAGAACTTGCGCATTATGCAGAACAAGTATGACAACGACATGGCCACGATGACCGATTTGCTCGACGCCTACAGCCAGTGGCAACAAGCACAGAGCAACCTCATTGAGGCTCAGACGCAATATAAGATATATGAGACTGAGTATCTTAGGGTGACGGGAAAACTGCAAATCACTACCTAACACATAAAAAAAGGCAGAAGCCCAAGGTGTTAAACGCCTTGGGCTTCTGCCATATTTTGTTTTAAGTCAAATTAGTTACACGGTGGAGTAATAACGCTCACATGGAAACTAGTTTGCAGCATACATAGACTCGCGCTTAGCATGGATGGCCTCATCCTGCATATAATCCTCGAAGTCCATATACTTGTCGATGGTGCCGTTGGGTGTAATCTCGATTACACGGTTGCAGACAGAGCGGATGAACTCGTGGTCGTGGCTGGTCATAAGAATGTTGCCGGGATAGGACTTCATATTGTTGTTGAAGGCCTGGATAGACTCCATGTCGAGGTGGTTGGTCGGGTGGTCGAGCATGACGACATTGGGGTTGGCGAGCATCATCTTGCTGATCATACAACGCATCTTCTCACCACCGGAGAGGACATTACAAGTCTTCTTGATATCCTCGCTGCCGAAGAGCATCTTGCCG
>CAVGTO010000169.1:952-4785 GCA_963631865.1 Eggerthellaceae bacterium
CTTGCCGAGATACTGGCGAAGGAAGAAGTCCTCGGTGTTGGGCGAGAACTGGGCGAGCCAGTTGGTGAGGTCGAGCTTCTGAGTGAAGAACTCGGTATTGTCGAGAGGGAGGTAAGCCATAGAGATGGTAGTACCCCAAGAGAAAGTTCCGAAAGTAGGCTTAATCTCGCCATTGAGGATGCGGAAGAGGGCCGTGGTGGCACGAACATCATGCGAGAGGAGGCAAATCTTGTCGTTGCGCTCAACGTTGAAAGAGACGTCGGCGAAGAGCTTGGTGCCATCCTCCATGACGTAGGAGAGATCGCGAACCTCAAGCACCTTGTCACCGGCTTGACGCTCGGGGGTGAAGATGATACCTGGGTAACGACGGGTAGAGGGGGCGATTTCTTCGATATTGATCTTCTCGAGCATCTTCTTGCGGCTAGTAGTCTGACGGCTCTTTGCCACGTTGGCAGAGAAGCGAGAGATGAACTCCATAAGTTCCTTACGCTTCTCCTCGGCCTTCTTATTCTGCATAGCCTGCTGACGGAGAGCGAGCTGCGAGCTCTCATACCAGAAGGTGTAGTTGCCGGAGAACATGCGAATCTTGCCGTAGTCGATGTCGACGATATCGGTGCAGACATTGTCGAGGAAGTGGCGGTCGTGGCTGACCACGATGACAGTGTTGGGGAAGTTGGCAAGATAATCCTCAAGCCAAAGGACGGTGTCGAGGTCAAGATCGTTGGTAGGCTCGTCGAGGAGGAGGTTGTCGGGGTTGCCGAAGAGAGCCTGGGCGAGGAGAACCTTCACCTTCTGCTTACCGCTGAGGTCCTTCATCATCATATAATGGAGATCCTCTTTTATGCCGAGTCCGCTAAGGAGGTTTGCTGCATCGCTCTCGGCTGTCCAGCCACCCATTTCGCCGAACTCCTCTTCGAGTTTAGCTACCTCTGCGCCATCCTCGTCGTTAAAATCGGGCTTAGAGTAGAGCTCATTTTTGCGCTGCATATTCTCCCACAGTTTCTTGTGACCTATGAGGACAGTGTCAAGCACGGTATGGTCGTCAAAAGCGAAGTGATCCTGAACGAGGACCGAGAGGCGTTCGCCTGGAGCCATCTCGACGTAGCCCTTGGTAGAGTCGAGCTGCCCCGAAAGGATCTTGAGGAACGTCGACTTACCTGCACCGTTGGCGCCAATGACGCCGTAGCAGTTGCCGGGCGAGAACTTGAGGTTGACATCCTCGAAGAGAGGCTTCTTGTTAAACTGAATCGCGAGATCGGTTACTGTAATCATTTAGCTCTTGGTATTGTCTTTTATTGTCTTACAATCAGCGCGAAGATACTAAAACAAAATGAGATAAGAAAACACACAAAATTAAAGCCCCGCACGCTTTATTGCGTCAGGGCTTTAATCAACAATAGACAACAACAGATGAAAACTCTCGTCATCACGACGGGAAATAAATATCTTGGACCGCAGGAGCTATATCGGTAAGAGCTCCGTATTGGTTACCTCTCCTTGTTTGACGATGCAATATTAGCCATTCTTTAACATATACGCAAGAGTTTTCTTAATTTTCTTTAAGAAACAAAAGAAAATAAAAATCCAGATTGCCTACAAATACTAGCAATCAAGCACTTACAAATAATCTAAATTTCAAGTTTTTTAAGCAGGTTTAACCGCCTTACATCAAAATATGTTACTGCAAGTTCAACATAGAATTGCAATTTAGTATGTGAAATGGCGTTCTCCCTCTGAGCCTGGCTACACGTATGGCGGCTGGGCTCGGAGGTAGAACTAACGGACTGGCAATGAAAAACCGGAAACTGCGCCATAAGTTATGTCTAGCAAAAAGGCAGACGCTTTCGAGCGCGTCTGTCACTAGCAGATTACCCAAGATTCAAACGAAGATAAACAACCGGCCTAGAAAGAAATTGAACTTTAGATCGCCATACGAGTGCTTTTATGAAGCTATTTCTTTAAATTGCACTTGCTAGTTGAATTCACGGTCTAGGAACACATTCGACAGTAAAAATCGACCAATAGCACAACATTGATTGATACCTATTTCGGATGTTTATTGAAAGACCCCCAAAAGCACCGGCGGCCAGAGAGACAAAAATCTCCCGACCGCCGGCGTTATAGAAGAATGGCGTCAGTGCGCAAATAATTTGCTTACTACTGCTGATTAGAAGAAGCGATGAGGGCTTGGAGAAGTCTCTCGGTCATCTCGCGCTGGGCTTGGATGGAGCTCTTGAGGGCGACGAGCGCTTGCTCCTGGAGGACAAGGGACTCATTGAGTTTGGTGACAACACCTACAAGGTCGCCCCTGCGGAGTTTGGCCTCAGTACTGTTCTCACTTTGCTCAGCCTCGTCCTTGGTGATAGGGCCATTGCCGTCTACAAGCCACTCGCGGCTCACTTCGGGGCAAAGTTCGAGGATACGATTGATGTAGAGCACAGAGAGCTTGCCATCGCGGCGGATAAGCATACTGTAGCGTGGCGGCGGCACCTTACACTTCAGCAGGAAAGCCTGAAGACTCCGCTCACCCTTGAGGAAGACGAGTCGCTTGATGCGTCCATCGAGCGTCGAGTCATCGAAATTAGAGTTGTTCATAAAACAAATTTGGTTTGAATTGACTAATGATGCATTGGTTTGTGCAGATGCCGAAAGTTTTCATTAAAAAAGCCCAGCGTACCTCGACAGAGAGTCGAGGCTGCGCCGGGCAGTTAAGTCATCGCTTGCGCCATTTGGGATCGGATAGGGAGACACCGCCAAATGGGCTTGCGCTGAGCGTCTGAGAGTTAGAAGAAGTTGATGTCGCTCTTAGGAGCGTCGGTTTCAACTTTCTTGGTCTTCGAAGACTCCGGCATGCAGAGGAAGTCGTTGAAAGCGGGCTGAGCGACGGAATCTTTCTTGTCGCTGTTAGTGTTAATGTTACCGGTAGGGGTGTTGAATGAGAAGTACCCCTCCTTGATGTTAAGATTCTTTTTCATAGATGATGGTGTTAATGTGTAGTTGGCTGTAAATATCAGAGACTTATAAAAATCGAGGCTTTAAGGGAGGGCGAGTCCCACGCTCCACTCGGAAAGTCCGCCTTGCGGTCTCTAATGTCCTTCGCTCAGTACACTGAAGCGAAGGCGTCCGACCAATACTTGCGGGCCTCGTAGTGCCGCACCGTATCATTGACCTTCACGTTTAAACATCCGATGGAGTAACAGCCTTGACTTTTTGTTCTCCTGACAACCAAGTATACGAACTACGTTACGGTTTTGTTTGCCTTTTTTGAAGAAATTTTACGTTTCCCCAAGAAAAAACAGAGCAAAAGGAGGAGCAAAGGAAAGAGTTTCGCCACTGAAACACAAAATGAAGGCAAACATATCGGCTCGATAGCCGAGTTTGCAAGAAAGGAACAAGAAGTAGCGAAACTTATTAAAAAGAATAGTCCGTATAGAACCCCAAGAACACCAATCTAAGTTGAAAAAGAGGCATCAAACAATGTGCCCGAAATCAACTTCTTGCAAATATATAGAACAGAATACAAAAAGTAAGCAAAAAGTCATCACTTTTTGCTCTCGTAGTCATTTTTTCTGTTAGGATTCATCGGAAACCAGCCCTTGCGCACACGTTCGCGCTGCTCAAAAACCTCAAGTATGGACCAAAAGCAGGAGAAGGAGACCACACCAAGAATGGTAGATGCAATGAAATTGCCAACGAAAAGGGAAAGGATCGCAAAAAGCACGCCGGCGGCAGCAAAAATCCACCAGCAATGAACGCCAAAATAATATTCAGCCTTTATGACAATGGGATGGAAGACACCGATAACGAGGAACGTGCATGCCCCGAGAATGATG
>CAVGTO010000170.1:0-4778 GCA_963631865.1 Eggerthellaceae bacterium
GACCTATCTTTATATCCTTGGTATCCATGCCGTTCCAATTCATAATATCGGTCACGGTAGTCTGATATTGCATGGCTATTCTATGCAAATATTCTCCTTTGGCCACTACGTGCGTCAGCGTGTCGGTCACTATCTCGGGAGTCCCGAAGAAGCCGGTCATGTCGGGTGCCGCGTCGGGGCGCAACATTCGCTCGCTGCGCAGGTATCGCGGGATGTTGTTTCGTGGCAATGTCAGTCGCTGCGGCGTGCCATCGTAGGCTATGAAGTCCTTGACGTACTGTGGGTTGAGTTGCTGTAATGTCTCTCTCTTGACGCCCGATGCACGGCTTATTTGGTCAAATGAGAGGCTCATATTGACGTATACTGTGTCCACGTCCGACAACGTGTAAGCTGGCTGAGCGGGGCGCACGTTGTGTTTCTGGTAGTAGTTCATAACGTAGTTCACGGCAATGAACGCCGGTACGTAAGACCGCATTTCGGGTGTCATATATGGCGACAGTTCCCAAAAGGTCTTCTTAGTGCCACCAGCTCGCTCTATAGCCTTTTGCACTTGCCCTAAGCCGCCGTTGTATGCCGCGAGGGCCAATTGCCAGTCGCCAAGGTTTTTATATAGGTATTGCAAATATCGGCATGCCGCATCGGTGCTTTTCCTAATGTCGCACCGCTCGTCCTCATAACTCGTCACCTTGAGGTTCATCATGAGGCCGGCGTGATAGAGAAATTGCCAAAGACCCATAGCTCCGCTCTTCGACTTCGCCTTGGGGTCCAATGCGCTCTCTATGACTGCCAGGTATTTGAGTTCCTGGGGCAAGTTGTATTTGCTGAGGTATTCCTCGAAAATGGGGAAGTAATATTCGGCCCGGCCGAGAATGTTGGCCAGGTGGTCGCGTCGTCTGACAAGGTATACGTCAATGTAGGCCCTCACCTGCGTGTTATACTCAAGTGTTATGGGGCTCAAGTCATTGAGGTGCTCCATTCGGCGGGCGTAGATGTAATCCGGCACTTGCGGATTGATGCCCGTCGTGGTGCTTTGAGCCGTTGCCCCGGTCCACGTGGCGAATACGGCTCCCGCTGCAGCCACCGTCCTGCGCAGCCACATCCTTAGCCCCCTTGCGGGTCTTCGCCTTGAGTTCTCGTCAGTCACTTCCGTGCCTCCTATGCGTACTTCTTCTTTTCTCTTTGTGATTAATTTACAGTCACTTCGTGTTTACTTCATAAGGTAGCGCACCACGTCTGCGCCATTGGCGTAGAGGACGAGCAGGATGATAATCGACAAGCCAATATATTGCGCAATCTCCAGTACTCTGTCGCTAGCCTTATATCCCGTTACCATCTCTATGATGACGAATAGCAAGTGGCCGCCGTCGAGACCAGGAATAGGCAATATGTTCATGACTGCCAACATAATGGCCAGGAATGCCGTGTTGAACCAGAAGCTGTACCAGTTCCATTGCGATGGGAACATCTTGGCAATGGTGCCGAAACCACCCACCTTTGTAGCTCCCTCTTTCGTGAAGAGCATCGGCAATTGACGGCAGTAGTTGACCAGCAAATCCTTACCCTTGATTACGCCTGCCGGCAATGCCTCGAAAAATCCATAGCTAACGGTTTTAGGGCTCAGCCAACGACTCGGGTCACAATTGAAGATGCCAATGAGTCCATCTTCACCCACGTGCACGCTGAGGCTGTCCACTCCTCCCGTGGTACGAGCCACGACAAGGCTCACGTCCTGTCCCTTGAGGCTGTCTACTACGGTATGGAATTCATAGAATGATGGGTTCTCGACATAGCCGACAGAGATTATCGAGTCACCTTTCAATACGCCATATCTCTCCGCCGCGCTGCCTGGCATGACGGAGTCTACAACCACCGGTACGCGGAATGCGAAGAGTGCCTGGTTGTCATTGCCGCGCAAGATGTTGCGGAAGAAGTCGTGGGGAAGCTTGATGTCCATCGCCTCTCCACGGCGTATGATGTTGACCGTGCAAGTGTCGTCGAAGATTATGGCATTGGCCGCCTCCTTGTAAGTCTCGCACGCTGTTCCGTCGATACCCGTTATGATGTCGCCATTTTTGAATCCGACCTCAAGCATAGCGTCGCTGTAGTCGAATCCGTTGCGAGCCTCCGACATCGGCAAGTAAGTGTCGCCATATGAGAACGCCAATATCCAAAAGATTATAGGTGCGGTAAGCAGGTTCACTATGACGCCACCCGCCATTACGAATGCCCTCTGCCATGCCGGCTTAGCCCTGAATTCCCACTCTTGGACAGGCTGCGCCATCTGCTCCGTGTCCAGCGACTCGTCTATCATGCCGGCAATCTTGACGTAGCCGCCCAGTGGGAGCCAGCCCACACCATACTCAGTCTCGCCCTTTTTGAAAGAGAAGAGTTTGACGTCATTTATGTCGAAGAAGAGGAAGAACTTCTCGACCTTAATCTTGAAAAGTTTTGCGAAGAAGAAATGGCCGAACTCGTGGGTCACGACAAGTATCGACAAGCTCAGCAGCAGCTGAAGCACGATTATTAAATAATCCATTAAAAATCCATTGTTGGTCGTTGCGTGCACACTCGTTGCCTCTGGCGCACCTTAATTATAATCACATTATTATTGCGAAGTTAATCAAATTCTGTGAATATGCGGGTAGCGCATCATCATTCACACTCTAATAAGGTCAGAACCTCACCGGATATGCAAATCTAAAGTGTTAATTATGCAATTTAAGTTTTTTTCATTGCCCCAACCAAGGTAACTTTGCGCCCGCGTCCGTATACGTACCCGGCTCCCCATATCCGTGGCCCCTATGAAACTTATCTCTACTTTTTGCCATATCCTGCGGTTGCGTGCTCTGCTCCTGCCGCTTCTGCTGTGCGCCTCTTTGGCCTCGGCGCAACCTCGCTTCGCCTTCCGTCATGTAGGTATGGAGTCGGGACTCTCGCACGAGCGTGTCAATTCGGTGTGCGCTGGCGGACGCGGTTTCCTTTGGCTGTCAACTCTTTGGGGACTCGACTGCTACGACGGATATACTGTTACTTCTTTCGCTATTCCCGACTCCATCTTACGCGGGGGCGAGGTGCTTGGCGCCCAAGAGTTCGGCCCCGACACTATGCTCGTCAATCTTTCGAGCGGTTATGCCCTCCTCAAACGTAATTCCCTCACGTTCAGTTCTGCCGATGAGTTTCTGCGTTCCCGAGGCGCGACGGATTCCATTGTCGGTGCATGGGTTGATGGTCGCCGAAATCTTTGGATGATAGACCGCAGTCGCGTCATCTATTCCCCGACGCCTTCCGATTCTTTCTCTTTCAATTTGCCCGCCAACTCTAAGGTAGTTTGTGTCTGCCCTTCGCGTTTTGGTCTCGCCATTCTCCTCTCCGATGGACGTGTGCTTCGTTGTTTCCCGCCCGCCTCGGGTATGGCTCCCACTCCGCAAGTCTTTACCACGCCTATAACTTCTGGAGCCCGCACCATGAAGGTCGATTTCGATGGCGACCTGTGGGTTATCTCTGCCGGTGGAGATTCGCTGTGGCGCAAGCCTATGGCGGGTCTCGGATGGGAACTTGTCAACAACCGTGCTTATTGGACCGCCGATGTCCCTGAGGATCTCATAGACCTCGCAATCGACAGCCGTAAGCGTATTTGGCTTGTCTCTGACCGCAATGGCGCATGTGTGCTGGATCCGTCATCGAATACGTGTACTGCCGTGCGCCGTACGCCTAATGCACCGCTCAGCCTGCGCAGTAATCTCTGCACGTGCGTCTTCTCCCTTGCATCGGGTGCCGTTGTCATTGGCTACCAGCATTCGGGCTTCTCTGTTTACCATCCTTCGGCCTTTAAGTTCGCTCCTCTCTCCGTCTGCCCACCATCAGCTCAAGAGGATATTGCCGATGTGCGTTGCATTTCTACCGATGGCAATCGGTATGCCTATGTAGGTACTAATGGCGGTGGCCTGTTGCGTGTGGATACACATACCCATGAGTGTGAGTCTTTGCCCATCCCCCGCCAGAATGCTGTGGATCGTGTGGCAGCTCTGATGGATGGCTCGCTGTGGGTCTATATCGCCAATCGCGGCTTCGCCCGATACGGCAAGGTGCCTGGTTCCTCGCAACCTGTTGTCTCTTACTTTAATGGTCGCACCAATGTGCCGGAGCCTCTTGGGGGTAATGGTAAGGCTGGAGTAATTGCGGCGTCGATGGACGGTTGCGTCTGGGCTGCTTCGGGAAGGCAAATTCTAGCTCTCCCCAATGCCACTCACGCCGATGCCCTTTTCAAGGATTGCCGTGTGGTGAATGTCGATGATGATATTGTTACGATGCGCGCCGATCTCGATTCGTTGTCCGTGCTCGTCCTTACACGCTCTTCTTTCTACCGACTCTCGATGGTCGATGGTGGAGATGTGTCGGTTAAGCATCTTACGGATTATGATTTGCGTCCCGAACGCCCGTCGGATATCTGTGTCGGGAAGCATGGCTTTGTCTGGGTGGCCGTGTCGAGTGGCGTTGATATTTTCAAGGAACCCGACTCTACTGGCGTGTCTCATTTCTTGCGAAACATCAATTTCTCACAGCCTGGCGTGGCTGTCGCGGCCGACCCTATGGGTGGTGCTGTCGTCGTTACGCCCTCCGAAGCTTGCATCGTCAAGGTCTATCCGTCTAAGATTGAGGAGTGTGGCTACCGCTTTGTTATTGGTAGGTATAACGATATAAGTGGCCTGCTTGTCGGTGTCAATTCTCAGCGTGCGGCGTGTATGTTTCCTTCTGGCTCTGTATGGATTGGTGCCGAG
>CAVGTO010000171.1:0-4738 GCA_963631865.1 Eggerthellaceae bacterium
GCCAGCAGGTTAGCAATATGACCGTCCCTGGCATCTACATTGTCAAGATGAGCGACGGCACAGCAAACAAGGTTTGCGTGAAGTAACGCTTAGCAGACCACTCAGTTAAGTCACATACATTTCGCCCCGCAGAACTAGCCATACGGTTCTGCGGGGCGTTTTTTGTCCTTTCTTTTCGTGATTGCTTTCAGTATGTTAGGCCGAAGGTTCAAAGGGGGCCAATTGGAGCGTGGCCGAAAAAAATTCCTCAATGAGGGATTAATAAGATTTACTTATCACTAAGACAAAGACCAAAAGCAAATAATTTTTTCTGCCATCAAATTCCATTTACAAGAAAATTGCGAAGATGGAGATGAGTGATTCCGCCATCGTCGGCATAAGATAGCATAGGTGTGACAGAGATAACGTATTTAGGATAATTATCCGATATAGCACGAAGATTGCCAAACTCTCTCTCTCTCGTTGTCTGATCAGCAACAATATACGAAACTTGGATATATGCACGTTTCCCATCCGAACGCTCACAGACAAAGTCAATCTCACCGGCTTTCAGCTGCCCCACATACACTTGATAGCCGAGGCGAACGAGATGTTGATAGATTATATTCTCCATAACCTTCTCAATGTCGCCCTCACGACGCCCACCTGCTATTGCATTTCGGATTCCATGGTCACTAAAATAAAACTTGTCATTCGCCTCCAAAATCCTACGGCCATGAATATCAAAACGATTTACCTTACTTATTACAAAAGCCCGCTCGAGAAGAGAAAGGTAGTTAATGACCATAGACGGGGAAACAGACTCACCTTGCGACTTCATAAACTTAGATATGCTGCTCGCAGAAATAAGTTTACCAGTATTATCGGCTATAAAGCGCACAAGATTTTCAAGAAAAACTGCATTGCGGATGCCATTGCGAATAATCACATCTTTTAGGAGTACTGTACGATAGACGCTTTGCAAATACTCTGCCGCATCTTCCTCTTCAAGACCTATCTTAACGAGACCTGGCATACCACCGAATTGGATATACTTTGTCAACGCATCATCCGAGTCCGTAAGACCGTGGAATTCAAGAAATTCAAGATAACTTAGCGATTGAATGTAAACTTCAGTATACCGTCCACCGAGCAGCGTACTCAGCTCCCCACTCAGCATATGGGCATTGCTACCTGTTATTATAATATCTGTCTCGGGTTCCGTACGATAACTACGCACAGAACGTTCGAATTGGGCTATATCCTGAATCTCGTCGATAAGAATATAATTATGTTTAGACTCAACAAAATACGAGTCAATGTAAGCATTTAAGTCCTCATAACTGCGGATATCGTCAAACTCTCGTTTTTCCTTGTCGATATAAATGACGTTATTGGAGTCGTCAGCCTCCATTCTCGCACAAATGAGCTTTAGAATGTAACTCTTACCTACTCGTCGTTGTCCCGTCAAGACCACGATTTGCTCTTTGCCAAGGCTTTTCAGAACCTTGTCTATGTACTTTCGCCTATCTATTATATTCATCATATTACTTCGTATCTTATAACATAGGCAAATATAGCAATTTCTTATTTCATATCTGTCAAAAGCTCTACTGTCACCTATTTCTTATTTCGTACTTAAAAAAATAGCAAATCCGTCAAATCCTTATTTCGTAACTAAAGAAATTGGCGGATTTCTTTAGCTGTGTCTACAAAAACTAGCTTACAGGGATATTTGTATTAGTTATGATTAATAAAGACAAGTCAGTAACTACTCGGCTGCGGACTCGGTCTCACCATTCTCAGCCGCAGACTTCTCGACAGGGATAAGGAGAGGGCGAATTTCTGGCATCTTGAGTGTATCGGAATTGACGGTAACGATGACGTTATAGCCCATATCGCGAAGGGGAGCCGCTATAAGTTCGAGACCATCGGCGGCACTCGCTGCTGCGTCTTTGAGAAGGCCAGAGTTGATAGCAACAGTCTGCATACTATCCTGATGGGCCGCACAGAAAGCTTGAAAATCAGAAATCTTTATGCTGGAGAAGAGACCGTTGCTCTGGTTTATAATCTTGATGCTGGCGGGATCTACACTGTGCGAGAGGACTTTCGGAGCAGGAAGAGTAAAGATGACAGTCGTATCTATCACGTCGATTGTTGCATCGTGGAGGTCAACGCCAGCCTTAATCACTCCACTGTAGCGCAAAAGAATTGTGCTCGTGGTGCCCGGGATAGAGTACCCCCAGATTTTCTCAGTCTTCTTATGGCGGGCAATGTCGGTATAGTCGTAACTGACTGTTGCCAATTCGCTAATCTTGGCGAGGCGCTGCTGGAGTACAGTCACATCAAGTGTTTGCAGGGTCTTCTCTACCGTTTGATTCTCAGTGGACACATTGTTCATACTGCGACCAAAGTTGAAGGCAAGGCAGATGATGATTATTATTGCCAGCCACACGGGGATGGACTTTACGGAAGATGTAGTTTGGGGCATAGTGGAAGAGGATTACAAAGTCTTGAACGTCTCGACGTTCAAATCGATAATTTTTCTCTTATAAGAAGCTGACTTATTGGCCATAGTATAAAGAATTAAACACAGCAACACAAAGATATGCATATATATTAGATACACAAGACATATAGGTGCTTGTAAAAAGAAAATCCGCCCCGCAGACTTCAAAGAAGAATCTGCGGGGCGGAATGTTATTTGTTCTCAACCGACGTATGTCGATACTATCGGATAGAGAAACTTACGGGTGGACTAGCCGCCGAAGTTATCGTACATAATGCTGCTCTCCTCGACGCCAAGGTCGGTAAGCATAGCGACGACGCTCTTGCTCATTGGGCCAGGACCACACATGTAGTACTCGATGTCCTCGGGAGCGTCATGATCCTTGAGGTAGGTCTCGTACATAACCTTGTGTACGAAGCCAGCAGTGTACTTGACGCCAGCTGCATCGGCAGCGGGATCGGGACGGTCGAGAGCGAGGTGGAAGTGGAAGTTGGGGAACTCCTTCTCGAGGCCAAGGAAATCCTGGAGGTAGAAGACCTCGTTGAGAGCACGTGCGCCATAGAAGTAATGGAGCTCGCGGTCGGTGGTGTGGAGGGTCTTGGTCATATGCATAATCTGCGCACGGAGAGGAGCCATACCGGCACCGCCACCGACCCAAATCATCTCCTTCTTGGAGTCGAAGTGAGGATGAAAATCACCGTAAGGACCACTCATAATCACCTTGTCGCCAGGCTTGAGCGAGAATATGTAAGACGATGCGATACCAGGGTTAACCTCCATGAAGCCAGAACGATCGGGCTTGAAAGGCGGGGTAGCGATACGGACGGTGAGCATGAAGACGTTGCCCTCGGCTGGGTAGTTGGCCATAGAGTAAGCGCGGATGGTGTCCTCTGGGTTTTTGCAGACGAGGTCAAACATCTTGAACTTCTCCCAAGAGGGAAGGTACTCCTTGCCGATGAGATCCTTGTCAAAGTCCGCATAACGGATAGCGTCGAACTTAGGAATACGGATTTGAGAGTAGGAACCAGGAAGGAAGTCCATATGAGCGCCCTCTGGGAGCTGGACCTTGAACTCCTTGATGAAGGTAGCGACATTTGAGTTGGAGATGACGGTGCACTCATACTCCTTGACGCCGAGGACAGACTCAGGAACCTTTATCTTGAGATCACCCTTAACCTTAGTCTGGCAACCGAGACGCCAATGATCGAGCTGCTGCTTGCGAGTGAAATGGCCCTTCTCAGAAGGAAGGATCTCACCGCCGCCCTCGAGAACCTGGCATTTGCACTGGCCACAAGAGCCCTTGCCGCCGCAGGCAGAGGGGAGGAAAACGCCATTTGAAGTGAGGGTGGTAAGAAGTGAACCACCGCTCTCGACCTCAATGTTGGTCTTGTCATTGATGTTGATGTTGACGTTGCCAGACGAAGTGAGGAAACGCTTAGCCACCAGCAGTATGACAACGAGCAGCATGATAATCACGAGGAAGACCGCGATGCTCGCCAATATAAGAGAAGTATTCATACTGTTTTATCTGTTATATACCGATTAGATTTCGAGGCCAGAGAAGCACATGAAAGACATTGCCATGAGGCCGACGGTGATAAACGCGATGCCGAGACCCTTGAGGGCAGCGGGGACGTTGCTATAAGCCATCTTCTCGCGGATAGCGGCGAAAGAGACGATAGCCACGAGCCAGCCGAGACCAGAACCGAGAGCGTAGACCACAGCAGAGCCGAAGCTATAGATGGCCTTAGGATCGGAAGGAGCGAGGCCGATACGCTGCTGCATAAAGAGCGAGCCACCCATGATGGCGCAGTTGACGGCGATAAGGGGAAGGAAGATACCCAACTGATTGTAGAGCGAAGGGCTATACTTCTCAATCACCATCTCAACGAGCTGAGTAATACCTGCGATGACAGCGATGAAAAGAATGAAGCTCAAAAAAGTGAGGTCTACACCCTCGATAAGAGCGCCAGAGGCCAGAATCTTGGTCTGGAGGAGGTAGTTGATAGGCAGGGTGACGGTGAGCACGAAGGTAACTGCCACACCGAGGCCGAGAGCCGTCTTCACGTCCTTAGACACGGCGAGGTAGGAACACATGCCGAGGAAGGTCGCAAAGATCATGTTGTCCACGAAGATAGAGCGGACAAACAAGCTTATAAGACTATTTTCCATTATTTACGTTTTGGAGGTCCGAGGGAGAATATAGCAGTTGACTAATTAGTCAGACTACACATCTCGAAAAGCAGACCG
>CAVGTO010000172.1:0-4733 GCA_963631865.1 Eggerthellaceae bacterium
GTGAAGATGATATATCGGATGCCCGGACCATCGACCGAGCCAAAAGATTCTGTGGAGTGGATTAAGCCTTTCATTCTTTGGGTATATGTGTGTTGCGTTGGCGACTCTGCGCCGGAGTGCAAAGTTACGAAAGAGCAAAGAGATATGCCGACTTGGCGGGTGGGAAAAAATAATTTACTATCTTTGGCATCGTAACAGTAAATCTGAACAAAGAAACAGACACTAAGAAATACTTTACATACACATAACACATATTAGCATTAGCTATCTTTCGCGTCCAAAAAGAAAAAGCCTAGGAAACTCTTTCTGAAGGAAACGACAGGAACTGTATGTTTTTATTTTTTGCGGTGAGCTACTAAGGTAGGTTACTGTCACCCATTCATATAGACAATGCCTGTGCCCCTACTGGGTACGGGTCTTCTATGAATGGGTGGTGGGTTTCTCCTAGGCTTCCCGCCGACGCGAAATAGTTTGGCCTGTGCCCTTTTTCGTGTCCGATAGGGACATGCATGCGTAATGTCGTTTTGAGTTTGATGGCGATGCCGCTAACACCATCAAACCGATATGGCAAACACGACACTTCATTCCGCTCAAAAGGCGAAAGAGGATGAGTTTTACACCCAACTTTCCGACATCGAGGCTGAGCTACGTCATTACAAGGACCATTTCCGCGGGAAGACAGTACTCTGCAACTGCGACGACCCATTCGTAAGCAACTTCTTCCACTTCTTTGCATACAACTTCGAGACTCTCGGCCTCAAGAGACTCACAACCACTTGCTACCGCAACCAGGAGTGGAACCTCTTCAGCGCAAACAAAGCGGATGCCGCTATTTGGCTGGAATATAATGGCGACCTTAACGGCAATAAAGTGCCCGACCCCGAGGAAATTGGAATCCACCAGTTCAAAGGAGACGGTGATTTTCGCAGTGCCGAGTGCGTTGAACTGCTGAAACAAGCTGACATAGTCGTCACTAATCCGCCGTTTTCTTTATTCCCTGAATTTGTAGCATTGTTGGTAAGGCACGAGAAAAAATTTATAATAGTCGGCAATCAGAATGCGATAACATACAAGAACATCTTCCCTCTTTTGCGTGACAACAAGATGTGGATAGGCTATAAGTTTGGCGACATGTCATTCCGTGTTCCCGACTATTATCAACCGCGAGCGACACGCTATTGGGAGGATGCTCAAGGAAACAAATGGCGCAGCCTCGGCAATATCTGTTGGTTCACAAACCTCGATATTCAGAAACGCCATGAGCCACTTGTGCTTTACGAAACTTACACACCAGAAAAATACCCCCATTACGACAACTATGACGCTATAAACGTTGACAGGTTGACACTATTCCCTGTGACTACTATGGCGCAATGGGCGTGCCAATTACCTTTATGGGGAAATTTAGTCCTGAACAATTTGAGATTATAGGAGCGACGGAAAGCGAAGGAAAAGGCTTTTCAAATGGGCTTTGGACTAACATGTCTTGCGCACAACCGCTCATCAATGGGGAGAAGAAATACAAACGCATTTTCATTCGCCGGAAAAACCAGTAAGCCATGAAGATAGAGCTAAGGAATATAACGATTCGCGACCTTGTAAAGGAGTATGCGAACGACAACGAGACGGGCCGTGTATCGGCCTACGGGGGCAAGCTTGACATCCGCCCACCCTACCAGCGCGAATTCGTCTACTCGCCGTTGCAACAGCAGATGGTGATAGACACCGTATACCAAGGTTTCCCGCTCAACGTAATGTACTGGGCGAGCCGCGACGACGGCACGTGGGAAGTGCTCGACGGCCAGCAGCGCACGCTCTCGATATGCGAATACGTGAGCGGCAACTTCAGCACGAAGATAGGCGACCAGATGTTGGGTTACAACAACCTCCAGGACGACCAGCAGAAACGGATACTGGACTATGAGCTGAGCGTATACGTATGCACGGGAGAGCCGAGCGAGAAACTGCTGTGGTTCCGCCGCATCAACATAGCGGGCGAGATGCTCACAGACCAGGAGATCCTCAACGCCATATACCACGGGCCTTTCGTGGCCGACGCCAAACGATACTTCAGCAAGAACGGTTGCGCCGCCTATGCCATTGGCAAAGACTACGTCACCGGCAGCCCCATCCGGCAGGAACTTCTCGAGAGAGCCATAGATTGGATATCGGGCGGAAAGATTGCGGAATATATGCAGGAGCATCAGAAAGACCCGAACGCCGACGCTCTATGGCTCCACTACAAAAGCGTGATTGAGTGGGTGAACACCACCATCAAGCCCACCGCGGCCCGCAAGAAGATAATGAAGGGTGTGGACTGGGGCAGCCTCTACAATGCCTACCACACTCAGAGCTACGACTCGGCCGAGATAGACAAAGAGGTGGCACGCCTGGTGCTAGACGACGACGTAACGAACAAGAAAGGCATCTACCCCTATTACTTCACCCGCCAGGAGCGTTACCTATCTATCCGCGCATTCACGGACGCCATAAAACTCGCCGCCTACGAGCGCCAGAAAGGCGTATGCGCCCACTGCGGCAAGGAGTTCGCAATAGACCAGATGGAGGCAGACCACATAACGCCGTGGAGCAAAGGCGGCCACACGACTGCCGAGAACTGCCAAATGCTCTGCCGAAAATGCAACAGGCGTAAGAGCGGGAAATAGACTCAAAAGTTGAGGTTCTAACGGATATATTTAGTAAATTGCGTGAAAAAGTAAACATCGCAAAAGAAAGAATATGGACCTCAAAGGAATATATCAAGCAGATGCGCAGCGATATGCCGAAGCCGAAGCAATGTACCAACGATGCGGCAAGAGTGGCGTATTGCTGCCAAAGATAAGCCTAGGATTCTGGCACAACTTCGGCGGCGTAGACCCCTATGAGCGCAGCCGAGCCATAGCGCACTACGCTTTCGACCACGGCATTACGCACTTCGACCTCGCCAACAACTACGGCCCGCCATACGGTAGTGCGGAAGAGACCATGGGACGACTTATGGACGACGATTTCCGACCATATCGCGACGAGCTCTTCATCTCCACCAAGGCGGGGTATGACATGTGGGAAGGCCCGTATGGCAACTGGGGCTCACGCAAGTACCTCATGGCGAGCCTCGACCAGAGCCTCCGGCGTATGCACTTGGACTATGTGGACCTCTTCTACAGCCATCGCTACGATCCCAACACCCCACTTGAGGAGACTTTGCAGGCCATGGTAGACATCGTGCGACAAGGCAAAGCACTCTACCTCGGCATCAGCCGCTGGCCACTTGAGGCCCTCAAGTTTGCCGACAAATACCTCAGAGAACGCGACGTGCCGCTGCTAATATACCAAGGGCGTCTCAATCTGCTCAACCGAGAGCCGCAGGAGGAAGGTATACTTGACTATTGCGCCGAGAACGGCATCGGCTTCATATCATTCTCTCCCCTTGCACAAGGCCTCCTCACCGACCGTTACCTAAATGGCATCCCATCGGACAGCCGCATGGCGAAGGAGAATTTCCTAAAGAGTAGCACACTGACACCCGAACTGCTTGACTATTTGAAGAGGCTCAATGCGCAAGCCGAAGAGCGCAACGAGACTTTGGCCGAAATGGCATTGGCTTGGATATTGCACCAGAGAGGCGTAACCAGCGTCCTTGTGGGCGCAAGCTCAACCAGCCAACTCGAAAAGAATATTAAGTGCATACGCACACAACCGTTTGAATAAGAAAATAGCGGCCTCAGCTTCGCAAGATTGCCAGGGTCGCTATAATCATATTTGTGGAGAGCCGTTATTTTTTGCGCAGCCACTCGCGGACGGGAAGATCGTATAGTTTATATGACGCATACGCAATGCCAATGGCCAACAAGAGGATGGACACGGAAACCGCAATGTGTGTCCCCATTGGCAAATCCTGATGGTTTGCCGCCCAACTCATCTGCATGTATACCAATGGGAAATGGGTGACGTATAGAGGGTAAGAAATCTCTCCGAGAAAACGGCATACAGCCATGCTGCGACTTCCTGCAACTTTGCTGCCCGCACCAATGGAGACAATAAGAGGGAACATTATGAGGATGCTCACAGCATTGTAAACACCATTGAGACAAGTCCACGAACCTTTCTCACCTCCGGGCACACAAGGCATACAGAGGATGACCGCCACCAGCAAAGCGCACCACCAGAAACCACCTTTGAGACTGAACGTCAGTCGGAGACGCGATAGCAAGAGACCACAGAAGAAAGGATAAAGCAGACGCACTATACCTATATACCCCTGCTCGGAATCTATGCTCCAACCGCCAATAACCGTATTGGCAGCGTAAGCACGCCCCGCAAGAAGACCAAAGACATCGAGATTGAGGCAAACATCGAGCGTGAGAAATGCCGACAAAATAACGAAAATAGTCAAAACCGTTTTGGAGAACCTGCGAATAAACAAAGCATACATAATGTTAGCCAGGTACTCCCACATAAGCGACCACGTAGCACCATTGAGAGGATTCGTCTCACACCATCCTCGGATATCCCAAGACTTAGGGCATGGGAGCAAAGTACAGCAGAAAATAGTGAGCAACAGCATCTTCCACCAAGGAGTCTGCGCCACGAGAGGCATACCGGGATTATCGCCAAGGTAGAATAGCGCAGCACCGATGAGAGTTCCGAAAATAAGCATCGGATGCAAACGAACAAGTCTGCGCTTGAAAAAATTCCACATTGTCATACGTCCCCAACGGTCGTCGTATGCG
>CAVGTO010000173.1:0-4712 GCA_963631865.1 Eggerthellaceae bacterium
GGATGAGCGGGCGGGAATGTTCTCTTCCGAGATGTCGTAGAGGGCATCGTGACGGGAGACGTATTCGGACATGGCAAAGAGAGACGCATCCGTACCGAGGGGAAGGACTTCCTGCTGAGCTATGGTAAGACCAATAGTGAGGGCGGAAAAGTCGGTAGCTCCAGCCATGTATTTTGTAAGGAAGAAACCGTTACACTTGGCGTAGGCTTCCTGAAGGGTGAGAGAGAAGACTTTGGTTTTGCCAGCGTCCACGGTAAGGTTGCGCTCGACTTGGTATGTCTTTTTCATATCTTATTTTTTAAGCGATTTTTTTGTAGACAAAGAAGATAAAGAGGTCCCATGCCTTGAGGTTTTCGAGGTTAGAGCCGTAGATCTTAGAATAAGAGGTGTCCGAGAGGGAGATGCTGCCGTTGCGACGGTGGGTAGTGAGGTTGTAAGAGAAGCGGATACTCTTAGAGACGGAGCCTGACTCGAAGTCGAAAGCGGCGGAGGCATATGGCACACCTTGGGTAATCTGAATGAGCTCTATGTCGGTATTAGGCGGGAAAACTTGCTGAATGTCTGAGGAGAGAGAGAAGTTGAGACGGATGTCGCACGGGAGTAGCCACGTATGGGTTTTTGCCTGTGGCTCGGTCTGTCCCGTTGCGCCGGAGGCTACAGAGAGAGCAAAGACGCGGGCGGGTGCGGATTGGAGTTTAATGGTCTGCTCCGTGCCGAAATCGGCTTGTAGGTTACGGAGACCGTAATTGAGGATGAGGGAGTATGCCGAATCCTCTGTCATGCCCCAATCTTGCTGGGCGGTTGTGCCGTCATAGTTAATCCACGATTGGGCATAGGTGGTAGTGTAGTATTTATCGCCATAGGAATAATAGGCCGTATCGTCGGGAGTGTCGGCAAACTTGCAAGTTTCGTCCTTTAGGTACTCATACTTCTTGGTGCAAGCGGTAAGCGCGCCTGTAGAGGTATCGGTGTAAGAGCAAACGGTAATGTTCCAGACGTAGTTAACGGAGTCGTCAGGAGGCGTGAGGCCTGTGGTATTGCCAGCGTTTGCCCAATCGGTGTAGCCGTCGGGGAAAACTTTGCTTTTGTTAGTGCCCGGGGTATACTGGAGCACCGAGGGGCGTTCCTCATTCTGATACTCGGTGTCCTCTTCGTCATATGCGTTGTTGGCAAGCTCTACGTTAGAGTTTACCTGAGCGAGCGTAGTCGGTGCGGTAATTACGTCGTCGGCCGAATAGGCTTCCTGATAGCTGAGGCTATTGATGTAGGACACGACGTGCGCGGCGTGGGCGGCGGCATAGGTTTTCCACTGGGTGTTAATGGTGGCCTTTGTGTAGTCGTCCGGGAATACTTTGCCCTCGTCGGTAACGTAGTCGGTAATCTCTTTCGGGCGATTGGCGGGGAGCATGGCCTCGGTATCGGCTGCCTTATAGGCGGCGGTGGCAAGGGCTTGAATGGAGTCTACCTCGTAGGTAGTTGTGGGTTCGTCGGGAACTTGCGCGGAGGTATCTGTAACTGAACTCCATTTCTTGGCAAGGGACGAAATATAAGTTTTAGCTTTGGCTGCATAGCCTTTAGCGTAGGAGAGCCAAAGGGTATGGAAAGATGCATTGCTGGAAGCCTCAACCCATTTGCGGGCGTTGGATCGCGCAGCGTCGAAGACTGATTTAGCACGTTTGAGGAGTGTGGAGGTCTCGGAGTTGCGAATATTATACTGCTCAAACTCGACATAGTCAAAGCCGAGGGTAGCGTCGGTCTCGGAGGTTGAGGTGACAAAGACGACGGAGAAATCGTTAGCCGTCCGTGCGCCTGATATTTTTACCTCGGAGAAGGCAACGTTCATATTGACTTCGAGAGCCACGTCTTGCCACTTGAAGCGGTTGATGTTATCAGGGGTGGAGGTGCAGAAAGGGAGGACGGGCACATCTTGCAGAATCTGTTTACCACCAATGGAAAGAGAGATGGTCTGGAGGCCGTCGGGGTCATAGTCGAAGATGCCGCCGTTCTTGTCCTCGAAAAAGACGTGCGTAATGCTCTTCACGCCGATGGGCGTGTTGGTTATTGTTTCGGTGTCGGAAATAGGGACGCTCCAGAACATTGTTGTATGATATTTTATTTAAAGGGTGACGCGCACCCCATAAAGCGCGCGCGCCACCCGGCTATTATGATAGAGATGGAAAGCGGTTAGGCCTTGTTGGTCTTTACACCGTGGAGCACGAGACGGATAGCCTTGTTCTCGACGCTCTTGGGGAGGTAGAGAGTAGGCGTGATGTCCGTAAGAGGGAGGAGGAACTTGGGGCACTCAAGCTGGATGTAGCCGTTGAGACCGTTTGCGCCCTGACCAGTGGTGCGGAAGCGCGACATAGAGGTACGAGGGAGGAGAATCTTATCGCCGTTCTTAATCTCAAGCTCGCCATTGGCAACGATAGCGTCAATAACGCCATAGTCGGCAACGCTGAGTGCCGCCTCGGTGTTGGCGGTGACGGTAGCCTCGAGAATCTGGATGCCGGTGATAAAAGCGTAGGTGTTAGCCTCAAGCTTGCGGTCGTTGATATTGGTAATGCCCACCTTCTTAGAGTCAGAAGACTGCATAAGCTCGATGGTGGTGTCACTCTCAAGGTGACGGGTGGCGTAGATGTCGAAGTCTACACTCTGTATGGTACCGTTCTGGAGCGCGGTGTAGAGGTTCTGCTCAATGTACTTGCTGCGAGCCTCAAACTCCTGCTTAGCTGTTGCGATGGTGGTACCAGTGGCTACGATAGCCACGTTAGATGAAGTTTCTGCCATTGTGGTAGTGTTGTTAGGGTTTTGTTTTGTTACTTTTTTATGGGGGAAAGGGGGGACGCACCGCACAGCGGGAAGCGGTGGGGCACGCCCCCATAATTTTCGTTTAGAGAAGCACGCCGCCTACGGGCTCTGCTGTCATGACCTCACCGACGCCGGAGACCTCGGGAGTAGAGATAAGCGCGGGCTCGTTATAGGAAGTCTGCCATGCGTTCTCGGTGGGGACGTAGTTGGGAGCGTCAACCGAGAGCTCCTCAGCGTCGCCGATGCCGGGGAGGAAAACCTTCTCGTTCTCGTCGGTGCCTGAGAGGCTGATAACGCTCTTACCTGCGAACTTGTTGACAAGTTTAACGCCGCCAGCGATAAGGCAACCAGTGCCGATGTTCTTAACAAGCTCGTCCTTGCCGAACTGGATAGCAGCCGCACCAGCGAGGGCGACGATTACGGGGGAGACGTAGCCGGAGGTGTCTCCGTCGAGGCCGAGGAGGTCTACACCAGAGACGCTATCCTTAGAGCTAATCTTGTTGGCGATGAACGAACCGACAGCGATGCCGGCAAGGTACTCGCCACACTTAAGGCCAATCTGGGCCCACTTATTGCTTGAGCCTGAGCCTGCGGAGGCGGCTGTGCTCTTCTTCTTGCGATTTGACATGATGGGGATATTTTTAGGAATGAATTTAGTTTTTAGAATTTGACTGTTTTGGCGGGGAGTCGCTTTGCCTTCTTGCCATTCTTCTTATGCCTCTTATGCCCTACGCCATTAAGGCCTTTGGGCTGTGATTTAGTTTTAGAAGACTTGGCGGGTGCTGAGCCGTCGGACTTAAAGACTTTATAAAGGCCATATCCGATGCCAGTCACGGCAAGGGCGATAACGCCCCACTTGATATATTTTTTTGCGTTGCCTGTGGTAGACATATTGGTATTGGGATTGAGGTTAGAATCATTTATTACGGTGGCGGAATCGGCCGTTGCGGATGATGATTTGACGCTGCTCTTCGACGAGGAGGAAGAGGCGCTCGATTGGCTCGATGCATTTGGGTCGGTAGAGGAGAGATATTCGGTGCTCATATATCCGCTGATGCCGCCAGAGGTGGTGATGTAGTTCCAACCAGATACGCTCTTTGAGGTATCGACGGTAACGGCGGTGCCCTTGTTAAGCTGGGTGAGTGAGGAGGAAGACGTAGATGCGGCAGAGCGGACGTTAACCTTATTGCCAGTTACGTACATTGTTTTAGTGCCTGAGGAGGCGGAAGATGTATTACCAGTCACGATGCTTTTTACTTTATTGATGGCAGACTTCGCGGCGGACTTAATTGAGTCCCAGACTCCGTCTACACCGCCCTCGACGAAAGCCGCGGCAATGTAGCCCTGTTGCCCGCTTGGGGTGGTCACGTGAAGCCACGAGCCGGTAATAGTGTCGGCGGTGCACTGTGTGCCGTTGGTGAGAGTGCCGATAACCTCGGCCTCGTGGTCGGGCTCTTTGCGGAGGCTGATGGCTGCGGAGCTGCCGGTGTTTATTGTTACAATCATTTGTTTTTGTTTTTAGAGAAGTAGTAGACGAGGCCGCCAGTAAGGAGGATTGCCGCTCCGCCGAGAATCCATTTGAGTTTGCTGGATTTGGTTGTGGCGGCGGCCTGCTGCTGTGCGGCGGCTGCCGTGGTGGCAGTAGGCGTAGCGGTGGCGGCCGTGGCGGTCTGTTGCTGTGCGGTTGTTGTTGTCTGGGCTTGGATGGAAGCCTGTGTTTGGGTGTTCGAGGAGGAGGATGTCTGCGCCGCGGTGGTGGTCTGCTGGGTGGTTTTAGCCTTGGCGGTTGCCATGGTGGCAGTGGTAGATGCGGCTGGCGTGGATGTTGTTGCCTTGGTGGTCGTTGCCGTCTTAGCTGGGGTCGCCTTTGCCGTGGTGGTGCTCTTAACCGTGGTGGTGGTAGC
>CAVGTO010000174.1:0-4671 GCA_963631865.1 Eggerthellaceae bacterium
GCAATACCCAAGTCTCGTTTTTTGCATTTTTTATACATTCTCCCTATTTAGTCAACCTGTAATGCCCTTTTTGTGATATGTTTCGTTAACTTTGGTATAGGAAAACAAGTGGTGCAAGTAAGCCCCACGACAAAAAACGTAGCTACAAAAGTCAATATGAAGAACAGGCCTTTTGCAATATGCCATATGATGATGTCGGTCGATGGCCGCATAGATTGTGCCATGACCGAGCAATTGGGAGATGAAGATGCCTACTACAATTCCCTTGCAAGCCTCAAGTGCGCGACAACCCTTATGGGACGCACTACAATGGAGATGCATTATACCGACGGCACTCATTTTGTCGCTGCCAATCCCACTCCCATTGGTAAGGAAGATTTCAAAATCAACCGGGAGTCCGACGATTACACTATAACTCTCGATTCCTGCGGCACTCTTAATATTACTACGGCTGAGGTGGATGACCAGCCGCTGCTTGTCGTCGTAAGTGAGGATGCCCCAGCCGAATATGTTGAAAAACTCGATAGCCTTGGTATAAGTTGGATAGCCACAGGCAAGGGTCGTGTGGACCTTATCCGTATGTCTGAGATTTTGGCTGACGATTTTGGTATCGAGCGTATGGCCGTTGTCGGTGGCGCTACTGTCAATGGTGCTATGCTTGCTGCGGGGCTAATTGACGAGGTGAGCGTTATCGTTGGAGCTGGAATTGATGGCCGTCATGGTCAGAAAGGTCTTTTCGATGACATTAGTGAGGTGGGCTGGAGCGTGCAGAGTCTTCGCCTTCAAGGAGTTGCCCGCGTTGGAGAGCAGGCTGTTTGGCTCAGATATGATGTCATAAAGTAAATACGGCAAAACAGATAACGAACAACCTCGCCCGTCTGCAACGTAATCATTGCAGACGGGCGAGGTCGTTTTTTGTAGTATGTGTTTATCTCAGCAAGCTTTCGGGCACAGCCTCTGCCATTGCTTTGTAGGCCGCCTCGCTTGGGTGTAGATGGTCGCCTGAGTCAAATCCGTTGGCGAATCTGGCGGGGTGGTTTATATCACGCACCGCAAGGTCGAAGTCTACACACCCGTCAAAAAGGGTGGATGCTCGTAGCCATTCATTGAACTCCATACGTATGGCGTCCCTTTCTGCGTTGTACGTTCGCCAGCCTTCTATTGGCAGCAGCGTGCCACTCCAGACTTTCAACCTTTGGGCACGAGCATACTTTATGTAGATCTCCTCTACGCCTTTCTCCAGGTCGGCAGCGGTTGGCATGTCGCTCCACGGGCGGAATGGATTGACGTCAGTTCCCACAGGGTGGATGATATCGTTTATGCCATGCTGTATGATGACGTCCGACGCTCCCGCCACGTTCATCTCGATAGGGAAACGTGTCGAGCCCTTAAGTCCGTACGCCTGATATGTTATGCAGTCATATTGCCTAAGGATGCGCGTGCCACTTACAGCGCGGCGGATTATCGACACGTTATGCAGTCCACTCTCCCAGGCTCGGATGGCAAGGTAGTCCGGCCAACTTTGCGCAGTAATGGAGTCTCCGTAGCAGACCAGTGCGTGGTTCTTCTCCTCCGTCTCGATGTCTATCGTGTTGAGGAAATAGAACCAGTTTGTTTTGCGAGAGAGGTCGAGAGGCAATTCCTCTTGCTCTGCAAAATCTCCATAAGCATATTGCCCATGCGAGAGTGGTCCCGTTATGAGGGTGCCGGCATTCATCTGGGTGTAGCCGCCGAGGTAGATGCTTACCTCAATGGTTTCGCCTGCCTCGATGTCGATGTCGGCATCGTCGCTCGTTGTCTCTTTGCCTGGCTCTATCGTCGTGCTGTGCTGGCCGCCGAATGTCACTGGATAGTTCTTACGCTCCTTATCTTTCGATGCGGGTTTCGCAATGAATACTTTTGTGAGGGTCACGGGCTCCGTGCCTGTGAGGTTTGAGAAACGCAGGCGGAGTTTGTCTCCGCTGAAGACTATGCGTACTGGGTAGCGCAGCGTTATGTCTTTGGCATAAACAGCCTCACGCCTGTCGGTTATCGACGTTGCGTTGCCCCATGCGGCTACCCATTTTGTGTATTTGGCAATTCCAGTCATTTCGGTCGTATGCGGGTTATTTGCCGCAATATTCGCTATAAACGCCGGCGATGCCCTCTTCGAGCTTAATCTTGTATGTCCAGCCGAGGCGGGCGAGACGGCTTACGTCCATGAGTTTGCGGGGCGTGCCGTCGGGCTTGGTGGGATCCCAATTGATGGCACCCTTGAAGCCTACGGTCTTCTTCACAATCTCGGCCAGCTCTGCAATATGGAGCTCCGTGCCGCTACCTACGTTGAGGTGGCAATTGCGAATCTCCTTGCCGTCGGCTCCGTTGTTCTCGAGGCCGCGTTCTTTTACTATGTCCTGGAAGTCTACGCTCTCCATAACGTATACACATGCATCTGCCATGTCGTCGGAGTGGAGGAACTCGCGGAGAGGTTTGCCAGAACCCCAAAGGTTGAGCGATACTGAGCCGTCGGCAGCCTTGTCGAGTCCATACTTGCCGAGCATTGCCATAATTTCCTCTTCGGACGACTTGCCGTTGATGTCACCTACAGGTCGCTTGTCGAGATCGGCACGAATGTCGTCCCAACGATTCTCTTCGAGGGCGTGTCCGAGGTGCATCTTGCGAATCATGGCGGGGAGGACGTGACTGCGTACGAGGTCGTAGTTGTCGTTGGGACCGTAGAGGTTGGTCGGCATTACGGCTACGTAGTTGCAACCATACTGAAGGTTCATGCTCTCACAGAGACGCATACCGCTGATCTTTGCGAGGGCGTACTCTTCGTTGGTATACTCAAGTTCGCCAGTAAGGAGGGCCTCCTCTTTGATTGGCTGAGGGGCGAGTCTCGGGTAGATGCAACTCGAGCCGAGGAACATGAGTTTCTTGACTCCGGTGCGTTGCGATGCCGAGATTACGTTGTTCTGAATCTGGAGGTTGATGAGCATGAAGTCCGCACGGTAGGTGTTGTTGGCCATAATGCCACCAACATGAGCTGCGGCGAGGAATACGTACGCTGGTTTCTCTTCGTCGAAGAATGCGTCTACGGCACGTTGGTCGCAAAGGTCGAGCTCCTTGTGGCTGCGGCCAATGATGTTGGTATATCCTTTTTTCTTGAGGTTGCGTACGATGGCCGAACCTACGAGTCCGCGGTGGCCTGCTACGTATATCTTTGCGTTCTTTTCCATTTGTGTTATGATATCTGTATAACAAAAATGGAGTCGAAGACGCGCATCATCTTTCTTGACTTGCAGTTCTCCGACTCCTTTGTTTTTATTGTGCGCTATTGGCCAACTTTGGGTTCAATTACAAATCCCATTCTTGGCTCTCTGGCTTTGTCCTACTCGAAGTAGTTGAGCGTCTGGTAGCCACCGTCTTTGAGATACTTTTCCTTCTTCATCAACTTGATGTCGGAGGTCATCATATCCTCAATAAGGCTCTTGAGGTCATACTGCGGCTTCCAGTTGAGTTTCTTGTTGGCCTTCGACGGGTCGCCAATAAGGAGGTCGACCTCGGTGGGACGGAAGTACTTGGGGTCGACTTCTACGACAACCGTGCCTGCGGGTACCTGGTACTCGGGGTTTGAGCAACTCTTTACGACGCCCTTCTCGTCTACGCCAGTGCCCTGGAACTCAAGATCGATGCCTACGAATGCGAATGCGCGGCGTACGAACTCGCGAACCTCGGTGGTTACACCGGTGGCGATTACGAAATCCTCTGGCTCGTCCTGCTGGAGGATGTGCCACATTGCCTGGACGTAGTCCTTCGCATGGCCCCAGTCGCGCTTGCTCGAGAGGTTACCGAGGTAGAGCTTATCCTGGAGGTTGAGTGCGATGCGAGCCACTGCGCGCGTGATCTTGCGGGTTACGAAAGTCTCGCCGCGGATTGGGCTCTCATGGTTGAAGAGGATGCCGTTGCAGGCGAACATCTTATATGCCTCGCGATAGTTTACGGTAATCCAATAACCGTAGAGTTTGGCTACGGCATACGGAGAACGAGGGTAGAAAGGAGTCGTTTCCTTCTGGGGAATTTCCTGCACCTTGCCAAAGAGCTCACTCGTGGAGGCCTGGTAGAAACGGGTCTTCTCAGTGAGACCAAGAAGACGAATTGCCTCAAGAATGCGAAGCACACCGATGCCGTCGGCGTTGGCAGTGTACTCTGGACTGTCGAAGCTGACGCCTACGTGGCTCATGGCGGCGAGGTTGTAAATCTCGTCAGGCTGAATCTCCTGGATGATGCGTATCAAGTTGGGAGAGTCTGTCAAGTCTCCGTAGTGAAGGAAGAATCGGCGATTCTCAGAGTGAGGATCCTGATATATGTGGTCGATGCGATCGGTGTTGAAGAGGGAAGTGCGCCTCTTGAGTCCATGCACCGTATAGCCCTTTTTCAACAGGAATTCTGCCAAGTAAGCACCGTCCTGGCCCGTAATGCCGGTAATGAAAGCTACCTTGTTCTCGCTCATTATGTCTTGTTTTGTTGTAGTTGTTTTTCTTCTATCTCGAGTCTCTGCGTGAGCCGTGGCCCGACCGCCCTAAAATTATATCTTTTATAGCCTGATTGTCGCCACGTTGACCTCCCTCTAACTTTTTTTCTTGATATTTAATCAAATAGTGAAGGTCTCTCAGCCTCAGTCTTGTACGG
>CAVGTO010000175.1:0-4640 GCA_963631865.1 Eggerthellaceae bacterium
GCCCACGTCCGTCGGGCCCCGTAACTGTGAACCGCTAACTGTGCAATGTGAACTGTGAACTGAATTAAGCGGCGCACTGTGAACTGACTTACTGGTCTGTTTCTCCTGCCCAAATAAACAATCAACAAATACAATAGTAAAGATTCCGATGTTAGACATATATTTGCCAAGACAAATGAAATAGCCTATGACGCAGTTCACTCACCTTCACGTCCACTCCCACTACTCTATCCTCGACGGTATGAGCAAAGTGCCTGATATAGTGGACAAATGTATGAAGAACGGTATGTACTCCGTGGCCCTTACCGACCACGGCGTTATGTACGGTGTCAAGGAATTCCATGACTACGTAGGCAAAATCAATGGCAAGACCAAAGATGCCATCAAGGAGCAAGAGGCCATAGCAGCCGACGAGAATGCCTCGCCGGAGGACCGTGAGGCCGCAAAGGCAAAAGCCGAGGACTTGAAGAAGAAAATCTTCAAACCCATCTTCGGCGTTGAGGCCTATTGCGCACGCCGCACACTCTACGATATGGATAAGTCCATTAAAGCAGTCGACCCAGAGACTGGCCGCGCCAGTGTTCTCGACCGCTCCGGTTGGCACCTTATCCTCCTTGCAAAGAACCGTACAGGCTATTTCAATCTCTGCAAGATGGTCTCCATCTCGTGGATCGACGGTTTCTATGGCAAGCCCCGTATCGATAAGAATCTCCTTGAACAATATCACGAGGGCGTCATTTGCGCGTCGGCTTGCCTTGGTGGCGAGATCCCGCAACTCATTATGGCGCGAAAGTTCGACGAGGCTGAACAGTCCGTCCGTTGGTTCAAGTCCATTTTTGGCGATGATTATTATCTTGAGATCCAGCGCCATCCGACTCCGGCAATGAGCCCAGCCTATGATGTATGGACTCGTCAGCAAGAGGTAAACCCTTTTATTCTCGAACTTGCTAAGAAGACGGGCGTCAAGGTTATCTGCACCAACGACTCCCACTTCCTCGACAAGGACCATGCCGATGCCCACGAGCGTCTCCTCTGCCTTTCGACAGGCAAGGTCATGAGCGACCCCGACCGTCTCCATTACACCAAACAGGAGTGGCTCAAGACGCCCGATGAGATGGCCGAACTTTTCTCCGACCTCCCTGAGACTATGGCCAATACTATGGAAATAGCCGACAAAGTCGAGAACATCAGCCTAAATTCCGACCCTATCATGCCTAAATTCCCCATCCCTGAGGAGTTTGGCACCGAAGCCGAGTACCGTCAGCGTCTCACGGAGAAAGACCTTTTCGATGAGTTTACGCAAGATGAGAACCATAAGGTCGTGATGGATGAGGAGGCCGCTAAGAAGAAAATCAAGAAACTTGGTGGCTATGATAAGCTTTACCGCATAAAACTAGAGGCCGACTACCTTGCCAAACTCACATGGGAGGGTGCGCATAAGCGTTATGGCGAGCAACTCACCGATGCACAGGTTACCCAGATTACCTTCGAGCTCCATATTATGAAGACTATGGGTTTCCCTGGCTACTTCCTTATAGTGATGGACTTTATCCGTGCGGCGCGGGAGGAACTCGATGTGTGGGTAGGCCCAGGCCGTGGCTCCGCTGCAGGCTCTGTGGTGGCTTACTGCTTGGGTATCACTGATATCGACCCGATGAAATACGACCTCCTGTTCGAGCGTTTCCTCAATCCGGACCGTATTTCGCTGCCTGATATTGATACCGACTTCGCCGACGATGGCCGTCAGAAAGTCATCGAGTGGGTCACTCAAAAATATAAGCCTGAGGCCGTTGCCCATATCATTACCTTCGGCACTATGGCCACAAAGAGCTCCGTCTCCGATGTCGGCCGTGTCCAGGACGTGCCTCTCCCCACGGTAAAGCAGATGACGGGCTTCATCCCCGACAAGTTCTCCGACGACCTAGCAGACCCTAAGACAAAGAAAGTCCCCAAGGTAAACCTAAAAAACTGCTTCAAGTACGTCCCAGAACTTAAGCAGGCTCTCGAAGGCCCCGACCCAAACGTCTCCTCCATGCTCCGCTACGCCGGCGAGCTTGAGGGTACGGTGCGTCAGACTGGTGTCCACGCCTGCGGCATCATCATCGGTGCGGACGACCTCAAGAAGTTCGCTCCTATCACCGTCGTCGAGGATAAGCAGTCGGGCTTCAAGATGCAGGCCACGCAGTACGATGGCCACTACGTCGAGAGCGTCGGCCTTATCAAGATGGACTTCCTTGGCCTTATCAACCTTCGTATTATGAAGGAGGCCGTCCGAAATATCAAAGCACGCTCTGGAGAGGACCTCGATATCTTCAAAGTCCCCATAGACGACCCAGAGGTCTACAAACTCTACTCCGAGGGCCGAACCGTCGGCATCTTCCAGTTCGAGTCCGCAGGTATGCAGAAATACCTCAAGGAACTCCAACCCACTGTATTCGAGGACCTCATAGCGATGAACGCCCTCTACCGACCGGGCCCTATGGACTACATTCCGCAGTTCATCAACCGTAAGCAAGGTCGTGAACCTATCACATACGACATCCCTTGCATGGAGAAATACCTCAAGGATACGTATGGCGTCACTGTCTACCAGGAGCAGGTGATGCTCCTCTCCCGTCTGCTTGCCAACTTCACCCGAGGTGAGAGTGATAAACTCCGTAAGGCCATGGGTAAGAAGCAGATTGCCGTGCTGAACGAGCTTAAGCCTAAGTTTATCAACCAAGGTAAGGGCAATGGGCATCCCGTAGATAAGCTTGAAAAAATATGGGCCGACTGGGAGAAGTTCGCTTCCTACGCGTTCAATAAGTCCCACGCCACCTGCTACTCCTGGGTCTCCTATCAGACTGCCTACCTCAAGTGCCACTACCCGGCCGAGTACATGGCTGCGTTGCTCACCTGCAACCGCGACGCCATTTCCGAAGTATCGAAGTTTATGGACGAGTGCAAGAATATGGGACTCAAGGTCAATGGTCCTGATGTCAATAACTCGCACCTCAACTTCAGTGTCTCCCACGATGGCGCGGTTGTTTTCGGCATGGGTGGCGTCAAGGGTGTCGGAGAGGGAGCCGTGACTGCCATTGTCGGTGAACGTGATGGCTGTGTTGAGCTCTCGCGCAAAGATGAGTCTGGCCGCATAATCCGTACTCGCACATTGCCGTTGCTCGGCGACTGCATGGGCGTCGCGGCCCATGACATCGACTCGATGTTCAATCAGGCGGACGGCTTCTCGAAAGTCGTGAAGGATAAGTTCGGGCAGGATATTACACTTACATGGCGTGAGGGACATGGCCCGTTCAAGTCTATTTTCGACTTCGTGGAGCGCGTGGATCTCTCTGCTTGCAACCGCAAGACTGTGGAGTCGCTTGCACTTGCAGGCTCTTTCGATAGCCTCGGCATCAAGCGCGAGCAGTTCTTCTGTATGAACAATGATGGCCTCTCTGGCAGTGAAATCCTCTTGCGCTATGGCAATAATTTCCAGAACGATAAGAAGAACGGACAAACCTCTCTCTTCGGCGATGTCCTCGATTCCGTCATCGCTCGCCCCAATCTCCCAGAGCCCGTCAATATGTGGAGCGACCTCGACCGTCTCAATCGCGAGAAGGAGGTTGTCGGCATCTACATATCTTCCCACCCCCTGGCGCAATATGAATTTGTCTTCCGTTACCTCGTGAACACCAAGTCTACCGAGATGACCGATGACAATCTGCCCAACCTCGACGGCAAGACCTTCGTTGTGGCCGGCATCGCTTCCGTCAAGCGTGTTGGCCTCTCGAAACGCAATCAGCCATATATGATTGCCCTCGTCGAGGATATGTCCGGCAAATGCGAAATTCCACTCTTCGGCGACGATTACGTCAATTTCAGTCCGTACTTCACTGAGAACGCCTTCGTATGCGTCACAGGCAAGGTTGACCACGGCAAATACGGCGGGCCCAATCTCCGCCGTACGATAATCAAGGTGCAATTCCTCTCCGATGTCCTCAAACAAGGCATGGTCAAGAACGTAACTTTTGTTGTCGATATTGCAAAACTCTCCGGCAGTATCCTCGACCAGTTTAGCGATGTCCTCCAGCCCAATAAGGCGCGTGGCCGAGGCGAGATGATCCCCGAGGATGCCGCTCCCGTTGTCCCTGCCAAGTTCAAGTTTGTTGATACCAACCGTCGTATCGAGCTCGCCATGGCCAGCCAGACCCATAGTGTCGAGCTCGGTCAGAAGGTTATGAAGTTCGTAGACGAGAGCGAGGGCGCCGTGGTAATGAACGTTACTATGTAGAGCCTCTTAGCCTATCTCTCTGTTTTCTTTACTAATTTTGCGCCGTATCTGTTTTAGCTTCTTACGTTTTGGACTCTAAATCTCCGAAGCGCGGTGTGGGCCAGTGGGTCTCCGTCGGCTTCATCTTTGGCGTCATTATTGCGCTCGGCATCGTTGCACGCCTGACGCCCAACGAACCCGTCTCGGTGGCGGGCGTAAAGCTTCATTTTCCAGACCTCGCCACAATGTTTGCCGAGGCCAGTGGCTCGCATATCTCTGTCGATGATCAACTTGCTGGTGTCGAGGGCGGTATGGATCTTGAGGCGGATAGCCTCGCTGCCGTCCGCGATTCGCTCCTCTCGGCTCGCCTGGATAGCATCCTCCGTAT
>CAVGTO010000176.1:0-4639 GCA_963631865.1 Eggerthellaceae bacterium
CGTCGGTCGTCGAGGCTAGGTTCTCGTCCGTCGAGGAGAGGGTTACCTTGTCGGCTGTGGTGACAAGGTTGTCTTTGATGTCCGAAATGGCATCAGAAACTTCCTTGAAAGAGTTAAGGTCGTCGGGGGCATCGGCTGTGAGGGTAGAAATTTGGGTGTCGGTATATGCTTTTGCCTCGGAGAGACAGGCGGAGTAGTCCGCATCAGAGCCGGAGGAAGAGCTTGAGGAGGAAGAATCGACACTAACCCATGCGCCTGAGAGTTCGTCGTATGAGTAGAGTTGTAGTTGATTTTGCACCCACACGAGGAGGCCGTTGGCGCGTCGGGAGGCGGGAATGGCAACAAGCTCGTCATAGTCGGCAACGATACATCGGTGGTCGAGGAGAGCCTTAGCACCGAGGTCGAAGCCGCAATTGAGGGCTATGCCTTTGGAATATGAAGAAACTGAGTCTGACATAAAATGGGGTTCTATTTTTGTTTTTTACATTAAAACCACTATCTTTGTATTGAAGGTTGCGCAAGTATGGGTCTTACGTGTAAAATCGTCTCACCGACGACGTTAGAACGATTTCCTAATCATAGGCGACTGCCCTCTCTTGAGGGCGGTCGCTTTTGTTTTAAGGGGTCTTAAGTCGTAGGCAGTAAGTACAAAACGTCGCTCAATATCATTCCATTTTGTCTTGATAACAAGTTGAAAATCAGAATTGGATAGTTTTATCTTATGTTCTTTAGCAAAGCTGGTAAGTAAACCAGAAGTGAATATCTCTGAGATACAAGAGGGGACATCATACCCTATCTGTAAAAGTTCTTTTTCGTGCTTGTGGTAGATATGCGCCAAACCGAATCCATCTTGATAGTTTTTCTCTGGAGAACCTTTACATCCCCAAATAAGACTAACAAACCCTATGTCTTTACGATATAGCGCATCGGTTATCTCTCCGCATTTTTTTAGTTTGAGATATTCTATGGCTTCTTTCGGTTTCCCGAAAAAACCTTTATAGACAACACCAAACATCGGGTTAGCCTCAATCTCCTTTAGCTTAGAGCGACGCTCTTTGAGAATAAATCTTGCGACTTGTCTTTTGTGTCTTTGTATCTTATCCATAATATTTTCTTTTTACCCAAGTGTAGTATAAGTGTACTTGACGGGATAGGCGGCGAGTTGAGAAGAAGGCTCGGAGTAGTAGACGTTATATGTAACGGTCTGTCCGTCGCGGCACTTGACGCTAAGGGTAGTTTTGGAGAAAGAGGCGGTAATGTCAAAAAGCGAGGGGTTGAGTGCTTTGGACATCGCGCCGGGCGTGGCAAAGACAAGTCGCTTGCTGTCAAAGGCGGCATATGAGGCCGTGAACGTGCCAGACTTGGCAGAGGGAACGGCAAGCGTAAGGTCGTCAACCGACGTTGGAACATCAGCAAGGAGACCGTAATAGACGGGACGGAGAAAGGTATAAGAGAGCGAGGCGGAGGCTGTAAGACCATTGGTATCGGTGGCAACAACCTTATAGGTGGTGGTGGCGTTGGTAGTCTCGGTAAAGGTTATGGTGCCGCCGCCGGGGGTAGTCTTGTTGGTGGCGGTGAGCGTACTACCTACATAAAGCTCGACTTTGGAGAGCTGGGCAGAGCCGAGTTTGACAACGGCTGAGAGACGGTTCTCGAACGATGCGCCAAGCTCGTAAACACCAGCTTTAACGAGGGGAGAAAGAGTAAGAGTCGGGGCGACGGGCTTATGAAGTATCTGGTCAAGGACGACGCTAACCGGAACATCCTCAAAGATGGTGCCTTTCTCAATGCCGCCGTGCGCCTCGGTGGTGGGCACGGTGGATGTGTATGTGGCGGCGGACTCGATGGAGGAGTCAGCGGTGATGTCGAATTTGCCGGTGAGGGGGTTGATGTCGAGTTTCATTTGGAGATAAGAATTAATCTTTTTACCTTAGCACCCGAAAAAGATTCAGCATAAAAGTTAAATCTTATAGAGCATTCACGAGCCCCGGGTGTTAAGGCCTGCTTATTGCCGTGGATGCTTTTTTTTGTGTGATTAAAGGAACGTTAGGCTTAGGCTGGAAGTAATTTTGCAACAACTTGAGCGTAGGGTCTTTTTGAGCTGTGATACAATACTGAACGTAATAGTTATTGTTCTTACGGACGACTGTTAGCTTTGCAAAATTTCCGAGCGAGGTTTTATCCATAAGGATAAGCGTGCGTTGCGCATTAAACCTATAAATCATAAGCTTTGCCTTTTACTGCGTGATTGCCATGTCGTAAACGTCCTTAAAGGTCTCGGGGTGGGCGTACATCTCGTTTATGATTTTGCCAAACTTGTCGCGATCCTCGGCGTTCATCTTGCGCATCCATACCTCAATGGAGTCCGCAAAGCGTGAAATGTTATCGCCAGAGGTGGCAACGGCAGTGCCGGAGACGGGCTGAGATTGCGGGGCGGGTTGCGGCTCAACGGTGGCAACCTCGACGGCAGCGGCGGGCTGTGGTGTGGGCTGAACGTCGGTTTCCTGTTCGTCTTCGTCGTCATCCTCATCGTCCTGCTGGCTGTCATCAGTGCCATTGAGCATGCCGAGGAACTGAGGACCGGAGACACCGAGGAGCTTGCCGACAAAGCCCGAATGAGTGCGGGCGAAGTGGTCTACGGCATTGGAGAGAAGTGAGCCGGCAATCTGCGAAGCGACAGCACCGAGTGGGCCGGCATCTTTGGCTTTGTTGAGTTCGGCGGTAGTGGTTTTGTTGTCGTCCTTGAGGTCGGCGTTTTCCTCTTTGAGGTTTTTAATTTGCGTCTCCATAGCCTCGATGGTCTTTTTCATCTCGTCCATTTTGGCGGTAGCATCGTCGAGTTTGCGAGAGAACTCCTGTTTTTGCTGCTCAACGCCGCTGAGCTGGTTACGAAGGTTCTCGTTGCGCTCTGTCAGGCGCGCGCGCTCAAATTCCTCATCCTTACGCTTGTCTCGGAAATCGAGAAGGGTTTGTACGCCCTTGAGGGCTCGCTGCGTGCCGTCGTCACCTACGCCGTCAAGTCCGCCCTGCGTATCACCACCGAGGAGGGAGAGGATAGCACCGAGACCAAAACCTAGGTTTTGTTGAGGTTGCGACTGCTTCTCGACTATGGTTTGCTGCTTAGCCGGGGCGGGTGTGGGGATATTGAGAGTGTGAGGGTATTGGGAATAGGCCTCACGGAGAACTACGGTATATGTATTGCCGTTGCGTCCGGAACGGTCGGTAAACTTAACGGTGATGCGGGCTGCGGAGTCGTTGCGAAGAAGGTCATCAAGGGAGTTGTTAAAGGTAGAGACAGCCTCATCGTCGATAACCTTAGCTCCGTTCTCGTCCTCGGTATGGCTGTCGCCCTGCGCATAGAGTTTATCACCATTTGCGGCATCATAGCTCCAAAGAACGTCAATACGGTATTTCGCTCCCTTGGTGGCTCGGCTTGCCCATGTCTGCTTTATGCTGTCTATCTGCTTAGTAATCTGTGCCGTTTCCATATCTATATAATTGCTATTTGGTTGTTGTTGAGGTTGAAGACGTTGAGCGCACAACGGGGGCGATGCGCATAAAAGAGAGGGTAAAAGAAGGGATGGAGGCTGATGAGTCGAAGTCCTTACCATATTCGGCCACGCGGATAATCATGTGGTGACGGAAAAGGCGGAGGAGAGACGTGCCCATAGAGGCGAGGGTGCGCTGGGAGGCGTAGAAGGCATTAGTAGGACTGACGATAGATACAGAATGGTCGGCACCCATGAGGTCTGCCGAGGATGCACGAACGCCTGTAAGAATCCACGACTCGTTGCCGAACTCGATGACGGTACGGGGACTCGTGACGGTAATCTCATGAGGGATAACCACGGTGTCGTAGCCTTGGTTCTCGATGCGCTGTTGCTCCAGTTCAGTAAGACGGCTAATCATAGTCTATGTAGATTTTAAGGTCGTAGTCGTATGTGTTCTGCACGCCCTTTCGATTTTCCCAGTATTGCCAAATGAGGGGAACGACATTGCCCGATGGGCACTCGTTGGACTTGATGCCAAAGTCAGCGGCGTACTCGGAGGCGGGGAGGAAGGGGCAAAACTCGGTCTCCTCGACGGTGATGCGGGCGGAGATGCCGGGGGAGACATAGATGGGCGTGTCAAGCTTTATGAGATTTTGACTAAAGGTGGAGGAAAGATTTCGCTCGGCAAGGGCGTGAATGGGCTGTTCCTCGCAGACGATACCCGACCCGCCGATAGTGAGGGCAAAAGAGCCGAGGAGGGTGGTTCGGGGAGAAGTGACAAGCTTATAGTTAGTCATGGTTGGCTCGCCGGTGGTGGTGGTCAGTGTCTTGCCTCTATTCCACGCAATGTTGTTTGTCAATTCATTGGTGAGATAGAGGTCCGGGTAGTCGTCGTTGCGGATACAAGCGTTATTGAGTCGGCGTTCGAGGTATGTCGTATCGCTGATATTGGCACAGGCAACGACACCGTTAATGCGGCGGACTTTGCCGGGAAGGGTAAAGTCTTGAGACCACGAGCGTCCCCAGATGCCGGCGTGCGTGGGTGTCGAGATTGTGAGGATATGAAGTGGCATGGGCTGACGGGTTTAGCTATTGGCAAGGGCAAAGTAGACGTTGAAGGTCTGACTTGTGGAGCCGTTGTTGGTTAC
>CAVGTO010000177.1:0-4557 GCA_963631865.1 Eggerthellaceae bacterium
CCTTAAGGATGGAGACATCCTCATCACGGCCGACACCGTGGTAGTTGTGGAAAAGCAAATCCTTGGCAAGCCGAAAGATGAGGCCGATGCCCGCGCTATGCTCAAGCAACTCAGCGGCCGCACCCATAAGGTGATAACTGGTGTCGCCATTGCTACGACCCGTGGTGTCAACTCTTTCTCTGTCAAGACCAAGGTGACCTTCCGCAACTTGACTCCCGAGGTCATAGATTATTACGTGACCAACTACAAGCCTCTCGACAAGGCTGGAGCTTACGGCATTCAGGAGTGGATTGGCCTCATCGGCATCGACTACATCGAAGGCTCTTACCAAAACGTTATGGGCCTCCCGACGCAACGCCTCTTTGCCGAGCTCGCCTCTATTCATTAGTTAGGTAGCTAATTTCCCATGCCTCTATTTTTCCGCCCACATCTGCTGAGCGGAAAATTTTTCCGTTTCCTCACTTTCCTATTACTTCCCTCGCCATAATTTTCCCCTCGCTATAACCATATGACAGCCCAATCTGCAAAGTCCCTCGCAATGTCCCCCGAGGCTCGCATATCCGCACTCTTCGTGTCTTGGGCGGGCGTGCAGCCTGCCCAAGTAGAAAAACTTCCACCCTCTGGCTCCAACAGAGCTTACTATCGCCTTGTGGCAGAGGATGGGCGTACTGCGATAGGTGTGGTTGGCGAGAACGGCCGCGAGAACAAGGCTTTCATTGCTTTCAGCCGTGGTTTTGCTAAGGCTGGCATTAACGTTCCTGTGATTTACGCCACCGATGAGGAGGGTGGGGTATACCTCCAGCAAGATCTTGGCTCTACTTCCCTCTTCGACCTCATCAATTCGGAGCGCAAGGCCAACGACGGTAAGTTCACTCCGAAGCTCAAAGAGACATATAAGAAAGTCCTTACCGCCCTTGCTGAGATCCAAAGCAAAGGCCGCAATTGCGTAGATTTCTCACTCTGCTACCCGCGCTCAGATTTCGACCGTCAGAGCATGATGTGGGACCTTCAGTATTTTAAGTATTATTTCCTTCGTTTGGCTGGCGTGCCTTTCGATGAGGAGAAGCTGGAGGCCGATTTCAATGTCTTCATTGATTATCTCCTTGAGGCCAATTGCAAGTATTTCCTCTACCGCGATATGCAGAGCCGAAATATTATGCTGGCCGAGGATGACACACCTTGGTTCATTGATTACCAAGGTGGGCGACGTGGTGCCCGCCAATACGACGTGGCGTCGCTTCTCTACGATGCCAAGGCGGATATACCCAATTCGGTTCGCAACGAGCTTTTGGCTTTCTATGTAAGTCGACTTCGTGGCACTGAGGTCAACGCTTTCTTACGCCATTATTTCGGTTACTGCCTAATCCGCATTATGCAAGCCATGGGTGCGTATGGCTACCGCGGATATTTCGAACGTAAGGAGCACTTCCTTAAGAGCATACCCTTCGCTCTCGACAACCTCAAGGATATCCTTGATAATCATCGTCCTGAGATTGATATTCCCGAACTTAATCGTGTGTGGGATACATTGGCCGCAAGTCAGACTCTCCGCTGCATTGCCAAGGGCGGTCGCCTCAAGGTGCGCGTCTTCTCTTTCTCGTATAAGCATGGCATTCCTACCGACGTCTCTGGCAATGGCGGTGGCTATGTTTTCGACTGCCGAGCTTTGCCCAATCCTGGTCGCGAGGAGAGGTACAAGAAGAGCACGGGTCGCGATGCCGATGTCATAGAATATTTTGAGCATCATAAGGAAGTGATGGATAAGTTCCTAAATGCCGCGTTCACTGTCATTGGAATGAGCGTCGACCGTTATGTCGAACGCGGTTTCCAAAACCTTATGGTGAGCTTCGGTTGCACGGGCGGCCAACATCGTTCTGTCTTTTGCGCCGAGGCGGCTGCCAAGTGGATTAAGCAAAACTGGCCTCAGGTTGAGGTGGAACTTAAGCATGTCGAGCAGCAATGAACGGAATGATTTTCGCTGCGGGCCTTGGCACTCGTCTCGCTCCGCTCACAAATACCCGTCCCAAGGCTCTCGTCGAGGTGGCTGGCTTGCCTCTTCTTCGCCGAGCTATAGATCACCTTGTGGCTGCGGGAGTCGATCATATTGTGGTCAATGCCCATCATTTTGCAGATCAGATAGTTGATTACATTAATGTTAATCGAGGTCTTTGGCCTGCCGGGATAGTTATATCCGATGAGCGTGACTTGCTTCTCGATACGGGCGGCGGCCTCCTCAAGGCTTTGCCTCTCTTCCCGGACGACAGTTTCGTTGTCGTCGGCAATGCTGATGTTGTTTGCAATGCCCCTCTCGATTGGCTCGTCAGTGAGCATAAGGCTCGGCATCTCGATGCCACTCTTATGACGAGCAAGCGAAATTCGACTCGCCATCTCCTCTTCGATGCCGACAGTCGGCTTTGTGGTTGGGAGGATGTTAAGAACGATAAGAGACGTGACGTGCGTAATGTTGAAGTAGCTTACCGTGAGGCTTTTAATGGTTTCCATGTTATTGAACAGCGTCTCATCCGGTCTTTCCTTCCCCAAGGCGAGGCATTGCATCCTCTGCCTATCGTAAGTGCGTATCTCGACTCGGCAAGTGATTTCAATATTGGGCGTGCGCTCATTCCTGAGGGTCGCTATTGGTTCGACGTCGGGACGGTCGAGAAACTTCGCGTGGCGGAGGATTTTCTTTTGCGCAAATAGACCTTACTCCTCAATGAAATACATCTTATCACTCTTCATATCTCTCGTTGCCTTAACTTCTTTTGCTCAGACCGACAAAGATCCTCAATATTCTGTTCCGCTCAAGTCGGAATATCGCATCAGCGGTTCATATGGCGAATTGCGTGGTAATCATTATCATGCCGGGCTTGATATGGGAACGCTTGGCGTCGAGAACATCGAGGTGCATGCTGCCGAACGTGGTTGGGTGAGCCGTGTCAAGGTGGGACCCTACGGTTATGGCCGTGCCCTGTATATCTCTCATCCAGACGGGCATACCACAGTCTATGGCCACCTTAATGGTTTCGCACCCAAGATAGATTCGCTCGTAAGGCAACATCAGTATGCCTCGCAGACATTCGATACTGAGTTTTTCCCAGCCGAGGGTAGTGTGCCCGTTGTACGAGATGAGGTTGTGGCGTACTCTGGCAACACTGGTGGCTCTGGTGGCCCGCATCTCCATTTTGAGGTACGCGATACTAAGACGGAGGAGCCTCTCAACCCATTGCGTTTCATAACCATTGCGCCCGATAACGTCCCGCCAACTCTCTATGGTGTCAAAGTTTATGCCCTCTCTGTCGATGCGCAGGTTAGTGGTGCAACCTCCGACAGATACTTTAAACTCGGCAATATTAGTGGGCGAGCTATCGATTGCGTGGGCTCTATTGGCCTCGGCATCCATTGCACGGACTATTTTTATGCCGGTGGCCGTCCCTGTGGCGTTATAGAAATAAACCTCTACGATGGCGATACGCTTGTCTACTCTTCTCGTGTGGACCATTTCCCCTTCGACCTCAATCGCCATGTCAATAGCCACATAGATTATGCCGAGAGCCTCCTCAACAAACATTTCATACAGCGTAGTTTCGTTAGTCCCGGAAATCGTCTGCCTATCTACGGCAAACATACCACCCCGACTGTAGTCCGTGAGGGTGAGACTCACAAGATGCGGTATGTCGTAAAGGACTTTGCTGGCAATGAGAGCTCTGTGTCGTTTACCCTGCGTGGCGTTCGCAACGCTGGTGCAAAACCTAAAGCGATTCCCGCCGGCGACTTGGTAAAATGGCAACGCACGTGGACCAAGGACACTCTCGGCGTCGATGTCCTTATCCCTCGCGAGACTTTTTACGATGACCAATATGTGTCTATTTCCCGCACCGATAGGCAAGGTCAGTTGCCCCCTGTTTTCTCCATCGGCAGTCGCCTTGTGCCTATTCAAAAGTCAATTAAGGTGACGATGCCTGTGCCCAATCAATGGCGACGAATAAAAGAGAAGGTTTTCGTTGGCCGCAAGACGGGTGGTGGAGTCGCTTATTGCGGCGGTGTTGTGAGTCCCGAAATCGGTTCTGATAATCACTTCGTTATATCTGCCAACGTCACGTCTCTCGGAGACTATACTCTCGACGTGGACACTCTTGCGCCGTATATCCGAATCCGAAATAAGGTGACGTCAGTCGGCAAATCCGACCTCATAAGCATTGGCATTTCAGATGATAAGAGTGGCATAGCCAAATATTCCGTCACTATCGATGGCCAGTGGCAAGTCTTCGAGTTCGACTATAAGAACGCCCGTCTCAAGATGACGCCTGAATATCTTGGCCTCACCCGAGGCCGTCATAAGCTCCACGCCGTCGTTACCGACTCCTGTGGCAACTCCCGTTCCCTCGATTGGGAGTTTACCGTTGTCGGATGAAAAGCCTCAGAATAGTTATATCCCAACTCTAATATACATAAGTCGCCCCCAGTTCAGAAGTCTGATCTGGGGGCGACTGCCTGTATATTAAGAATATAAGTGTGTCTAATGCTTACTCTTTGCCGTCGAAGCTCTTATTGTACTGC
>CAVGTO010000178.1:0-4534 GCA_963631865.1 Eggerthellaceae bacterium
ATACCACCTCGCTCGGCGCGAAGAATCTCACCGCATGTCTCGAAGTTCCAATGCCCGTAGATGTTATGACGGATTGACCTGCCGAATTTTTGTTAAGTCCCTTAAGGAAACGTTGTCCGTAGTGTGAGGCTGTAACTGGCGCCCATGCTCCGAAGAGTGTCACTTGCCCACCATGCGTATGGCCCGCTAATGTAATATCGGCGTTTGTTATGTCTTGGTCCTCTGCGTAGTCGGGGGTGTGGGTTAGCAGAATAACGAAGTCCGAGGCCGGCTCGTTGAGGGTGGGGGAGATGCGTGACTCTCGGGGTTGGAATGTGTTGCGAACACCAGCAACCGTTATGTGGCTACGCCCTCGGCGGATTTGCGTCGTTGTATCCTCTACAAGGGTTATGTCGTAGTCTTTCATCAGGCTGACAATCACGTCGGTGCACCGTTCGAGGTCGTTGTTGCCCAGCACGGCGTAAGCTCCATCTTTGGGTGCGCACTCCATGATGGTTTTGAACAACGGCTCTACGTGCTCACAGTCTTCCTGATAATCACCGCCCAGCAGCAGTGCGTCCGGATGCAGCTCTTTTAGGACGGAGTCGAGGCTCGTCAATGTCTCGTCTGTAAAAAGGCTAGGGTAGTGCGTGTCGGTCACAAACGCCATCCTGTATCCGTCGAACGCTGCTGGAATTTCTTGACTCGTTATGTCATAAGTCCTTACGCGTTTTATCCCTGGGTGCTTGCACTCCGTGCGTGTGCGTCCTCGCTTTATGCGCATACCTGCGTTTTCTGTTGGCGAGTTATTTTGCTGCGCCCATGCGCTTGCCGCTATTGTCAATGCTGCGGCAAATGTGAGTACCCTTCTTCCGCGCATATTTTCTTTCTCTGTTGTTGTGTGTCTGTTGTCTTGAAGTCTACTTCTGTGTACGTTACATTGCTATGACGCCCGAGCATGCCACTTCGTCGCCATCGTATAGAGCGGCGAACTGACCGGGGGTTATCCCTCGTTGTGTTTCGTCGAATATTATGTACATGCCGTTTGCTGTCATCGCTGCGCGTGCATCTTGCAACGGCTGCCTATACCTTATTCGGCATCTATATCTGCGGACTTCGCTCTCCGTCATTGCGCATTCGGGACGAAGCCAATGTATCTCTTCCTTATTTATTTTCAGCACTCTGCGGTGTAGGCCCGGATGGTTGTCCCCCATACCCACAAATACTTGGTTGTGCTCTATGTTTGAGCCGATTACGAAGAGAGGCTCTGGGAAACCTCCGATATACAATCCTTTACGTTGTCCGATTGTGTAGAACTGCGCCCCCTGGTGAGTGCCGACTTTGCGCCCGTATTTGGGGTGCAAAGCGTATGGCTGTGCGAGGGCATCTAGGGCATCTGCATCAGGTTTTTCTGCATCGGCGGGCGACCAGTCTCGCTCGAAAATTTCTGCCTGCGGGTCGATGAGGAATACTTTACCTTCGACGGATTTGAGCTTCTGCTGCAGGAAGACGGGTAAATCTACTTTGCCCACGAAACAGATGCCCTGCGAGTCCTTCTTGTGCGCCGTCACGAGGTTCAACTCAGTGGCTATGCGTCGCACCTCGGGCTTAAGCATGTCGCCAATGGGAAACATGGCAGCCGCTAGTTGTGCCTGGTTTAGTTGGCAAAGGAAATAGCTCTGGTCTTTATTTGGGTCAGTACCAGCCAAGAGGCTGTAAGAAACACTTCCATTTGGCAATGTTTGTTCCGCTTTTCGGCAATAGTGACCCGTGGCCACGTAATCCGCACCCAACTCACGTGCCGCCTTGAGGAAACTGTCGAATTTAATTTCCCTATTGCAAAGCACGTCTGGGTTTGGTGTTCTGCCCGCTGCGTATTCTGCGAACATATAGTCCACCACACGCTTACTATAGTCAGCCGAGAGGTCTATGAAATGGAAAGGTATGCCGAGCTTGCGAGCCACAGCTTCCGCATCGAATTTATCGTCCAACCATGGGCAGTCGCCTTTCAGTACGCCTGTCGTGTCTGTCCAGTTGCGCATAAAGAGCCCTACCACGTCATAGCCCTGCTCGCGCAGGACGTATGCGGCTACACTTGAGTCTACGCCTCCCGAGAGGCCTACGACTACCCTTGTTTTCTTTGCTGTTGCCATATATGCGAAGTTAGCGAATTAATTCGTAACTTTACGCTGATATCAGCTATGTTGATATTGTTACGGTGTCTGGGTCTCTCCTTCCACTGTATCGCCCTTTTGCCGAACTACGGCTCTCTCTCTGTATGGAATATCCACATTATGCCGCAGTCGACATAGGCTCAAATGCTGTACGACTGTCAATTAAACGTCTTGACGATCCTTCTACCGGCCGATTTAGCAAAGTCGTGCTGCTCCGCGTCCCGCTCCGTTTGGGTCAGGACGTATTTACTTCGGGTTTCGTCTCAGACACCAAGCTCCACAATCTCGTCGACCTTATGAGGTCATACAAGATTGTGATGGGTATCTATGGCATACCGCTCTCGCGCAGCCGTTTCTGCGCCACTAGCGCCCTTCGCGAGGCTTCAAATGCCACCGATGTGGTCCGCAAGATCAAGGAGGCTACTGATTTCAACGTCGAAGTAATCTCTGGCCAAGAGGAGGCTTCGATTGTATCAAGTCTCCATTCTCCAACTGACCGTCGCAAGCTTGTTTACGTCGATGTCGGTGGCGGTAGTACGGAAATCTCTATTATGTGCGCCGGCAAGACTTTCGCCCGGAAGTCATTCCCTGTCGGAACAGTAAGGATTATCAACAACGCTGCCCCCGCAGATTGGCATGAGAAACTTCAGTCCGCTCTTGTCTCCATGGAGGGTGAGCCAGGTTTCGGTGATAGCTATCTCGATGATGCCGTGATTGTCGGCGCCGGAGGCAACATCAATAAGCTTTTCGGCCTTGCCCAAGAACGTGATACTGCCGATAGCAGTATGAGCGTAGATACCCTTCGCGGGCTTTATAACGAGTTGAGTGCCTTGACCGTCGAGCAACGTATGGTGAACTATAAGCTCAAGGCTGACCGTGCCGATGTCATAGTCCCTGCGGCTGATATTTTCCTCACCATTGCCGACGCTTTCAACATAAAAAATATCGAGATCCCGTCCGATGGCCTCTCCGATGGCATCATTGCCGACTTGTGGCGTAAGGACCAAGAGAAACAAAAAACGAACTGATTTTCACCTACCTATATCATAAGGAAGGATAAAAAACTCATAATGATATTATCAATGACCGGCTATGGCAAGGCCGTCAAAGAGTTGCCAAACAAAAAGATTACAGTCGAAATCAAGTCGCTCAATAGCAAGCAACTCGATTTGGCAATGCGAGTCCCGGGGTTCTACCGAGAGAAGGAGCTCGACGTACGCTCCTATCTCGCATCCCGCATTGGCCGCGGCAAGGTCGATTTCTCCATGTTCTGCGAGACCCAGCAGGCAGAGCGTGTGGCGCGCATTGACCAGGACGCTGTCCGACAGTACTATCAGCAACTTTCTGCTATCAAGGAGCAGGTCGGCATGGCGGGCGAGACCGACTATATGCGTATCATTATGAGTCTCCCCGATGTTGTTAAGGTTGAGCAGCCCGAACTCGATGAGAAGGAGTGGGAGCAGGTTATGGATTGCGTTCGCGAGGCTACCGACAATTTCATCAGCTTCCGCGAGCAAGAGGGCTGCGCTCTTGCCAAGGACCTCCTTAGCCACGTGGACCTCATTGAGCAATACTCTTTCGAGGTCCCCAAATACGAGAAGGAGAGGGTGGAGAAAATCAAAACCCGTATCCAGAGCAACCTCGACGAGATTATCGCCAAGGACAAGGTAGACCAAAATCGTCTTGAGCAGGAGCTTATCTACTATATCGAGAAACTTGATATCAATGAGGAGAAAGTCCGCCTCGCCAACCATATCAAGTATTTCCGCGAGACTACCGACAACGATGCCGATGCTGGCAAGAAGCTCGGTTTCATTGCTCAGGAGATGGGGCGTGAGATTAATACTCTTGGCTCCAAAGCCAACCAGGCCGAGATGCAACGTCTCGTCGTCAAGATGAAGGACGAGCTTGAGAAGATTAAGGAGCAGGTGCTCAACGTGCTCTAAGCGTATTCTCCTCTCAAACTAATTGTTGGCCAAGCTGGAGTGCGTTTCGTGCTACATGCTTGGCCCTCTTTGCTTTCTTCCCTTCCGAAGTCATACAAGAGTTTTCTTAAGTGTTAAATGGGTAAGATTATAATCTTTTCTGCTCCGTCCGGTAGCGGCAAGAGCACAATCGTCAACTATCTCCTGACTAAGAATCTTGGTCTCGAGTTCTCTATTTCGGCTACGAGCCGTGCTCCTCGTGGTCAGGAGAAGAATGGTGTGGAATATTACTTCCTCTCTACCGAGGAGTTCGAGAAGCGCATTGCGGCTGGCGACTTCGTGGAGCATGAGGAGGTCTACAAAGGTTGCTATTATGGCACCCTCCGCAGTGAGGTGGATCGCATCTGGGGCAAAGGACATGTAATTGTTTTCGATGTCGACGTAAAGGGCGGTCTC
>CAVGTO010000179.1:0-4515 GCA_963631865.1 Eggerthellaceae bacterium
CACGAAGTTCGTCTCGCCCTCAACCTCGCCCTCGGGGTTGGCAACCACGTTTACGCCATATGAGTAGCGCACGGGGTGGAGGTTGATGACATCCTGGATGTTGGAGTTCTCCTCGTCGATGTGGATTTCCTTGGTCTGAGGCGTGAGAACGTTCTCTTTGAGGTAGTCCGCATAGCTCTGCTGCGGGAACGCGGGCGCCCCGAAGTCATAGTTGAGGTCGAGGTCCTTGTCGTTGCGGCTTGTGAATGTTATGGTGCCCATCTTCCATTCGAGGGGCACGCCGATGGTGCTCGAGACAGTAAAGTCGGTGTAGACGCCTTTGAAGTCAACTTCATCGGGGAAGTTACTGCGGTCGAAGGCTGCGATGCGCGTCGTGCTGTTGTCGGTCAGCACCACTATGTTGCCAAAATATCCGCGGGCCTCGCCAACGGTGACGCCGGACGACTTGTAGCTGAACTGCAATGTCGCTCCGTCGGCATCCGAGAGGTTGGTGAGGGTCACGAGGGTCTTGACGTACCAATTGCCGTCTTTCTCGATGGGTGAGATTACGAAGTCGCTGAGGTCTACCTTTTGCGATGTGCCTTTTTCAATCTCCCATGAGGCCGAGAAGTCCTGTCCCTTGGTGTCCTTGACCACTCCATTCTTGTCCATAAGGCTGAGGACCGCATGGCCGCTGGCCGTCGATGCCGGGGACGTGAGGTTGATGTATCCATCCTTGATTCGGATGTAGTCGAAGCGTTGGTTGGGCTCGCTGTTCAGAGGTTCGGAGTAGAACAGGTACGACTGGGTGGTGCCCAATGTTGAACTCAGCGGGCTGCTGATGGTGCACTGTACGTCGTTGAGTTTGAGCACGTCGGAGGCCGATGCACTGTCGATAGAGGTGTAGGTGGTGGTGAGGACGCCGTCCTCGTCGGTATACCATTCGGTGCCGCTGAGCCACTCCTCCACGAGGGCCTTGGCAGAGCTCTCGCTCTTGAGGATGGGCGCTGCCACGTTTATGGGACGGTCGAAGTTGTCGTCCACTATTATCTCGTCCTCCTTGCAGCCCGACAAGAGGGCTGCCGCAAGGCTGATGACTGCTATATATTTGTTGCTAAGCATCTTCAGTAGTCTTGATGTTGTTCACTTCTCTTAGTCGAGCACCTTGACCTCGACGCGGCGGTTCTTCTCTCGTCCGGCCTTCGTCTTGTTGCTCTCTACGGGTTGCTCCATACCGTAACCCTCGTAGTCTATGCGGTCCTCGGAGACACCCTGCTTGATGAGGTAGTCGCGGACGCTCTTTGCGCGGGCCTTGGAGAGTTTCTTGTTGGAGGCTGCACTGCCTACGTTGTCGGTGTGGCCTGATACCTCTATGCGGACCTCGGGGTTCTTCTTGAGGAGGTCGGCGAACTTGTCGAGTGGCTCGTAAGAGCTCTTCTTGAGTTTTGCCGAGCCTGTCTGGAATAGGATGTTCTCGAGGGTTATCTTGACGCCCGCCTTCATCTTCTTGAGGGTGTAGTTGCGCTGTGCGAAGCGCGAGCCGCCGAAGTTGAGGGCGTCGTTGGTGAAGAAGTAGCCCTTGGCCTCGACGTCAACCCAGTATGGTCCGCTGGTGAGGAGGTTGGCTGTGTATTTGCCTGTGATGCTGTCTACGTCCACAACTGTCTCGGCCGCATTCTTGCCAGTGGGTGTTATGCGCAGCTGCGCTGCCACGGGAATCTGGGTGCCTTCCTCAAACACGGTGCCCATAAGTACGAAGGTCACTTTGCTTGCGGACATCTGTATGTCCTGACGGATATTCTCGTCCTTGGTCTGAGTGGCGAGGACGGTGGCCTGTGCGTCTACATAGTCCACGGCGCGTGCCTCCACGACGAGGTCGACTTTGTCGGGGAAGTCGAATGAGTATTTACCCGAGATTGCGCTGGAAGCCGTAGAGCCGAGAAGTGCGCCCTTGGTGTCGCGGAACTCTATGTTGGCTGCCACGGCTCGGCCGGTCTTCTTGTTCGTTACGACGCCCGAGAGGTTGAACGGGTGAGCCAGTTTCTCGAGTTCGAGGGTGCGCTCTATGCGTGCGTTTTTCTCCGCCGGGCACTCGATGGTGTCGGTGTACGTGTGGTAGCCTTCGGCGGTGTAGCCAATAGTGTAGAGGCCGTGGTCCTCGAACGTGGCGAGAGTCCAGTCGCTGTTGGCGGGCGTAGTGCCTTGACCGAGAGCCGCGTTCTGCTTGACGTCCACCACGTTATAGTCTATGGCAATCTCCTTGCCGTTGTCCTTGTCTATACCCTTGAAGGCGAAGATGAACGGCAAGCGGCGGTCCTGAATGACGTTGAAGATGTCCATGCCGCCAAGGGTGCCCTCGCGGTTGGATGCTATGTATGCCACGTCGGGGTCGGATGTTGGCAGATAGCTTACCTCGTCATACGCCGTGTTGACAGGATAACCCATATTGACGGGCTCGCCCCACTCTCCACCAGTTTGACGCACAGACATAAAGATGTCGTAGCCGCCAAAGCCGATGTGGCCGTTGGACGAGAAGTAGAGGGTGTCGCTGCCGGCCGTTACGTATACGCTCTGCTCGTCGAATGACGTGTTGATGACCTTGCCGAGGTTGACGGGTTTGCTCCATTTGAAGCCATGCTTGTACTCGGCGTACCAAATGTCGTTCCCGCCCTCACCGCCTTCACGGTCGGAAATGAAGTAGATGTTGTTGTGCCCGTCGAGTGACAGGGCTCCCTCCTTGGTGGCTATGCCGTTGACGCTCCTCTTCAGTCGGCGTCCGCGACTCCATTCTTTGCCGTCCTTTGTTGGTGAAGATGTGCGTAGGCGGCCGTTCTCCGTCTTACCTTTGTAATAGAAGATTCTCTCCTCGGTCTTGCTGAAACCGGCCACGGCGAGGTTGCGGATGCTCATAAGTCGTCCGTGCTGCGTCAGTTTGCCGTCGGTGCCGAGGGCTGGGTTCTTGGCTTCGTAGATCTGCTCGTCGTCGTTATAGCGCGTCTTGAGTTTCTTGGGCGCTTTGTCAGGACGTCGCGAGGTGAAGAAGAAGAGTGAGTCGTTGAAGTTCAGTGCGGGGGCGTACTCGTCATAATATGAGTTTATTCCGTCACCAAGGTTGTTGATGAAGACTGATGCCGAGTCCAGTATGGCCTCGTAGGAATATTCACACTCGCTTATGTAATGTTTGATTTTGGTCTCCTGGCTCTTTCTGTCGCGGCTGGAGAGCGTGCCGAGGTATTTGTCGTAAGCCTCGATGGCGTGGCGGTAGTCGCGGTTGTACTGGTACGCCTGTCCGAGCAGGAGGTAGTAGTCCTCCATGATTTTCGGGTCCGAATGCAGAAGCGGGATGAGTGCCGCCGAGCGTGTCGAGCCGTAGAGCAGTGTCTTGCCCAACTTATAGTTGAGTGCTTTGTCTGCCTGGTTGTAGTTGTAAGCTATTTGGTATTGCTTGGCCGCCTCCTCGTAATACTTGGGACCTTTCTTGTAGAGGCGGTCGCCCGCTTTGAGCGCAGCCTTGGCTTCCTCCCTTCCGTTCTCTTGGGTTAGGAACTCGGATTTCTCTACGCGTGGCTGCTTGTTCTGCGCATAGACCGAGCCTCCGATGACAAGGACCGCTACCGTGCACAGCAAGAGTGTTTGTCGTATCATTTTGTCCTGTAATGATTACGGTGATTTATATTCCACTATCAATCCCTTTTTACGATAGCCTTTGCAAAAATGTTTCCAGTGCGATAGATATACGCTATACAAAAAACAGCAATTGCCGGAGTCATGGCAAAGCGGGACTCCGGCAACAGCAAACTGCTAATTTTTTACTCTCCTTTGGCAAATCTGTAGATAACCCAACAGATGACACCGTCCAGCAAGAAGGCTACCACGAAAATCAGGATGTTCAGCATCACGTGCACGTCCCACGAGTGGTTCGCCATTGCCCCGCCGGGATGAGCGGCCTCCAATAATGTGCCCACGTGGCGACCATGATGGTGGCGTTTATCGCGAACATCAGCGTCGACAGCAAGATCGGCATGACCCGCCTGGCACCATCGAAGAAAAATCCCTTGATGCTAACCGCGAGGGCGGGCAATGAGAACAGCATTACGATCAGCGGATGCAGATACAGTTGCTCCACCACGCACGTCTCCAAATAGGTGAGCCCTGTCATATTGGCGAACTCGCACATCAGTGCGCAGCAAAGGCCATACTGCCCTTCGACCACGCTCAGCGGAGAACAGGGCACTTACCGGATTTATTGCATCTTCTCAGTGCTCGGTTCTCAGTGCATAGTTCACAGTTACTGGTCGTTTGAAACGTGGGTTTCTTCTCGAACACGGATTTAACGGATTGTCGTTGATTGTTGGAATTGTCGATATTGTCGTAAGTAGTCGATATTGTCGAAATTTGTAGTACCTTAGACATTCGTCGTGGTTCTATAGCGTAGTGCCAGGTAACTGGGAATTGTGAACTGTGCACTGTGAACTGATTTAAACTGTAAACTGAAAATGATTTTCCCCATAGGCATCCAATCCTTCGACCAGGTTA
>CAVGTO010000180.1:0-4493 GCA_963631865.1 Eggerthellaceae bacterium
GTTGCAACTCAGCCACCCAAGCGCGTGACATTCAGATGATGAATGAGCATTACAAAGTTGTTGCTCTTCGACCCGTAGATATGTTCCCGCATACACATCATGTGGAGTCGGTTGTACTTCTTGAGAAGCGTTAGAACGTTAAGACTTTCTCTCTAAACAATTAGGAGATGAGAAAAGAAAGCAGAGAAATGAGTGCAGATTGGGCATTCGAGGTTATGCACAAAGCACCTTACATCACTGTAAGTTTCACGACACCCGACGGAAATGCTTACGGTCTACCGCTGTCGTTGGCATCAGAAGACGACAAGAATTGGTACTTTCACTGCGCACTCGAAGGGGAGAAACTTAATTGCATTGCCGCACATCCAGAAGTCTGCCTTTCTGCTGTAACTCTCTGCGTCCCTACCGTCGGTCCCAAAGACGATAGCTTTACACTATGCTACCGCTCGGCCATAGCAAAAGGGAAAGCCATGTTGGTAGAGGACGAGAAAGAGAAGATAGAGGGACTTCGCATAATAAGCGAACGCTTCTTGCCCAAACACATGGATGCTTTCGACGCAAGCATAGCACGCAGCCTAGCTCGCACCGCTGTCATAAAAATCATCTTGACCGAACCTCCAACAGGCAAGCGAAAGGAGTATGACAAGAACGGCGACGAGATGAAATACGGACGTATGGAATAAAGAAACGACAATATTTTCAGAAATAAAGCCCTGCATTGAATTCTATGATTCAATGCAGGGCTTTTTGCTTTTGCTCAATTATTTGCGAGGAGCAGGTTTTGGTTTTTGAGGCTCAGCGGGAGCTTTGGGAGCAGGAGGCATAGGACGACCGTCCTTGCACTGGGGAGCAGGTTGTGGTTGACCCTCAAAATGTTGGTTGTCTGCCGGACCTTGAGGCTGAGCTGGGCCCTGAGGCTGAGCCTGGCACTGTGGTTGGTCGGGGCCTTGCGGCTGAACTGGGCACTGAGGTTGCTCTGGCAATTGCGATTGATCAGGAGCCTGAGGATTCATGCCGTCATGATGACCGTGACGACCTTCACCGGCTGGACCCTTATGAGGAGGCATTGGAAGCTCAAAGCCACAATTGGGGCAAACGAACTTCTCATGGTGCTGCTTATGCGGGTGACGTGCGCACGGGATTGGCTCAGAGGAGACAAGTGTATACCCCATGCCAAAGATCACGGCGAAGAAAGCCACGACAACGCACAAATTGGTTAGAAATCTTTTCATCTTAATTCGTCATTTGATTTTTTGATAAAACTAAGTAAGTGAATAATGGCGAGAAATGCTATATTTTTTCGGCGAACAGGTCAATATAAACGACAAAACGGTAATTTGTGCATCATTTGCCTATCACAGAATTATAATATGCACTGAGAATTGTATTTTTATAACATTAGTTTTTGAATGATAGATAATGGAGTGAAAATTGTAATTATCACCTCTTCTGAGTAATTTTAGGGAGTTATAAAGTACGATAACAAGCAAACGAGTTGAAATGAAGAGGGTAATATATCTGATACTCGGCATACTGATAGTGGCACTCTATTATTACGGAGAGTCCACATCAGAGGCCAACAACACACGCAACGGAGCAGAGGTCAACATCGAGCAAAGTGATGCAGAAGCAGGCAATCCTCCATCACCACTTTTGCCAGCAAGCAGAGAAGACCAGTCAGAACAGATATTAGAGCGCACAGCATACACGGTATGCTACAACAAAGAAACGCGTCAGCCCAATTGGGTGGCATGGACTATAACCAAAGGAAACGTCACCGAAAGCAATATGATAGTTGACCGCCCAGTAAATGCTCCATTCCACGAAGACGAGGAGACTCCGAGCCCACGTGCAACGCTCGAAGACTACAGAGGTAGTGGGTGGACAAGAGGGCATATGTGCCCAGCGGGAGACTGCAGATGGAGAGAAGACGTTCAATATGAGTCATTTCTGCTTTCTAATGTGTCGCCACAATCTAGAGCGCTAAATGCAGGCGTATGGAACGACATCGAAAAGTCGTGCCGTCGTTGGGCTCTGCGCTACGGGAAAGTTTACGTTGTTTCGGGACCTATATTTTTCAAGAAAAGCGAGAAAGGTTATATAGGACGGAACAAAGTGAAAGTGCCTGATGCATTTTTCAAAGTCATCCTATGTACAGACTCAAAGGGGCCCAAAGGAATTGGTTTCGTTTGCAGAAATGAGAATGGAGCAGCCACAGTGAGCAACAGTGGCGATGCTCATAAACGGACAAAGAAAGAGATGTATATTCACTCTATTGACGAAGTAGAGCGAATAACGGGTTATGACTTCTTCCCCGCCCTACCCGACGACGTAGAAGAAAAAGTAGAAGCCACAGCCAATTATGAAGAGTGGTAAAAAAAAGAGAGATACGACTTATGAAAGGATACGTACTAATTGCAGCACTTGCGCTTGCAGCTTGCACTCCAACAAGTACAACGGACACGAACAAGACGGAGATGCAACAGACATGCAATAAAATCCGGAAAGCCCTGTTTATTGGAGACTCGATAACCGACGGAGCGTGGGGACACGACTGCGAAGGTAAGCCCTCTAAAGAGCGCAGCCACGGAGACTTGAACCATATCTACGGACATGGATATATGTACCTTTGCGCATCCGAATTGCAAAGCAAGTACCCAGAGCGTGACATACAGTTCTTCAATAGAGGCATCAGTGGACACACGCTCAAGATGATGGTAGACCGATGGGGAGAGGATTGCATTGACTTGCAGCCCGACCTTGTGTCAATACTTATCGGGACCAACGACGTCGAATATTATGTAGGTAGGGATACAATAACCGAACCTTTCGACTTTAAGGCTTGGGACGAGATGTACAGATATGCGCTCGACACACTGCAGACAGCATGTCATAATGTACAAATTGTACTCTGCACACCATTTGTAGCCCCGAGCGGATGGCGAGGAGAGGCCCCAAACTTTGTGCTTCGACAAAGCTTAATCGACAGTTTGGATGTACACACAGAACAAATAGCCAAAGACTATGGAGCAAGACTCGTACGTTTCGACGCTCTGTTCAAAGAATTAGAGAAGATACAGCCACGTAAAGATTATTGGATATGGGATGGCATCCACCCCACCGCCGCAGGCCATAGGCGAATGGCAGATGTGTGGCTCGAGAGCACAAAAGACTTATTTGAGGAATAGGCATTAGCCTGATATTCAACAAAAAAGTAAACGTCCATCCGACTCGGCTAGAGAAGGATGGACGTTTTTGCCGTGTATAGAATTGAGAGTCAAGATTCTCTGCTCCGCATTTAGTTCTTAAAGCTGTGGATAGGCGCAGGAATACGACCTGCGCGATTAACAAACTCAGAGCAATCGAACTTGTTGACAGGCATGATAGGAGCATATCCAAGGAGACCACCATAGTAAACCTCCTCACCTACAGTCTTGCCAATGACAGGAAGAATACGCACGGCTGTCGTCTTCTGATTAATCATACCAATAGCAGCCTCGTCAGCGATAATGCCGGCAATAGTCGTGGCAGGAGTATCGCCTGGTATGGCAATCATATCGAGACCGACGGAGCAGACGCATGTCATGGCCTCAAGCTTCTCGATGGTAAGAGCACCAGCACGAACAGAATCAATCATACCTTGATCCTCACTCACAGGGATGAACGCGCCACTAAGTCCACCGACATAAGAAGACGCCATGACGCCACCCTTCTTGACCTGATCATTTAGAAGAGCAAGAGCTGCAGTTGTACCAGGAGCACCACACTGCTGGAGACCCATCTCTTTAAGGATATCCGCAACGGAATCGCCAATTGCAGGCGTAGGAGCCAAAGAAAGATCGATAATGCCGAAAGGCACACCAAGGCGACGCGAAGCCTCTTGAGCGACAAGCTGACCAACACGAGTGATCTTAAAAGCAGTCTTTTTTACAGTCTCACAGAGAACCTCGAAGGACTGACCATGGATATGGGTAAGAGCATGCTTGACGACACCAGGGCCAGAGACACCGACGTTAATGACAGCATCGGGCTCGGACACGCCATGAAAGGCGCCGGCCATAAATGGGTTGTCATCAGGGGCATTACAAAGTGCGACAAACTTTACGCAACCAAACGAATCTTTATCAGCCGTAGCAAGAGCGATATCCTTGACTGTTTGGCCAATAAGCCTTACCGCATCCATGTTGATACCCGTCCTGGTAGAGCCGAGATTAACAGAAGAACATACGAGTTCGGTAGTTGCAAGAGCTTGGGGGAGAGAGCGGATGAGCATCTCGTCAGAAGGCGTCATACCCTTGCTGACAATAGCGGAGAAGCCACCAAGGAAATTGATACCGATGTCATGAGCAACCTTGTCGAGAGTTTGGCAAAGTTTGACGTAGTCATCGGGACTTTGGCAAATGCCACTGCCAACAATTGCCGCAGGAGTAATGCTGACACGCTTGTTGACGATGGGTATGCCATACTCACGCGAGATGTCCTCGCCAGTCTTT
>CAVGTO010000181.1:0-4478 GCA_963631865.1 Eggerthellaceae bacterium
TGTCACCACACTCCAAACATATTTTGAGGGACGCAAGGAACTCTTTGAGGGACTGAAGATAATGGAGGTGGAGAAGGAATGGAAGGTGAGACCTGTAATTCGATTGGATATGAGTCAAGCAGGAGAGACGGCAGAAGACCTTCTATCTTTCTTTGAGTCTGTATTTGGGGAATTTGAGAAAAAATATGGTGTTCAAAACGAGCCAGGACTTTCACTTTCAAGAAGGCTTCATAATATCATTGTTGCCGCGCACGAAACTACTAAAGAGAAAGTAGCCATACTTGTCGACGAATATGACTACCCCCTCCAACATTCGTGGGGAACGCAAGAGCACGAGAAGTGCGCAAGTCTGTACCGCAGCGTTTTCACCACAGTAAAGGCCGAAGACGAGCATATACGCTTCGTCTTCATAACAGGCGTCACCAAGTTCACACAAATCTCGCTTTTCTCTGCTTTCAACAACCTCGTCAATCTCAGTTTTAAGCCCAAATTTGAAAGTCTTTGCGGAATATCGCAACAAGAATTGGAAGACAACTTTGTGCCAGAAATTGAAGAAATGGCTGAAGAAAATGGGTGGACAAAAGAGGAGACCATCAATAAGCTTAAAGAGCATTATGATGGTTACCATTTCTCGAAAGCATGCAAGAAAGACATATACAACCCTTTCAGCCTCATCAACGCCCTCGACAACCAAAATTTGTCTAACTACTGGGTTTCCTCTGGTGCCACAACATTGCTACAGAGGTTCGTGAGCGACATGGATATAAAATTGGGAGAGTTTGAGAATTACCCCATTACGGACAACATCCTTGAATCCTCCGATATTTCTTGCGACAACGCTGGACTCTTCTTGTACCAATCCGGCTACTTGACAATCAAGCAATACATACAAGGCACATACATACTCGGCTTTCCGAACAAAGAAGTCAGGCAGGCTCTCTACGATAGCGTTTTGCCAGCCCTGTCAACGCGCAGACAGACCGATGTCCAAACTTCTCAAGCACTTCTGAATATATCAATGAAAGAAGGCGACCTCGCCAAGTCGATGCAACTTCTTAAGGCTCTCATTGCCGACGTGCCTTACAGCAACAAAAAGTTGGAGAGCATGGATATGGAGGAGCGTTACCGCCTTATCGTCAGCACGATACTCAACTCCATAGGACTCAATGTCAAGGTTGAGCACATGCTGTCCACTGGACGCATAGACGTGGTGGCAAGCACAGCCAAGTTCACCTATGTAATGGAGCTCAAGTTGAAAAAGAATGGAGGGTTGGAGTCTGCCGTCAAGCAGATGAAAGAGAAGCATTACCTTGAGCCTTTCCGAGGCACAGAGCAGCGCAAAGTCTTTGGCGTCGCCATTGAGCTTGACGACCTCGGCAAGGGAATGACAGGATGGCAGGAGATTAGCGAGGGGTAAAAAGAGCCTTTGCAAAACAGAGAAAGCCCCCTCATAGAACATCATTGAATGCGGCTATGAGGGGGATTGCTATTTTTTATTTACAGGGATGGGACTTAGCGTACTCGTCTAACTCTTGCTTAAGTTCGCTTTCCGTCAGCATCTTCTGTTTTTTCAGACCGAGCGTATACAGGATATTGTGGAAGAAGAGCTTGACCTTCACCCACGGTGTTGAGATTGGCGACAGACTGTCGAACGTGGTAAGCAACTCGGCATCGAAAAAGACCTGTTTCATTGGATGAGCGCAGGCATAGTGCCAAGGTTTCTTGCGATGGCAGAAGTGAATTATAGCCGCATTCGATATTATGCCAAGACAACGATTTCTGTCCTCCTCCGTCTTATGATTAACACGATCAAAGACATCAATCTGCACATTCCATTTGTAATCGACAAGCACCTTCTCTCGGCAGAGAACGGCATTCATAATGTCTTGATCGTTTCGGACAACACGATCCTGGTGTTCACGGAAATAAGTGCTTAGTCTGCTCTCCACATCATGCGCACGCCAGTAATTGAGATTTAGGAGAAGCACGCCACCATTAAAATAACCGAGACTGCGATCGTAGTCAAGCCTCTCGAAATATTCATCGGGTGTTCGCAATAAGTCAGGCACGCCAGCCACGGCAAAAACATTCAATTTCGTGTTCCACAGTTCATAGAGCGACCTCACCACCACTACATCGCAATCCATATACAACACCTTAACCACCGAAACAGGCAACAAGGAAGCAAGCATACAACGATAGAAAACCGTCATATTGAGTCGCCCTGCCCCCCAAAGGAGAGTATACTGATTGAGCATATCGTCCGGCACAGTGTAGAAAGCAATGCGATTCGCAGCGACTGCAGAAAGGACAGACCTATCACCTTCCGTGAGACCGTTACCTACGATATGAAAATATATGGCACTCTCTTTTGTACTCCTTATGGCGGAAGCAATAACTACAGCGCAATAGCGCACATAGCTATGGTCTATTGTTAATGCTACGTGGATCATAACCGGGTCTTTCGTTCGTCCCGCTCAATCATCTTGGCAAGAACGAGAAATTTATAAAAAGCGTCGTTGCATGACATAATGAAGCCAAACTTACCGAGTTTGAAACCGCCTTTGACAATGTATGACTTGAAGAAACGGAAAAAAGGCGAAAAGACAAGCTTGAAATAGCCGACACGTTTGCCAGCTCGCCGCACCGCCTCATTGTCGGAATAGGCATTAAGTTTGGCAATGTACTTATTCTCTGGATCGTCAGCCAAATGAATGAATGCCAACTCGGTACGTTGTCTGGATATTCGTTCGACTTTGCCCTCCACATTGGGCACGGAATGAATTGTGGGTGGCCAATAGACTAAAGACTTGCGAAAGAAGCGCAACTGATAGTCAGGGTAGGACGATTTCACGAAAAGACCGAACATATGGTTCTTACGCGGAATATATAGTCCAGCTGGGCAATTCGCTTTCTCAACCTGCTCATAGAGGTACGTCCGAAGTTCGGGAGTCACAAGTTCATCGGCATCAACAACCAAAACCCACTCGTTACCCGCGGTTTGAATTGCAGTATTCCTTGCTGGTTCACATATCGTTATGCCGTTTTTTGGGAAAGTAACAATCTTGCAACCGAACTCACGCGCAATGTCGAGCGTCGAGTCGGTGCTCTCCATGTCGCATATTACAATCTCATCGAAATTGCGCACGGACTCAAGAACCTGACGCAGACGTTGCTCGGCGTTATATGTGTTTATTACTACTGAAATTGGCATTCTTATTATGCTTATTTCTTTTTCTTATGGAAAAGGTTGCGAAAGGAAACGGCCGCATTGAGCATTCGGTTATGCCCATGACGCCAGAGCCAAACATAGGGCACAAGAATCGCGTCAGAAACCATTTCTCGATTCATCTGGCTATATGTCAAAGGACAATCCGACCTAAGTGACTCATCGAACGGCTTTAGCATATCGATAGGTATCTCTTTTTTCACGAGGGCCTCACGGTACATCCTAGATGCCAACTTACGTGCTATTATTTTGCACAACCGCCTGTTGTCGGGACTCACAAAATTAGCATGAGCAAAAGTTTTAAGGACTTGACTACGCACAGAGAACTCGTCTCTTAGAAATCTCACTCTCACTTCGGGAGCCACAGACTGGCCTTCGCGCCCAAGGCGATACATATACACGGGATAGTCGAAATAAACAACATTCCGAATATATGCCATCGGTATGGATGTCCATTGTAAATCCGTGTAGAGACAGCCTTCCATTTGGCGATAATCGATCTCACGTAAAAGAGCAGTTTTGTAAGTCACAGCCCCATGAAAAAGAGGCAAACACTTCAATTCAAGTTCTGCAATGTCAGAAACAGCAACACGCTCCTGCGGAAATCTGGCAGCGCCTACGGATTGTACTCCCTTTCCGTCATCAAAACAATCAACATATCGGCAAACAACCAAATCCGCATCGCACACCCGCAACTCGGCAACCAGCTTTTGAAAGTTAGCTGATTCAACCCAATCATCAGCGTCAACAACTTTCACGAACTTACCTTTTGCGGCGGCTAGTCCGACATTGACGCAAGAGCCGTAGTGGCCATTTGGCTTGTCGATAACAGAAACAGAGTTTGAGAAACGGGCCGCAAAACCATGAGCTATCTCTGAACTCCGATCCGTAGAACCGTCATTCACTACGACAATGTCGATGTCACCCACATTTTCAATGGAAGTGATAGACTCAAGGCATTGAGTCAGATATCGTTCCATATTGTAAGTGGGGACGATTACCGTCAGAATTTTCGACGTGCTCTCGTTCATTATTGCTTATTTGCCGTTACTTGCTCCAAAGTTAGGTAATTTTTGGGAAACGGGACGGAGGGGGCGCAGGCAGCCATAAGCATAGCTACGGAAAAAGAATTATCTTTGTGTAAATTAGCTAATGTAGCAAAAGATAAAAGACTATGCAGACGACAAATTCCAGAAGATTGCCAGTGGGCATTCAGACTTTCTCTGTAATCAGGGAAGAGGGATACGTG
>CAVGTO010000182.1:0-4466 GCA_963631865.1 Eggerthellaceae bacterium
TTTCTTGAGCTCACCGTTGCGAACGGATGACTGGTTGATGAGGTAAACGATCTCAGCTACCTTGTCATTGAGGGTGTTGCGCTCGAATGCGTCCTTAGAAGCCTCGCTCTTGCCAGGCTCCTCACCAATGAGGGTAGAGGTTGCGATAACGCCCTTTGCGAGAGGAGCAAGGTCAAGCTCGGTAGAGGTGATCTCGAGGGTCTCGTCGCCACGGGTGAACTTAATGCGCACGATGAGGTCGGAGACGCGCTGCTTATCGTTGAAGTCAATCTCCTGCTTCGGGTACTTGATCTGGCCGCCGTTGGTGTAGCTGATGGTCTGGCCGTTGCCCTCTACCTTCTCACCCTGTACGGTGATGGTGGGGTATGCGTCCTCTCCGCCCTCATACTGGAGGACAGGAGTGATCTCTGCGCTGCACTTTTTGTCCCACATCTTAGCAGGAACAGTTGCAGTCATAGACATTGCGACCTTGCCCTGGTGTGCCTCGAGCATGGTGGGGTCGACCTTGTACTGGATCTGCTTAGCGCCTTCCTTCATCTTATCCAAGCTGGAGCAGCTTGAAATCAGGACTGCCAAAGCAAGGGTTCCAAAGATTTGGAGTCTTGTCTGTTTCATGATTTTTGTTATTTGAACTTTTTTGTTGCCTTTTAAGATAGCTAGGATAGCCACATATTGCCCGCAAAGATATAATTTCTTTAACTAATAAAACAACCGACAATGTCAAAAAATGCCCTTTACGGTCGTATTTTCCCTATTATTCACAAGTTTCCCATTCTCCAGTTTCCGATGAATATATCATGTGACGGTTCTCGTCTACCATCACGAGCAACACAAAACTACCGTCTGCCGCTCTCTCATACCGCATGGTGTACTCTTCCGCCTCCGTCAGTCCATTAGTCTCTTCTATGCCTACCTCGCTAAGTGATGTTGGAACTTTGCCGTTAATGCTTTGATATTTAGTGATCTCTGCCAAAACTTTATTTCCCGCCTCCTTGGCTCTCGCTTCCCATCGCATCTCGGCTGATATCATATACCATATTATTGTGAGGATGATGGCAATTACGATGGCAATCTTGCTATAAGGTGAAGCATAGAATGACTTGAGTGATGTAATTCTGTTTTTCATGGGCAAAAAATAAAATGCGCACGGTCGGAGCGTGATTCCAACCGTGCGCCAATATTTCAAAGTGTAGCTTGTGCCTTATTTGGGCTGCTTGCCGATGTAAGCAAGGATGCCGCCGTCCACATAGAGAATGTGACCGTTGACTGCGTCAGAGGCAGAAGATGCGAGGAATACAGCGGGACCGCCGAGCTCCTCGGGGTTGAGCCAACGGCCAGCAGGTGTCTTGGCGCAGATGAATGAGTCGAAGGGGTGACGGCTGCCGTCGGGCTGCTTCTCGCGGAGAGGTGCGGTCTGAGGAGTTGCGATGTAGCCAGGGCCAATGCCATTGCACTGGATGTTATACTCGCCATACTCTGAGCAGATGTTGCGGGTGAGCATCTTGAGACCACCCTTTGCTGCTGCGTATGCGGATACGGTCTCGCGGCCGAGCTCAGACATCATAGAGCAGATGTTGATAATCTTGCCTGCGCGACGCTCCATCATCTCGGGGAGGACAGCAGAGGATACGATGAACGGACCAACGAGGTCGATGTCGATAACCTGCTGGAACTCTGCGCGCTTCATCTCGTGCATAGGGATGCGCTTGATGATGCCGGCGTTGTTGACGAGGATGTCAATCTGGCCAACCTCCTTGTGGATCTTCTCTACGAGTGCCTTGACGTCGTCCTCCTTGGTTACGTCGCAAACGTAGCCATGTACATTCTCGATACCTGCCTCTTTGTAAGAAGCGAGTCCCTTGTTGACGAGGTCCTGGTTAATGTCGTTGAAGATGATGTTCTTGATGCCTGCTCCAGCGAAAGCCTTAGCGATGTTGAAGCCGATGCCGTAAGAGGCGCCGGTTACCCAGGCATTTTTGCCCTCAAGTGAAAATGGATTCTGTGCCATATTCCGTTTTATTTTGTGATACTTTTTGTCTTAACTGTCTTTTTGGTCTGTTCTCGAACCCAATTATTTGAGGTCGGTAATCTTCGAAAAGTCCTGATCTCCATAGTCGAGGTTCTCGCCCGCCATGCCCCAGATAAAGGTGTAGTTGTGTGTCGCGGCTGCCGAGTGAATGCTCCACGACGGCGAGATGACAGCCTGCTCATTATGCATCCAAATGTGGCGTGTCTCGTCAACCGGTCCCATGAAATGGCAAACTGCGTCCTCTGCTGGCACCTCAAAATAGAAGTAAGCCTCCATACGACGGTTGTGCACATGGGCTGGCATTGTGTTCCATACCGAACCTGGCATAAGCTCTGTCATTCCCATCTGAAGCTGGCAAGTCTCGACAACCGAGTTGATAATCATACGGTTTATCTGCCTCTCGTTTGAACCTTCAAGGGAACCGAGGTGCATAATGTCGGCCTCCTGCTTGGTTATCTTCTTGCTCGGGTACTCTTTGTGCGCAGGCGCCGAATTGAAGTAGAGTTTTGCGGGCTTGGTCTTGTCGACGCTCTTGAAGGTGACCTCCTTTTTCCCGCGGCCAATGTAGAGCATCTCTTTATATCCGAGCTCGAATTTCTCTCCGTCGACCTCGATGATGGCTGTGCCACCAACATTGACAATACCTATCTCGCGGCGCTCGAGAAAATAGTTTGCCTTGAGGTCGTCTACATTCTCGAGTCCCATCGTCTTCTCTACTGGCATGATGCCTCCGACGATTAGGCGGTCGTAGAGTGAGTATACCATCGCAGTGTCGTCTGCGGTGAAGAGCTCCTCAATGAGGAATTCCTTGCGGAGTCGCGCCGTGTCGTAGCTCTTCGCGTCTGACGGGTGCGAGGCGTACCTAAGTTCGTATTTCATTGCTCTCTTTTTTTCTGTCCTTCTGCTACTTGTTCCTGTTGGAACTTGAGTCCCTAATCATAAGTTTCATCGGTATCGAGATGCGGCGATCTGCCACTCCCCGTCCTTGCTTGATATCCAAGAATGCTTGTGCGGCCTTGCTGCCCATCTCGAACGCATTCTGTTCAAGTGTGGTGAGCGACGGGGTCACGACGTCTGCAAAGGTCTCGTTTGCAGTGCCCACAACGCCAAGGTCGTCGGGAATCTTGACTCCCTTTACGCGCGCATATTCAATAACGCCAAGCGCGGCATAGTCGCCTGCGCAGTATAGTGCGTCGCAACCGCGTTCGAGTGCCTTGGCGGCGTTGTAGAAGCCTTTGTCCCGCGTGATGCTGTCCTCGAACATGAGACTCTCGTCGACGGGCAGTTCGGCCTCGCGCATCGCGTCCTCAAAGCCCTTGCGGCGTTCGGAATACACGTTGCTGCTGAGGTCGCCGCCAAGATGGCCTATCTGTTTATATCCCCTTTCGATAAGGTGCTTTGTCGCATTCTTTGCGCCTGAGTAGTTGTCATTGGTTATCTCCATGTCGCCGACGCCGGGAAACGTGCGGTCGAACTGTACAAGCGTCACGTCGCTGCCCTCGAACATCTGTGCGAAGGCCACGGGGTCTACCGTCTCGAGTGAGTGTGAGATGAGCACACCCGCCACCTGGTTGCGGAGGAGCGTCTGCACTGCGCGTCGTTCGTCGTCGCGCCTTTCGTGGCTTTGGCTTATAATAAGGTTGAAACCTGCTGGGTTGAGAATCGCCTCTGCGCCAGAAATGAGGTTGCTGAAGAAAAGTCGGTTAATACGGGGTACTACCAAACCCACGGTGTCTGTCGACCCTTTGCGAAGCGATGAGGCCAAAATGTTGCGCTCATACCCGAGTTCCTCGGCCTTTCTAATCACGAGCGCACGCGTCTGCTCGCTCACTCGCGGATTGCCCGCGAGGGCGCGGGACACTGTCGAAGGCGTGATGTTCAAGGCCTTTGCTATGTCGCTTATGGTAGGTTTTGACATTTTTTAATAATCTGTAATTGGCTACAAATTTACAAACGTTTGGCAACGTTGCAAATAATATGTGGATAAAATTTGTGCAATATGTGCAATATTTTGCTTCGGGTATATGTTAATGTGTTGTGTTTTATGTGTTTATGAATGGAAATGCAATTTAGCGCGCAATGTGCAAAGGTCGGTAATCGTAAGGTTTTACTCCTAAATGTAAGTGGTTGATTAATAATATTGTAAATATTTTTTTGCAAAATCGCTTGTTTTATTGTTTTGCATCACCTACTTTCGCTTTTGATTATAGCGATAACACTATGGCAAAAAGTTTCATCAACCCTGATTTCATTCTCACGAATGACACGGCGAAGCATCTCTACCACGATCTCGCCGAGAATATGCCCATCATCGATTACCACTGCCATCTCATCCCCCAGATGGTCGCCGAGAACAAGCGTTTCGAGTCCATTGGCCAGATCTGGCTCATGGGTGACCACTACAAGTGGCGCGCAATGCGTTCCAACGGTGTAGACG
>CAVGTO010000183.1:0-4459 GCA_963631865.1 Eggerthellaceae bacterium
GCGTATGTGTGTCTGCATCAGCGCAGTCCGATGGCGCTGCGGAGTGGGGGCATACTGTTCCTCTTCCTGTCAAGGAGGCTTTTGACGATGCTGACCATAATAAGCTCACAGCCTTCTTCGGAGGTTCTGTTGACCTTCAATTGCCTAATGCGTCTGGCATCTTCAGCAGGAAACAGTCGGAAATGATCCTCAGCAAATTCCTTTCACTTCATCCCGATCTCGTCTTTTCCGTTGACCACGAGGAGGCGGCGGGTGAGCTGACTTTATCTATAGGCACTTTGTCAAGCTCAGACGAGTCTTTCCGAGTCTCGATGCTGCTTCAGCCTGTGGCTAACTCCCAACAAATAAAACAACTTAGAATAGAGAACCAGAAATGACAGATTTCGATTCGTATCTCAATGATTTCATCGACCGTTGCATAAAGGAAGACGTGGGCGATGGAGATCACACTTCGCTCTCCTGTATCCCTGCCGACGCTGTTGGCCGTGCTCAACTAATAATTAAGGAGGATGGTATCCTCGCCGGTGTCGATGTCGCTCGCAAGGTGTTCTTGCACCTCGATAAGGATTTCAAGTTTGAGCAAATCCTCAAAGATGGCGATCACGTAAAGAAAGGCGATATCGCTTTCCGCGTTGAGGGACGTACGCAGACTCTCCTTATGGCTGAGCGTCTCGTTCTCAATATTATGCAGCATATGAGCGGCATTGCAACGATGACCGGCCGTTACGTCGAGCGTCTCAAAGGCCTCAAAACTAACGTTATCGATACTCGTAAGACAACCCCAGGTATGCGTCTTCTCGATAAGATGGCTGTAAAAATTGGTGGCGGCGGAAATCACCGTATAGGTCTCTTCGATATGATTCTCCTTAAGGATAACCATGTCGATTTCGCAGGTGGCATCGATAAGGCTATCACTCGTGCCCATGACTACCTCAAGGCAAAGGGCAAGGACCTTCGTATTGAGATCGAGGTCCGTAGTTTCGACGAACTTAAGCAAGTCCTCGCCATTGGTGGTGTTGATAGGATTATGCTTGACAACTTTACACCCGAGATGACTCGTGAGGCTGTTAAGATGATTGATGGCAAGTACGAGACCGAGTCCTCTGGTGGCATCACCATCGACACTCTTCGCGACTATGCGGAGTGTGGTGTTGACTTTATTTCAGTTGGCGCCCTTACGCATCATGTCGGCAGTCTCGATATGAGCCTCAAAGCCTATTAGTTAGTTTGGCCGGAACTGTATGAGTAGAATTCTTGCCATAGATTATGGAAAGAAGCGTTGCGGGCTTGCCGTGAGCGACCCTTCTCGCATCGTTGCTGGCGGGCTTACTACTGTGGCTTCGCACGATCTTGTCAAGTTCATAAAGGACTATATGGCTCGTGAGGATGTCGGGGTTATTGTTGTTGGTGAACCTCATAAGATGAATGGTGAGGAATCAGAGACAATGACTTACATCCGTCAGTTTCTAAATCAGTTGCGGAAGTATATCCCAGACGCCAATGTCGTCATGGTCGATGAGCGTTTCACGACAAAGATTGCCCAACGGGCTATGATTGACGGCGGGGTCTCAAAGAAGAACCGCAACAACAAGAATGGGCTCGTCGATATGGTTTCGGCAACTATAATCCTTGAGACATATATGGAGATGCTCCGTAATGGCGTCTCGCTCTCTTCAAATTTGTAATTTCTCATTATGCAACTTCCCATATATCTCTACGGACATCCTGTGCTCCGTAAGGTTTGTACAGATATCACATCCGACTATCCCGATTTGCAAAAGTTGATCGCCGATATGTACGAGACTATGTATAAGTCCGATGGCATTGGGATTGCCGGCTCGCAGGTAGGTCGTGCCATTCGCCTCTTCGTCATCGATGCTACGCCTCTCGCATCCGACTATCCCGAGGTAAAGGATCTCAAGAAAGTCTTTATCAATGCGCACATAACCAAGCGCAATGATGAGAAGATTATGGATACTCAGGAGGGCTGCTTGAGCCTGCCTGGCATCTCAGAGCATGTCAAACGCAGTTCTGAAATTGAAATTGAGTATCTAGACGAGAATTTTCAGCCTCACAAGGAGACTTTCTCTGGCTACTCTGCTATCGTGATTCAGCACGAGTATGACCATACTGACGGCATTATGTTCATCGACCACATTGGTGCCCTGCGCAAGACCCTAATCAAGAACAAACTTTTGGCCATTGCCAAGGGCAAGGCAAGGGTCGGTTATCGTACTGTGACGGCTTAATTGTTGACAATCAAATAAGAATACACAATATATGAAATTCAGCGTATCTTGCGGGGCTCTGCAGTCCAGGTTGCAAACCATGGGCAAAATTGTCGAGGACAAACCTCAGGTGCCTGCGCTCGCCAATTTCCTTTTCTCCGTAAGAGGCAACTCACTCGTGCTTACCGCCGCAAATAATGAGATGCGTATCGTTTCCACCCTAGAGGTTAACAATCTCGAAGGTTCTGATAGCGATGTCTGCATCCCTGTGACAAGGCTTACAGACTATATTAAGAACCTTTCTGAGCAACCCATAACCTTCTCTATTGAGGCTGGCTCTCAAGCCCTTGAGATTCAGACTCTCTCGGGCGAGTGTGTGCAGAGTTGTATGCCTGCCGATGATTACCCTGCAGAGCAGAAGATTGATGACGACGCAAGCAAGTTCGAGATCGCCGAGGAGGCTCTTCTCACAGGCATCTCCTCTACCGTCTTCGCTACAGCTGTCGATGAGATTCGCCCTGTCATGAATGGCATTTTCTTCGACATTGAGCCAGGCAAGGTGTCTTTCGTCGCAACTGATACACACAAGATGGTGCGTTATATCCGTTCTGATGTCAATACCGGTGAGCTCACGTCCTCTTTCGTTCTCAACAAGAAGCCAGCGAACGTCCTTAAGGGGATTCTCGGAAAGTCAGATGCTATGGTAAGCGTAAGCTTCGGCACCAAGAATGTCCTCTTCGAGTCGCAGACGTATCGTTACTATTGCCGCCTTACCGAGGGCAACTACCCTCAGTACAAGACTGTCATCCCGACAAATAACGATGCTAAGGTTGTTGTCAACCGCAACGATTTCATCAAGGCCGTCCAGCGCTCTTCTGTTTTCGTCGATGCAACGAAACTCATCAAATGCGAGCTGTTCTCCAACTCCATTCAGATTAGCACACAAGACCTTGACTTCTCTTGCTCTGCCAAGGAGGTTCTCCCTTGCGAGTACGATGGTCCGCAGATGTCTATTGGCTTCAGTGCCGGTCACCTTGTCGAGTCGCTCAACAATATCGATGCACAGGAGATTACAATCCTCCTCTCCGATCCATCTAAGCCTGGCCTCATTAGCCCGACTGTCAATGCGGAGAATACCGATATGCTGATGATTATCATGCCAATGCATGTCTAAAAAATGAAATAAGATACGCACACGGAGGACCAAGTCCAATATTCGCACCCGAGTCCCCGTGTGCGTCTTTTTATAAACATTCGTCAAGTTACATATACCCTCGCATTATGATTGTGTTCCCATATTGTAAAATCAACCTCGGCCTCAATATTGTTGGTGTGCGCCCTAATGGATATCACGACATCGAGAGCGTTTTTTTGCCTGTTGGAATGCATGACGTGCTAGAAATCGCTTTCCCCGCTGGGCAAACAGAGGAGTATGTGCTTACTACTTCCGGCAATCCTGTTGCTGTACCACCTGAGAAAAATCTATGCGTAAAGGCGCTGAGGGCTCTCAAGAAGGAAGTGGACGTTCCGCCTGTCTTAATTCACCTTCATAAAGTTATTCCCGATGGCGCTGGCCTTGGTGGCGGCTCTTCCGATGCTGCTTTCGTTATAAAGACTATAAACTCGATGCTCAATCTTGGCCTGTCAGACGACAAGTTGCGATCGATTGCCGCCAGCGTCGGTGCCGATTGTCCTTTCTTTATTAGCGGGCGCCCGACTTATGTCACAGGTGTTGGTGATGTCTTGGGTGAAGTCGATTGTAGTGCTTTAGAGGGTAAGGTCGTTGTGCTTGCCGTTCCACAAGGTGCCGTGTCTACTGCCGAAGCGTATGCTAATATGATTCCCGCTAAGCCAGAGGTCCCAATTACGAGTGCTGTTTTTGCTGATCCCGCAGAGTGGAAATCAACTGTGCATAACGATTTCGAGCCTTACGTTATCTCACAACTGGCAGATGTGGCAATGTACAAAGACATTATGTACCAATGTGGCGCTGTTTATGCTCAAATGTCGGGTAGTGGCTCTTCTGTCTTTGGCATTTTCCACGGCGATGCGGAAAATCTTCCAGAGAAGAAAGATTTCCCTGGCGCACGTGGCTTTTGGTGTGGTAGATTGAACTTGGAATGAGTATTTTGCGTCCCATTTTTCCCCTAATATCTGCCGTAGGCCTATATCTTACGGCAGAATATGGTGTCTGCGCTCAAAATGCTAATGGGGACGCGTATATTAGGCAG
>CAVGTO010000184.1:0-4409 GCA_963631865.1 Eggerthellaceae bacterium
GGTTGTCGGAAGCCGTAGAGAAGACTTGACTCTTACGGGTCGGTATGGTGGTATTAGCGTCGATGAGCTTGGTCATCACACCGCCCATAGTCTCGATACCGAGTGAAAGAGGAGTGACATCGAGAAGGAGGACATCCTTGACCTCGCCGGTGAGGACTGCGCCCTGGATAGCTGCTCCGATAGCGACAACCTCATCAGGGTTAACGCCCTTAGAAGGCTCCTTGCCGAAGAAGTTCTTAACGGCTGCCTGGATGGCGGGAATACGCGTAGAACCACCTACGAGGATAACCTCGTCGATATCGTTGATAGAGAGGCCTGCATTCTGGAGCGCGCTCTTGCAAGGAGCGATGGTGCGCTGGATAAGGTCGTCGATAAGCTGCTCAAACTTAGCACGGGTGAGGGTCTTTACGAGGTGCTTAGGCACGCCGCCCTGAGCCGTGATGTAAGGCAGGTTGATTTCAGAAGAAGTGGTGCTAGAGAGCTCAATCTTGGCCTTTTCAGCAGCCTCCTTAAGGCGCTGGAGAGCCATAGGATCCTGGCGAAGGTCGATGCCCTCCTCAGCCTTGAACTCGTCGGCAAGCCAATCGATTATACGATGGTCGAAGTCATCACCACCAAGGTGGGTATCACCATCGGTTGCTTTAACCTCGAAGACGCCGTCGCCAAGCTCGAGGATAGATACATCGTGCGTACCACCACCACAGTCGAAGACAACAATCTTCATATCCTTGTTCTTCTTGTCGAGACCGTAGGCAAGCGCAGCTGCGGTAGGCTCGTTGACGATACGGCGGACCTTGAGGCCTGCGATCTCACCAGCCTCTTTAGTAGCCTGACGCTGAGAATCGTTGAAGTATGCAGGGACGGTGATGACGGCCTCGGTGACCTCCTGACCGAGATAGTCCTCGGCGGTCTTCTTCATCTTCTGAAGAATCATTGCGGAGATCTCCTGAGGAGAGTAGAGACGGCCATCAATATCAACACGCGGGGTGTTGTTCTCACCTGCCTTGACGGTGTAAGGGACACGAGCAATCTCCTTCGCGAGACGGTCGTAGCTCTCACCCATGAAACGCTTGATAGAGTAGACGGTCTTATGAGGGTTGGTGACGGCCTGACGCTTGGCGGGGTCACCCACCTTGCGCTCACCACCATCTACGAATGCAACAACAGAAGGGGTAGTGCGCTTGCCCTCGCTGTTAGCGATGACTGTGGGCTCGTTGCCCTCCATGACTGCCACGCAAGAGTTCGTGGTTCCTAAGTCGATACCAATAATCTTTGACATTGTCTTATGTTTTATATTTTTTATTCAGTGTATTGTTAGTTTGTCTGTCGCTTTTGCCGACCGACACCCATACATTTACAATGTGCGTGCCAAAAACGGGTGTGTGAATTTTTGGCAGACATAAAATTATCATTGTCACACTATGACATAAAAAAAATTGGCGCACCCCGAGAGATGCGCCAAAATGGCTTAAATATTGACAGATAGCAGGCCACAGACTTGGCACGCCCGCCTACAAATTAATCAGTACTCTTAAGAGCCAACTGGCCTTCAGGCGTCAAAATCACCTGACCCGTGCGCTGCACTCCGTGCTCATCCACAAAACCGGTCATCTTAGCCGTGCACTTTTTAGAAATAAGGACCTTAAGATGCGTTGGCGTCAACTTCTTGCACATAAATTGGAATGGCACACGGAAAGAGCACCCCGTCTTGTAGCCCAAACAGCCCCAGGCGGTCTTGCCTTTTACAATCTCATTGCCACAAAGCGGGCAATGCAGAGGGGCGTCGGGGGTACTCTTTGCAGGATCTGGTTCTCGATAGACAATATTAAAATCCTTGTCGAAAGCCAATTTGCCATCCTTCTTAGCGCCATCCACCACAAGGCCTTTTATTGTAGCCGTCTCACCCTTAGAAAGAAGAGCCGCCACTTGAGTCTCTGTAAGTTTCTTTTCCATAAAAACAAAGGGTACTACGAAATGGCACCCCTCACGGAAACCAGAACATCCCCAAGCCGATTTGCCACTCAAAATAGGTTTGCCACACTTAGGGCAGACCATCTGCTTAGATTTTGCGGACGGAGATTTAGCAGCCAATGGTTTCGCAGTATTAGATGCGCCTTCTGACGTTACACCATCTGGAGTAGAAGACACTTTCGGAGTGCGAGAAGATGACTTGGCGGTCGACTTTAGCTGTTCTTGGATAGCTTGGAAACGTTGAGTACCTACATCATTGCGCACAATATTGACAACGTTGGTCACCATAGCCGCCATCTCATCCTTAAACTTTGCCGTGGTGTATTCTCCATTTTCAATTTGGCGAAGCTTTCGCTCCCACTGGCCTGTCAGCTCAACACTTTTTAGAAGTGGCGACGAGATGGTGTCTATCAGGCGGATACCGTTGATTGTCGGCTGGAGGTTTTTACGTTCCTTGACGATATATTTACGTCGGTAAAGGGTCTCTATTATGGCAGCTCGGGTTGACGGGCGGCCTATGCCATTCTCTTTCATCAGCTCACGCAACTCACCATCGTCAACCTGCTTACCCGCCGTCTCCATTGCGCGGAGAAGCGTGGCCTCAGTATATGGCTTAGGAGGAGTAGTTTGCTTCTCTTGGAGAGAGGGCTCATGAGGACCAGACTCTCCAACTTTAAACTCAGGCAAGACTCCCCCACCCTGTTCATCCTTGTCATCGTCAATTTTCTGATTGCCATAAACATTGCGCCAACCTGGATCTTGGATTTGCTTACCATTGACCTTGAACTGGACGCCTGCCGCACTGCCAAGAACGGCAGTCAGGAGCACAATGCTATCAGGGTAGAAATTGGCTATGAAACGACGTGCAATCATGTCATAGACACGCTTCTCGTTGGCCGACATAGTAGGCGAAGGAGGCGCGCCCGTGGGAATTATGGCATGGTGGTCTGTCACCTTGAGGTTATTGAAAACCCTTTTTGACTTTGGCAATTTGCCACCCGACAAGAGTGGCGCCGTAAGGTTTGAATACGGAAGCAGACCTTTTAAAATAGCCGGGACCTTGGCATAGATGTCGTCGGTCAAAAAGCGAGTATCGACACGGGGATACGTCGTGAACTTGTTCTCGTAGAGAGACTGGGCTATGCGGAGAGTTTCATCGGCCGAGAGACCAAGTTTGTTGTTGCACTCCACCTGCAAAGAGGTAAGGTCGAAAAGAGCAGGGGGGGCCTCTTTACCTTGTTTAGCCTTGACATCGTCAATTTGGAAAGGTGCATCCTTTATCTTTTCGAGAGCGGCTTGGCCATCCTCTATCTTATTGAATTTTCCAGACGTTGCGGAGAAAATGATTTCGCGGTACTTTGTCTTGAGTTCCCAATATTTCTCGGGCTTAAAATTGGCAATCTCTTTATACCGCTGAACAATGAGGGCAAGAGTTGGAGTCTGAACACGACCGATTGACAGCACCATGCCACGACCAGCATAACGGATAGTATAGGCTCGCGTGGCATTCATGCCAAGAAGCCAGTCACCCATGGCACGAGCACTACCAGCCGCATAGAGGTTATTAAACTCCTCGGCAGGCTTAAGGTTATTAAAGCCCTCACGGATGGACTCCTCTGTAAGTGACGAAATCCAAAGACGATAGACGGGGCAATGGACACCCGCAAGTTGCATCACCCAACGTTGAATCAGCTCACCCTCTTGCCCGGCATCACCGCAGTTTATAATGCTATCGGCATTAGCATAGAGTCGCTTAATAACATCAAACTGTTTCTTGATGCCACTATCGGCCTTAAGCTTAATGCCAAACTTAGGCGGCAGGATAGGCAACAACTGCATATCCCATCTTTTGAGGACGGGATCATAGTCATGGGGTTCCTTGAGCTCGCATAAGTGACCGAAAGTCCACGTAACGCAATAGCCATTTCCCTCATAATATCCATTATTACGTCTGTCGGCTCCAAGTACTCGCGCAATCTCAGCAGCCACCGACGGTTTCTCCGCAATACAAACTTGCATACTTGCCAAAAGTGAATTCCACGGCAAAGATAACATAAAAAATCCCCTCGCACACACAGAGGCGTGCAAGGGGTTAAGAAGAGTAGCAAGGCGATAAGCCGAGTTCTGTCACCGCCCGAAAGCGGGGTCTATCATTTATCTAGACTTGCCGTCACCGACAAGCTCAAGCTGCCTACCCCCTCAAGCGAATCCCGAAGGACTCCAGACACGAGCAGCATCTGCGGGTGAAACCCGACTTGAGTATACATGGCATTACAATTCGCGGCTGCGTATCCGCCGTCCCAATTGCTTGGAAACGCGGTGGGCTCTTACCCCGCCTTTTCACCCTTACCACCCTTGCGGGTGGCGGTTATTTTCTGCTACGCTCACACCACCTTACGGCAGGTCTTCTAATTAGGAAGCGCGATGCTCTCCATTGC
>CAVGTO010000185.1:0-4364 GCA_963631865.1 Eggerthellaceae bacterium
AGGAGGTCACGGAGACCACGCGACTGTCGCGACGGAGCACGTGCTCAAGACTATCGGCCACGGCGGCTGTAGTCTTGAGCGACGAGCCGTAGGGCGTAAAGATCTCGACAGCAAACTGGTCGCGGTCTGCCGTAGGGAGGGACTTCTGAGGCAACGAGGAGAAAAGGATGGCGCCGAGGACAACGCATACGACACCCACGGCAAGCGTAACCCATGGGCGAGCCAAGCAACGCGAGAGAAGCCAATTATACCCACTCTGGACGAGGGCGAGGAACGAGAAAGGCTTGCGTCCGCCAGGTCTCATCTTCTGCTGATCGGCACTCTTGAGGGGCTTGCGGATAAAGAAATATTGTAAGAAAGGCACGAAGAGCGACGCCACAATGAGCGAGACGAAGAGCACAATGGATATGGCCCATGGGAAGCTAAGCAGAAAGTCGTGGATGACGCCCGTACAGGTGACGAGGAAGGGGAAGAAGGTGATGGAGATGGCGAGCGTGGCCGTCAGGATAGACTTGAAGAAGTGGGTGGCACTGTTGATAGTAGCATACCAACGAGACTTGCCCTCACCTATCTGCTCGAGGTAGTTGTCTATGATGATAATGGAGTCGTCCACAATGAGGCCAAGCGTAACCATAAGAGCGGCAAGCGTGACCGTATTAAGCTCAATGCCAAAGGCGTAGAAGAGTCCGAGGGACGTAAAAATGGTCACGGGGATAGTAAAAGCCGCCACGAAAGCCACCTTTGCGGGCAGGAGAACAAGGACGACAAGAATGACAGTGACGACAGCCGTGGCGAGTTCGCGGAGGAAGTCAAATACGCTGTCGCCCACCACCTTACTCTGGTCCGTGATGCGGAAGATGGAGACTTCGGAGGGCAATTGCTCTTGGAAAGCCTCGAGTTCGCGGTCAATCTCCTCACCCATTTTGACGACGTTCTCGCCTTTCTTCATCTCGACGCTGAGGAGGAGGCACTTCTTGCCATTGTTCGTAATGAGGCTCTCGGGGTCGGGATACTCACGGGAGATGGTGGCAATGTCGCGGAGGCGCACCGTGCCGCCGTCGGGCGAAGAGAAGATAATCTGCTGACCGACCTCATAGGCCGTGTTGAGAGAGGGGGCTACGTAGACAGGGATGTTCTTGTCGGCATCCTTAACTCGTCCGCCAGAGGTGGTAAGACCATTTTGGAGGAGAGTGGAAGCCACAGTGCGATCGGAGAGACCGTAGTGCGAAAGACGGTCATAGTCCAGGCGGACAGTGATTTGCTCCTGACGCATACCGGATACAGAGAGACGGCCGACGCTGCTTATTGTCCTCAGACGGTCGCCGAGGGCGTCGGCGTAGTCGTGGAGTTCGGCGTAGGTTTTCTCGTCGCTCTCGATGGTGATAAGGAGAGCCGAGGTGTCGCCGAAATCGTCATTTACGACCACGGCGGCCACGCTCTTAGGCAATTTGCTCTTGAACTGCGTGACGCCGTGCTTGAACTTGCTCCAGAACTCATCTTTGTTGTCGAGGTCGTCATTGAGGACGATGCGGACATAGACAATGCCGTCGCGGCTCATGGAGTAAGTCTTGTCTTTGCGGACCTCCTTATACGTGAAGATGTAATCCTCGAGTTGCTTGGTCACTTGCTGCTCAATCTGCGTGGAAGTCATACCAGGAGCCACGGCGGCCACGATGCCCTCGCGGACAGTGAAGTCGGGGAACTCGTTTTTCTTCATATTCGGCAAGCTATAGATGCCGAAAGCCACGAGGCAGCAGACAATGAGGATTACAATCTGGCGGTAGTGCATGGCCATCTCCACCAGATTGATACTTTTCTTTGCCATAATAACTAAGTGTGGGGGAGAAAAAGAGTAACTATTTGGAAGCCACAATGTTCATACCCGAACAAATCTTCTGTTGGCCACGCCATACCACGCGGTCGCCCTCAGCGAGGCCCGATGAGACCGTAACGCCATCGGGGACGAAGCCAGAGCAGACAACGGCACGACGCTCAGCCACGCCATTATTATCCACCCAAACGAAATTGCTATTGTCATCGGCCAACATGACGGCCTGCACCGGGAGTACGAAAGCAGCATCACCATCGGTGCCCTCCATCATGACGGAGGCAACCATACCCGGCAAAACATTCGAGCCAGCGCAATCCAGACGAAGGCGGACTGTATAAGAGCGCGAAAGGGCGTCGGCCTTGACGCCGCGCTCCACCACGTATGCTGAAAGGGTGGCAGATCCGGCAGCAGGGACAGATACGCCAGCCTTCTGACCTTTGGTGAAGGAACCCACCTCGGCCTCGGGGACGGAAATGGAGACCTCAAGATCATGGTCGGAGACGAGAGTAAAGACGGGAGAGCCGGGGGCTACGACTTGGCCGACCTCGGCATCGGCACTGGCAATAGTGCCATCGGCGGGGGCTGTCAGACGGCAGTCTGTGAGGCGTTTGCGTGCCATCTTTTCGGCAATGCGCGCCTGGTCCACTTTGCTGAGGACCTCGACCCACTTCATGTCTGGCAGGCTTCCGGCATCGTGGAGTTGCTTCATACGCTCATACGAGTCTTCGGCTTGGCGGAGCGAGGCTTGGCTCATCTCGAGGGCATCGTGGGCGGACGTGGTGTCCACCATAGCCACAGTCTGGCCGCGACGAACGGCATCGCCCATGCGGACAAAGACGCGTGTGATTGTGCCACCATTATTAAAGCTCAGAGGTGTTCCACTTTTCTCCTCTACTGTTCCAGAATACACACGGCCGTCATATTCGTGGCGAAGCGTGGCCGTAACTTCGTCAACGTTGATTGTCGGGGTTGAGCGTACTCCAGTTTGCTCGGAGCAAGCCGACGCCGCCAGTGCCAATGCGGCCGAGATTGCCGGGACTGCGATGATCTGTGACCTTTTCATCTGTATGTTGTATTGTCGTTTTTTCTTTAATTCGGCGGCAAAGGAAATACAAATTGGCAACTTATTAAGGCGAAAAATGGGATAGAAAGTAGTCTATATTTCCTCACTAAAGCTAAATTACGACAAATAGAACAAAAAGTGGAACAACAAAACAGCTACATAGTGAAGAAAAACGCCTTATTTTGCATCGATAGACATAAATATATACCACAAGGCAACACAAAGAACGAAAAAGAATATGGAAACTGACCCCAAATTGACATTCGACGAGGTAAAGAGCCACGCCCAGGATATAATAAAATATTCCGACAGCCGCATAATGATGATAGACGGCCTCCATTCGTTCGAGGAGATGCGCATACACTCCGAGGCGTACATCATAGTGCTGTGTACCAATGGTTCAGCGCAATTAAAAATGGAGGAAGGGCAGGAGATTGAGGTCGTGCCCAATGACATAGTGCTTAGTCACCCGGACCAGTTTTTTGAGCATGTGCGGACGAGCCTGGACTTTCGTTGCAGCGGTGTCCTATTTTCCCCAGAATATTTTGAGCAACTTCTGCTCGTGGCCTGCGACAAATATTATGGACGGAAAATGATAGAGACGAATCCCATAATTCACCTGACGGACGAGGAGCGCGAGGAGCTATGCCACGACTTCGAGTACGTCAAGTTCAAGATGAATAGCCACCTTGTGGGCGAGCATCGTAATGCGATGATGGACAACCTGTTCCAAGCCCTCATATTTGGCAGTGCGGATGTGCTGATGAATCGTCTGAAAGCTACGGTGGGCGAACCTAAGTTCACGTCCGGAGAGAGCCTTACGAGCAGGTTTCTGGACCTCGTGGAGCACGAGACGCCGCGGATGCGCGAAGTGGGAGCCTATGCCGGCCGACTGTGCGTAACGCCCAAATACCTGTCGTCGGTCTGTCGGCGCGAGACGGGAATGACGGCGCGGGACATTATAAATCAGAAGGTTCAGAAGAAGATACGCCGGATGCTGACAAATCCGGACATGACGGTGAAGCAGGTAGCCGAGGCGTGCGGATTCGACAACCTGTCATTTTTCGGGAAATACGTGAAACGGGAGATGGGGGCGTCGCCGAGGAAGCTTAGGCAGCGCACAGCTTAAACCAGTTAACAGCTTAAATTAGTTAACAGTGCACTGTTACTAGGATTGCCGCAAATGGTTTGGAGACTACAGTTTTCGACAATACCGACAATCTTCGACAATATCGACTATTTACGACAATATCGACAATCCTGGCAACTCCAACAATTCTCGACAATATTAACAATTTACGACAATCCTAACAATCTACGACTATCCCGACAATTTTGACAATCAAATACAATCGTGAAATTCGTGTTCGTTGAGCAAAGCCACGGCAATCGCCAATTGTAATTTGTCAATTGTCAATTGAATCAACTGTTAACCGCAAAGTCACTTATCGTGCCCGTCTCGGACGAGAA
>CAVGTO010000186.1:0-2511 GCA_963631865.1 Eggerthellaceae bacterium
ACGACCGCACAAATTGCGGGGCTATTGGGCCTTTAAAATTTCTACTATTGTAGATATCCTTATTTTTTGCTCTTCGAGTTGGGGGCTATTGGGCCTTTAAAATTTCTACTATTGTAGATTCGGGGTCAGCGAGATACCACGCTTTCATGGCTATTGGGCCTTTAAAATTTCTACTATTGTAGATGAGTATGTTGAGAAGATGTGTACTCTACGGGCTATTGGGCCTTTAAAATTCTACTATTGTAGATGCCTCCACGTAGTCCATTATCTCGCCGGGCTATTGGGCCTTTAAAATTTCTACTATTGTAGATTCAATATTAATGCGCATTGACACGCCGTGTGGCTATTGGGCCTTTTCCCCGCCACCCCTCTACCGGCAAGCCGAAGCAATATGTCGTCTGTAGACGCTGAGATTTGCGCCGCCAAGGAGTTGGTTGATGTGGCCGGTGCGCTCGCTGGACGTCACTGTCGTGTCGTTATATTCCGGATCCTCCACCATGTCTATGTTGCCGGTGCCCGTAACAGGTAGATACTCCTTCCAGTTTACCGCCACCTTGTGTATGCGGCCGTCCCCGCCGAACTTCTCGACGTACGTCACCCTGTCCTTCACTCGATAGCCGTAGGCGTAGACCTTGATGTTCGAGTGGTTGCCCGAGCTTGCCGTCTGCTCGGTCTTGAGGATGCACTTCGTTACGCAGTCGGGGTGCTTGAACTTGCTTGCGCCCCAGAAGTTTGCCAACGACTCGTGCTCCCAAAACGCACTGCGGCGTGGCATGTCTGTGCCATAGATAGCCTCCTGCGGCCGAACTTGCTGATAGATAGGGATGCTCAGTAGCGGGGCGAGGCAGAAATATATGGCGCGGAAATAGTTGGCGTTGATGGAGTAGAAGTCCTCCTGCGCCTTGTCGTAGTCGAAGTTCCTGTATTGGCTGGGGTTCATATTGAGGTCGAGCCCCTGTATGTGGTCCGAGATGATAGTGTTTATCATCTTGTTTTTGAGGAAGTCGAAGTCGTCGCCGTACCCTATCTCGGTGTCTTGCAGTAACTTGAGTATATTGTCTTGCGCGAGTGGCGTAAAGAGCAACGCATGCTGATGGTTGTCGTTCCTATCGCTCGTATTGAAGGCTACCTCAAACTCCTCGTTGCTCATCATGGCGAAGTTGCTCTTCTCCATGTCGCGCGCCTTTCTGCGTAGCCCTGCGCGTTGCCATTTGAAAGAAAGTGAGCCGATCTTGCTCGCCATCCCGCTTTTCTGCCTGTTGAAGATGAGGTCGGGGGCGGCTGTGCAGCCGTATATCAATCGCGTCTTCTCGGGGTATGTGGGCACTGGGGCCTCCACTTCGGCTGTGAGGGTCTGCGAGCGGTGGACTGTATGGTTTTTGCCGTCGGCTCCTCGCACGGTTGTGGTCCACGATATAGTCTTATAGCCGGTGTACACCTTCTTTGCCCACTCCATCTTGCGAGTTCGGCACAAGACGAATGGGTTGCCATTGATGAGTCCTGAATGTGAGTATATTACGGATCGCCCCTCGTTGAATGAGTCGTCCCAATTATATACGGCCTTGAGGTCCGCCAAGCGTTGAGTTGTGAAATATGGGTCGAATTCGATTATAGGTAGCGTCTTGGTCATCATTCGCGTCAACACGTCCCAATCGAACAGGTGGTTCATTGGCTCCATCTGAGCCCACGCCTCCTCCTTTAGTTTGTCGATTTGTTCTTGGATGACATCCCGCTCTTTCTTGAGGTTTTTGATATTAACTTTTATCTCAGCAAGATTGTAGATTGCCGAGGCTGCGGCACCGATAGCCGTAAGTACCACGCCTATGGCGCCCAAAGTCTCTGGGATGCAGAAACAACAAATTATGCCGCCCACGCAGAGTATCCACAGCAATGCGCTCAGTGCGCCCCACTTGTCAATCTGGGACTTTTTCTCCTTCAGCTTGTCCTCGACCCCATATATCTCCCGACAGGTTTTGCGGTTCGCCTCTACGTCTACGTGCGCCTCGGTTGCGATCTCAGCAAAGGTCTCTTTCGCGACCTTCTTAAATCGGTCACGGAAGACATTTGCGTACTCATCCAGCGGGTCTAAAATCTCTTGTGCCATAGCGTGCCAAATGGCGGCTTAGAAGAATTTAGAGCGTGCCATCTGTCGAGTCTCCTCGGACGCTGTGAACGGTATGCGTGTCGTGTAGTGCTGTCGTGCGGCTACAATCATCTTTGTCGGCCATGCGAAGATATCAGTGTTCCACTGCGTTACGCGATTGTTGTAGACTGTGCGGGCGGCGGTTATCTCTCGCTGCAGGTAGTTGTTCTGCTGCATGGCGTCGGCAATGGCGTTGTGTGCCTTGAGCTCGGGGTAAGCCTCTACTTGTGGGAAGAGTCGGCCAAAGGCTTGGTTCACTTGGCTGTTCACTTCGCTTCTGTTCTCGTCGGTCACTGAGCCACCGCCGCGGAGTGCGGCGACTGCCGTCATGACGTCTTTGTCCAGGCTGACAGCTTTATCTACAAGTC
>CAVGTO010000186.1:2521-4308 GCA_963631865.1 Eggerthellaceae bacterium
GCTCAAGGTAGTTGTCTATATTGGATGCCTCGGCCTGGATGCGCTGCTCCAACTGTTGGAAGTAATTGCGTGCCGAGATTTTCATGAAAATGAAGATTACACCTGGCAGGATACCGGCGACGCATCCTATGATGCCCACCATAAGCGGATTATCCAACGTGTCCTTCATAATGAGGACATAAAGCAGTGTGAGCAAGGGGATTGTGACCCACAGCGCGACCTCGAAGATAACGGAGCCGACTCCAATCTCCACGGGGATTTGACGTGCGATTACGTGAATGTCTCGGCCACTGGCGTTAATTGGTCCGGTCTCTTCATCAAGCAAATTTGCCATAGCTATGATTTGTGTTTTGGGTATGTTGTGGCAAAGATTTTGTGGCGATCTCTTATGTTGCCTTGGTTATTCAATGCCATATGCTAATATACGCTTTTTCGTTGAAACGAGCAAATGCCGCCTTGCGAGTATGGCTTGTGCCTTAGGTTTTGAACGAGGGCCTAATCGGTCTTGAACCGCCGCCTTTTACCGAAAAAATGCCAAATGGAATGCCCCCCAATGTATTCTATGCCCGTGTTCAGTACTTATCCAATGTGATATTAACGAAACTCTCGCCACCTTCAGCCAACAATTAGGCTGGTGGGGGCGAGAGTTTTATTATGCGGTCTGTAGGCCGAAAGGCTTACTTGCTGACAATCTCGAGAAGCTCAATTTCGAAGATGAGGGTGGCGTTGGGACCAATCTTCTCGCCTGCGCCGCGCTTGCCGTATGCGAGGTCAGCGGGGACGTAAATCTCCCACTTGGAACCAACGGGCATCATCTGGAGGGCCTCAGTCCAGCCCTTGATTACGCCGCGAACTGCGAAGGTTGCGGGCTCCTTGCCAGTGGTGGAGTCGAACTCAGTGCCGTCGATGAGAGTGCCGCGGTAGTTGACCTTTACGCGGTCGTTCTCTGTGGGCTTCGGACCCTTGCCTGCTACGAGGACCTTGTACTGGAGGCCGGTGGCGGTGCTGTCTACATCCTCATTTTTGATGTTGCTCTCGAGGAAAGCCTTGCCAGCTGCGAGGTTTGCTGCAGCCTCAGCGTCGCGCTTAGCCTGGAGCTCGGCACGCTTGGCGGTGGACTTCTTGTTAAGGATAGCCTGTGCCATGTCGACTTCGATAGCGGCCTTGCCGGTGGCGAGCTGAGCGCGGGTGCCAGCCATGAAGACGTCGCTGTAGATGGTGTCAAGCTGATTCTTGATGTTGTTGAGGTAGTCCTCAGTGAGCTTGCTGCCGTTGAGGGCCTTGGCGTAGGTCACGTAGTCGATGGTGTCTACGGGGAGCTGCTTGAACTGGTTGCGGAGGTAGTCGCCGAAGGTTACGCCGAGAGCGTAGCTTACGGAATCTTGCTCAGTCTTGAGGTTTGCAGAGGTGTTTACGCCGCCATTGCAAGAGGTAAGGGCAATGCCGAAACCTGCGACGATGAACAATGCTTTTTTCATTTTCGTTTGTATGTGTGTTCTTTTATTTCTGCTTATTTGAGGATCTCGAGAAGCTCGACCTCGAAGATGAGGGTGGAGTAGGGCGGGATGCTCTGGCCTGCGCCGCGTGCGCCATAGCCAAGGTTGTAAGGAATGTAGAGCTTCCACTTGGAGCCTACGGGCATAAGTTGTAGAGCCTCGACCCAGCCTGCAATGACGCCATTGACGGGGAAGTCGGCAGGCTCGCCGCGCTGTACGGACGAATCGAATACGCGACCGTCAATGAACGTGCCGTGATAGTGGCAACGGACGGTGCTGGTGGCCTTGGGC
>CAVGTO010000187.1:0-4268 GCA_963631865.1 Eggerthellaceae bacterium
GCCGTAAGTCTAAACGGGTTCCACGACCATTTGCGGCTATACGATATACTTGAACTCTTCTGGTTCGTTGCCAGCGTCTGCGTGTTGACAACGTTGCTGATGTTGTTCTTGTTATACGAACTCGTCGAGAAGTTCACCGATGCCGAAAATGTCTGGTCGGGATTGGCCTTCGAATCTTGGCTATGGTTCCATCGGACAGAAAAGTCGTTATTCTTCTGATAGTCAGGCAAACTCTTCTCGGAGTATATATTCGTTATGATATCCGTCGAGAAACTGCCGGAGAACTTATACCTCTTCTTATATGTAGACGATACGTGCAAGCCCCATGAGCCTTTCGTATATATATCGCCCAAAATCTTGAGGTCGAAATAATCATTCGCAGCCCAATAATAACCACCTTGACGCATATAGAAGCCTCGTGTGCTCTCGTCGCCGTAGGTCGGTATTATGATACCCGAACTATATGATTTTGTGCTGGGTATGATGGCGAAAGGTATCGCGAGTGGCAGAGGTACGTCCAGGAGCACAAGATATGCCGGTCCTGTAATTGTCTTTTTGCCTGGGATTACTTTCGCTTTCGTCAGGTTGAGGTAGAAGTGCGGGTGCTCGTGCTGGTTACAGGTGGTGTATTTCGCATCTTTCATGAAGTAAGTCTTCTCGTCGACGCGTTTCGCCTTCTGACCTACAACAAAGCCCTCTCCTTGTTCCGTGACGATATGTGTGATGATAGCTTTCTTGGTTTTGAAGTTATACTTCATCGTGCGCATCTCATACTCGCCACTCTTATCCTTGAAAACTGGCAACCCGCTCTCCACTCCTGTCGAATCCTTAAGGCCGTGGGCATATGCGAGTGAGCTATCCATATCAAGCTCAATGGCATACGCTGTCAGAGATATATCGCCGTAGTCAATCTTCGCATCGCCATAGAGGTACATCTTTTTGCGCTCAAAGTCGAAACGCATAGAGTCCTTTGCCTCATATTGCACCTCAGCGTCGAGCATCATGGCGTTGCCTCCCTTGTCTTTCTTTGCCGCAAAATCTATGCTGTCCGCTTTTGCGGAAGTCGTTGTGTCTTTGGGCTCGGATGTAATAAGTGGTTTGCTCTCTTGTCTTGCGCTCTCAGCTTTAGGCGCGTCCCTTCTCAGTCCGAGTATCGAATCCGCCTTGAAAGTCTTCATCGTCGAGTCCTTGACTTGCGCAGACGACACGTCGCCCGCAGCCCAGCCTTTGCCGGGTAGCGAAGCAATTGTTATGAGAGCAGCGGACGCAATGATTTTCAGCGCCTTATTATGATATATAGGGTTTGCCAATACCTACGTCTTATTGATGTTTATTGGCCACAGCCCTTCCTGTGCTTGCCATTATCCTGGGTTGATAGTTACACTATTAACGCAATGCAAATTTAATGCCTTTAATCGCCTTTTCCAATATGCTCACTAAAATCACTTTGCCCTTAAACTCGTTCAATCCCCAAATCTCTTGCTTTAAAATAAAATTCGTGGCAAGCCAGTAAACAAACTGACTTGCCACGAATATGAGGTTTATAAGTTGTTCCCCTATTTTATGGAGAGCAAAGTTCTATCAGCTTACTACAGCCGAAAATTATTTCCTCTGAAGATACTCATCAATTGATGCCGCAGCCTTACGACCGTCACCCATTGCGAGAATTACAGTTGCACCGCCGCGTACGATGTCGCCACCTGCAAATACGTCGGGCCTTGAGGTCTGAAGTGCATCTGAAGCCTCGAGAGTTCCACGCTCGGTGGTCTTGAGGTCGGGGTGCGACGCCGAGATGAGCGGGTTGGGCGATACGCCGATAGCCACGATTACGAGGTCTACTGGTATTTCGTCAATTGCGCCCTCAATGGCTACTGGCTTACGGCGGCCCTTCTCGTCTGGCTCACCAAGTTCCATTCTCTGGACCTTGACGGCACGTACGCGTCCCTTCTCGTCTGCAAGGTACTCTACCGGGTTGTTGAGCGTATGGAACTCAATACCCTCTTCCTTGGCATGGTGTACCTCCTCAAGTCGGGCCGGCATCTCAACTTCCGAACGACGGTAGAAGAGCATAACGCGCTCTGCGCCAAGACGTTTTGCTGTACGTACGGAGTCCATTGCAGTATTGCCACCACCAACAACGGCTACGTTCTTGCCGAAGATGATTGGGGTGTCGAACTTGCTGTCGGCAGCATGCATGAGGTTGACGCGGGTCAAGTACTCGTTCGAGCTCATAATGCCAGTGTAGTTCTCGCCAGGGATACCCATAAAGCGAGGAAGGCCAGCACCGCTACCTACGAAGAATGCCTTGAAGCCCTCTGCGCGGAGGTCTTCCATAGTAGCAGTCTTGCCTACGATGAAGTCGGGTTCAAACTTGACGCCCATCTTGCTGAGGTTGTTGATCTCGAAGTCTACAATGTCGTTTGGCAAACGGAACTCGGGAATGCCATACTTGAGCACGCCGCCAATCTCATGGAGCGCCTCGAAAATCGTGACATCATAACCCTTCTTCGCAAGCTCACCGGAGCAGGTGAGGCCCGCAGGACCGGAACCAATAACAGCTACCTTAATGCCGTTCTTCGGCGCGATCTCAGGAGTTGCAGCCTTGCCACTCGTGCGCTCGTAGTCGGCAGCGAATCGCTCGAGGTAACCAATGGCTACGGCGGGCTTCTTGCTCTTGTTGTATATACACTTGCTCTCGCACTGCTTCTCTTGCGGACATACGCGGCCACATACAGCGGGGAGGGTCGAGGTCTCTTTGATTACTCGCGCAGCCTCCAAAATCTCGCCTCGCTCAATGTTCTTGATGAAGGTCGGGATGTTGATCTCTACGGGGCAGCCGGTTACGCACATAGGGCTCGGGCAGTCGAGGCAACGCTTAGCTTCGTTCATTGCCTGCTCAAGGTTGAGGCCCATGTTGACCTCGATGTATGAGTGCGAACGCTCCTCTGGGTCGGCCTGGGGCATCTCTACGCGCTCCTGCGCCATGCGGTCTTTGGGCTTGATGCTGTCGCGGACAGCCTTACGCCACTCTTCTTCGCGCTGTGCTTTGCGAATCTCTTGTATATCGGACATTGTTGTGTATTCTTTTGATTATTTACTCCATTCCGCAAGCTTTCTTGTAAGCTGCGAAAGCCTCTTGCTCCTCTGCCTTGAAGCCGCCCATGCGCTTCATCATCTCGTCGAAGTCAACCTCATGAGCGTTGAACTCGGGGCCGTCTACGCACACAAAGCGCGTCTTGCCGCCCACGGTGACGCGGCATGCGCCACACATTCCGGTTCCGTCCACCATCACGGTGTTCAAGCTCACCCATGTGGGGATGTTATATTTCTTCGTGGTCAGAGCTCCGAACTTCATCATAATGGCGGGACCAATCACGATAGCCTCGCTCACGGTCTCGCGGTTGATGACGTCCTCCATGCCTACGGTTACGACTCCCTTCTTGCCATATGAACCATCGTCGGTCATGATGACGACGTCGTCGGCATATTTGCGTACCTGGTCCTCAAGGATGATGAGATCCTTCGTGCGACCTGCAAGGACGGCTACGACGCGGTTGCCTGCATTGTGGTGCGCCTCGATGATTGGGAGCATCGGAGCTACGCCTACGCCACCACCTGCGCAAAGTACGGTGCCCGGCTGCTTCTCAATCTTAGTGGCCTGGCCAAGGGGACCTACCACGTCCTCGATGTAGTCGCCTACGTTGAGGTTGGTGAGTTTCCATGTCGAGACGCCAATGCGCTGGACTACAAGGGTTATGGTGCCTTTCTCCTGATTCGAGCCTGCGATGGTCAGTGGTACGCGCTCGCCGTTCTTGTCTACGCGGACAATGACGAAGTGACCCGCCTTGCGCGCCTTGGCAATGCGTGGTGCTTCAATCTCGAGCATTATGACGTTTTCTGAGAAATGCTCTTTTGCAACAATACGATTCATTTGTCTTGCTTTTTTATTGTCGTCTTCAGTTTTCTTTGAAGGACTGTCATCTTGGGCTTCCCATCACCCATTCGATTGCAAAATTCTGAAAAAAATCTGTTTTTATCACAGACACCCCCTTGTTTATAACAGTTATTGATTAGTATTTCTCAATTACTTGGCCCTGTTTCTCTCTGCCATACCCTTAAAATTTGCCAAATCGGTACTTCTCTGTCTCTCCTTTGCCCAAATATTTTACCTTTGCCACGTATCGGGAGTTGTCGGTAAAATTCCAACTCTCGCATTTTAAACTACAAAGACAAACAACAGATGAGCAATCTTTTGAACAATACTGATA
>CAVGTO010000188.1:0-4249 GCA_963631865.1 Eggerthellaceae bacterium
TCATAAGATTGTCACAATACCAAAGATTGGCCTTTGCTACACTCTCAAGGCATACTGTCATAGGGATCTCATTGTCAGCAACGAGACCTACAAGTTGCTCAGCATCGTAATGTTTAATCCCGACAATCTCAACATCGACATCAACAGAATCGACAATACGGGCCAACGACTTTGAATAGAAAGAGTTGTCCATTACGCAAACCGTATCGCCATCAAGGGCGGTGAGAGAAGAATCGGGAGAAGGGCACTCACCTACTCTACCCACCAACACCATTTCACTTTGACCGTACGGCTCACAAAGCGACATATCAGGCAAGAGAGTCGAATCGGCCACCATGGTAGACGCAATGACATCAGCGCGCCCAGACTTGAGCTTATCGTACGCACTCATAAGCTCATTGTCGGCCACCAATTCAAGCTCAACGCCAAGATGCTTTGCGTACTCAGTAAGTAACTCATACTGATAGCCCACGGGAACACCCTTATGGATAAAATAGTCGACAGAATTATAGTCCGTCACGACACGCAGAGTACCCCGAGCCAGGATACTGTCGAGATCCGTATCCACCTCGCCAAAGACCGAAATCTTCCTATGCGCACTGCGACAGGAGGGCATTACAGCCAAAGCGAAGGCAAAAATGGCGAGCAGAATAAAAAGTTTGCGCAAGAGAATTGGACTTTTGAGATTAAAATAAGCAAAGGGAAGAGCCGACCCGAAAGTCCACTCTTCCCTTATATTTCAGAACTAACGCACAACGGTGGCCATCTTAACGGGCACAGAAGCGGTAGATAGTAGTCTGGGTATAGCTCTCACCCGGCTTGAGCAGAGGAGATGGGAAATCAGGCTTATTTGGGGAATCGGGGTAATGCTGAGCCTCGAAGCAGAAGGCGCCGAAACGGTCGAACTTGAGGTCGCCACGAGAATACTCGCCGCCAAGGTAGTAAGCAGTGTAAAATTGGAAGCCGGGCTCGGTGGTAAGGAACTCGATTACACGGCCAGAGGTGGCGTCGTAGGCCTCGGCTGCGGGGCGAAGGCTGCCGATGGAGCCATCGATGACGAGGTTATGATCGTAGCCATCCTCACTCTGATAGATGCGGTCGCCAATCTTATGGGGCATAATGAAGTCGAGCATAGTGTCCTTGACGCTCTCAATGACACCCGTCGGGATGTTGAACTCATCCTTGGGAGTATACTTGGAGGCGTGCATCGTAACCTCTGTATCAAGGACATCGCCCTTGCCTGCCAGGTTGAAATAAGAGTGGTTGGTAAGATTGAGGACGGTCTTCTTATCGGTCTTAGCCAGATAAGCTATCGAGAGCTCGTTCTTGGAATTGAGGCAGAATGTGACAGAAACAGTTAGCGTGCCAGGATAACCATTCTCCATATTGGGGCTCACATATTCCATCTTGACGCCAACGCGGTCGGCACCATCAATAGGAGTGGACTTCCAGATCTTAGTATTGAAAGAGCCGGAACCGCCATGAAGGTGGTTGGGACCGTTGTTTATCTCAAGTTGATAGACCTTATTATCGATAGTGAATTTGCCATCGGCGATGCGATTCGCGTAGCGGCCTACCGTTGCGCCGAAGAAGAAACCATGGCTGAGGTACTCGGGGTCGATGTACTTCATAGGGTCGTCGAAGCCGAGAACGATTTCACCGGGCTTACCATCTTTGTCGGGAGTGACGATGCTCATAATCGTTGCGCCGACATTCGTAATCTTGACAGAGATGCCGCCATCGTTTGAGAGCGTATAGACGAACACGTCGTTGCCTTCGACGCTTGCGACCTTTGTTTGTTCGATGTTCATAGCATGAATGTTTGTAATGACAAAAATTTGCTACGTCGGTAAAAAGAATACAGAGAAACCCAGTTTTTATCCGACAGCCAAATATAATACAAATATTAAAAATAGAGAAGAGCCGCTTCCGTTTAATCACTCAATTTAACTAAAATGAAATCTAAAGGCAGTGAGATGTAGCAGACACGCAGAGCAAGATGCGGTTAAAATGTCCGCCTGGCAGTAATAGATACCTTTGACGAGTCCAATGCACCTCTTTAATGGCTCAGAAGGGCGGACGCATCAATATTTTTAGTATATTTGTAGGCTAATAGAAAAAAGAAGAAAGGCTTTATGGTGCCTTGCAGTGAAAAAACCGAAGCAGGTCTGCGCACCCTTTTGCCGCAACTAAAGATATATGAGCGAAGAAGAAAAGAGCGCGAAAGCAAGCTACGACGCCAGTAGTATTACCGTCCTCGAAGGACTTGAGGCAGTTCGCAAGCGTCCGTCGATGTACATTGGTGACATTGGCGAGCGCGGCCTCCACCACTTGGTCTATGAGGTAGTAGACAACTCTATCGACGAGGCCATGGCTGGCTATTGTACTCACATCGAGGTAGCCATCAATGAGGACCAGTCTATAACGGTACAAGATAATGGCCGCGGCATTCCTGTGGACTTGCACGAAAAGGAGCATAAGTCGGCACTTGAGGTCGTCATGACAGTGCTCCATGCGGGCGGCAAATTCGACAAGAATTCCTACAAGGTGTCCGGCGGTCTCCATGGCGTGGGTGTATCGTGCGTCAACGCATTGTCAGACCAAATGGACGTCGAGGTAAGGCGTGGCGGAAAACTGTATCGCCAGGAGTATTCAAAAGGCAAGCCTCTTACGCAAGTGACTGAGGTCGGTCCCGCCGACACGACTGGCACACGAGTACACTTCCACCCCGATGGAACGATCTTCACCACCACCCTCTACCACTACAACATTCTCGCAAAGAGACTGAGGCAACTTGCATACCTCAACAAGGGCATCCGCATCACCCTTGAGGACCGCCGCACTGTAGACGAGGAGGGCAACCCTCAGGAGCCCAAGAAAGAGTCCTTCTATTCAGAAAAGGGCCTCGAGGAATTCGTGGAGTACATCAATGGCGGCAACGAGAGGCTTATCCCGAACCCTATCTGCATCAGTAATGACAAGGGCGCAATCCCTGTAGACGTCGCACTGCTCTACAATAATTCGTACTCTGAGAAGATATTCAGTTTCGTCAACAACATCGACACCATTGAGGGCGGCACGCATCTCAATGGATTCCGTCGTGGCCTCACCCGCACCCTCAAGGCTTGGGGCGAGCAGAACAAGATGTTCGACAAACTGAAGTTCGAGATTGACCGAGAGGACTTCCGCGAGGGCCTTACCGCCGTCATCTCCGTCAAGGTTATGGAGCCTCAGTTTGAGGGCCAGACCAAGACCAAGCTTGGCAACAATGAGGCCGACAAGGCTGTAGCCGATGCAGTTTCTGAGGCTATGGAGAACTTCCTTGAGGAGCACCCAAAGGAGGCCAAGATGATAATCGACAAGGTCATTCTGGCAGCCACAGCCCGTGTAGAGGCAAGAAAGGCACGTGAGACGGTTCAGCGCAAGGGCGCAATGCATGGTTTCGGCCTTCCTGGCAAGCTTGCGGACTGCTCTGGCAAGGATCCTTCGGAGTGTGAGCTCTTCCTCGTGGAGGGAGACTCCGCAGGCGGTTCGGCCAAGCAGGGTCGAAATCGTCACTATCAGGCTATCCTTCCTCTCCGCGGTAAGATTCTTAATGTAGAGAAGGCTATGTGGCACAAGGCATTCGAGAGCGAGGAGATTAAGAACATCTACACTGCTCTCGGCGTGTCCGTAGGCACTGAGGACGACTCAAAGGCTCTCAACATAACCAAGTTGCGATATCACAAGGTCATCATTATGACCGATGCCGATGTCGATGGCAGCCATATTGCCACCCTTATTCTCACCTTCTTCTTCCGCTATATGCGCGAGCTCATCGATGGAGGTCACGTCTATATTGCCACTCCGCCTCTCTACCTCTGCAAAAAGGGCAAAATCGAGGAGTATTGCTGGACCGAGGATCAGCGTCTTAGCTTCATTTCGCGTTACAGCAAGACGGACGAAGGTGGCAACGAGAAGGCGGACAACTCCATCCATGTACAACGATATAAAGGTCTGGGCGAGATGAACCCAGAGCAGCTCTTCGACACCACAATGAACCCCGAGAAGCGCACGCTCCGACAGGTACACATCGAGGATGCCATCGAGGCCGACCGCATTTTCTCCGTCCTTATGGGTGAGGAAGTTGAGCCCCGTCGCCAGTTTATCGAGGATAACGCAACATTTGCTAATATCGATGCATAACGGGTGGGCTCAGGCTCTTGCCCGGCAATAAAATATTAAGACCACGTGGACTTTTCTGCTAGCC
>CAVGTO010000189.1:0-1236 GCA_963631865.1 Eggerthellaceae bacterium
AGCCCATACAAGGACAACAAACTTTCAAAGCGCGATCCACCGCGTTGAAGGTTCACACAGACCGCAAAAGGCTTATTAAATATAATGCAGAAAACACATCCATGGAATGAGTCCGTGAATACGAAATCAGCTGATACGAAATCCGCCAACCAGTTCTCGACACTTCGGCAACACTTCACTTTTGACGCACGCCGCCCAAGGACAATATCATCCATAACGGGAATAGACTTAACACCAAGATGCGCCTCGATGCCTTTTATCATCTCAGTTTTTTCTGAATTTTGGTCCAATACATAATTTATGAACCTGCCACTTCCTGCATTTTGCACCCAAACGCAATAATCATCGGCATCAAGAAGCATCGTGGGGTCCAAAACCCACTCGGCATTTGAGACTCCGAACCGTTCTTTGCAAATATTTACGCCATCTTGCTCGCGCACAGACACGGCATCAAACAATTTCAGAAGTTTCGAACACTCGTCGATGACTGGCTGGGGAAACTCGCCAGGGGATAGTTTTGCCACGCCAAAAGAAGCAGCGTAGGAGACTCGCTTCATATTTTTAAAATCAACTGCAAAATCAAGGAAATTTTGCCTTACATCGTCACAATAGAAAGGGCGCCAAACCTGATCACTACCAACTACGATAGCATCCAAGCCCCGCAACTCGTTCATATCACTCGGATATAGTCTGTTAAGTATATTTGCATCAATAAACTTCTTTATGTTCGCCATAGAGATATCGCTCGCCATGGCATGAGAAACGTATTCAGGGCATATTGTATGCAACAACTCATTGATTGCCTTTACACACCTCGTCCTAAGCTTTGTCTTGACACCCCTCTTTATCTTCTTAGTAGAGATCAGCCAAGGCTCGTGCCCCATTTTTTCCAATGTACGATAGAGCGCAAAGGCCTGCAGAACGCCACCGTAGTTTGCACAAAGTTCCAATGTCAATATTCCTACTTTCATAATGATATTTTGTAAAGGTTTAGGATTGACGCAATCCAGCAATTCTACGCAACTTACGCACACACCTATAGAAAAAATCCGAGAAGAATTTAACTTTGGCAATGCACCTCATTGCGACTTTTAGTCCACAAGAGCCATAGAGTCGCCAAAACATCCCGACAAGCGGCTTTTTTGCGACGCTTCGCTCTATGGACGGATTACCAGCTAAAGCTTTCTGATAATCAGACTCTTTGTTTTGAACGTCTACACTGGCAAAAGCCTGACG
>CAVGTO010000189.1:1246-4239 GCA_963631865.1 Eggerthellaceae bacterium
CAGCTGGAGCCCACTTTTGCCGGGCAATGGGAACATGAAGGGCGTAAACATAAATCCCATAAGAATGCTTGCATAAAAGTATTCTCATAGAATGGTTCGCAGACAAGTCGAGACGCACCCTCATCACGCACGGAACCATCTATTCTTAGCCTATACTTTTTCCAGCCCCCATCCTTATTTCGGAAAGAGATATTTGATATGCAGCTTGTATCTGGACAAACGGAGTCGAGATAAGAATGCCAAACTTTGGGGCTGGGCACACCATGGCAGACGAAATCGACGACAAGGAGGTTATCGTAGTCCTTGCGTAAAAACTTCCTTAGTCCAAGAGACTGGCAAGGCGTTCCAGAGAAAAGCACTTGCTTGCCCGCCTTAAGCTCTTTTTCTGCACGAGAGAAACAATCTCCCATTACAGACTGGAGGTACTTTGAACCACGAAAAGATTTGAGATCGTCAATAGTCTCCGCAGAGTCATGAATCACAGACCAATCGGAATCGAATCTGGCTCCAAACACGACACCGCCTTCTTTTATTACCTTTTCCGCTAAAGCAGAAAAAACGCCACCCGAAGAGCTATTTTGACGGATTGACTCGTCTAAGTTTTTAGAAGCATAAACCGCCAAAGGTTTCCTATTCGCAGTATCAGAAAGAGCAGGGCACACACGTTCACACGCACCGCAACTCACGCACACTGACTCATCTACAGAAGGGCAAAGAAATCCCTTGCCATCAGAACGCATCTCAATGCATTTCTTGGGGCAAATAGAGTAGCAAGCCGAGCACCCGCAACATTTATCGCCGAGGGCAAGTATCTTAGTTGTCATAATAACCTCTTTTCGTAGTAAATTTTTGCCACTAAAAGCTTTGCCTTATCCATACAGAATTTTCTCTCATCACAGTCCAACCCTATAAAGAAAGTGCATATAGCAACACTGAAAACACTCGCAGCGCACACTGCGGCCAAACGCAAGAAACCACCTTCGAGAGCCGCATACGCTAATAAAGGCAAAATTGCAGCAGTCGTCAACACACAGAGCACAGGGACATAAACCTTACGCACATATTCCGATACAGGCATTTGCAGGCGCTGTCGCACCATAAGAAGACGAAGCATCTGAGTGACACTTTCAACCACGAAATGAACAATGAACACACTATAAGCAGGGCATCCCATCCGCAAAACGACGTAAGAAATTGGCATAATGAGAATTAACATTGTACCACATACGATATAGTACATTCGTATTTCTCCTGTTGCTCCATTAGCCGTCATTATGGGCTGCGCCATTGTATATATCAAGGATGTGCAGATAATTATTCGCAAAAAAGTCACAGTGTCTGGCGGAACTTCCTTTAGCCAAAGACCAAGTATATACGGAGCCTCGATGATAACAGGCAAAGAGATCATAAGCATAAGGAAGAAAGAGAACTTCGAGCCTCGGTATATAAGCTTATGCATCTGTCCGAAATCTCCTTGCGCATATGTCTTGACAATCTGAGGATTGAGTGCCGTTTGGAAGTTCATAATAAACTGCGTTATCGCCCCCATAACCTGTAGAGACACACCTCTCGCAGCATTCACAACAGGACCGAAGAACATATTAAGCAGCATATTAAGACCCTGATTAGAAGAGACCGCCGCAAAGCCACCGAAAAGATTATATCCTGCAAAGGAAAAAATCTCCTTGAACAATTTGCCGTCCGCAACCCAACGAATATGGCACTCACTAAAATGCCGATTACAGTAAACGGCATATATCACTTGAATAAGCACTTGCACTGCAGCCAAAAGCAAAGCATATAAGATCAACCTATCAAGCGGAGACACCAGTAACAGGTAAACGGCAAGAAGCTTCAACGAAGCCTCTATAATAGAGACGAAAGCGAATGCGGACATTCTCTCATGCGCGATAATCGTAGAGATGTACGGCACACATATCACATTGAAAAAAGTAGAAGCCGCCGTAAATTGCACAACCCAGAAAGCAGCCCCAATGCGGCAATCCGCTATCTGCATCTTGTTGTACAAGAACCAAAGCCCTACGGTCTCAACTAGTATAACTACAACGACAGCAACGAGGACATGCGCCTGCATTGCAACGCAAAACACTTTGTTGGTATCGCCTTCCTCTCCTTTGCCTAACGAGAATGTAAGAAATCGCTGAGTAGCCGAAGTGAGAGAGTTACTCACTAAAGCGAAAATAGAGACCAGCCCACCGACTACATTATAAACTCCATAATCCTCAATGCCCAGAACATCCAGCACAACACGGCTAGTATAAAGCGAGATGCCCATCAGAAGAAACATCCGCACATACAGAAGCAACGTGTTCTTGGCTATACGCTTATTGCTTTCCTCGTGCGAAGACGCCCCCGCCGTCGTGTTTTCCATAGATGAAACCACTCCCATAAACTAAAGCCTATAGTTTACACTTTATGGCACTTTCCATAAATCCACACGCAAAGTCTAAACATAAGCCCATCCGGATTTGTCCTCCAAAATTTTATATAACGGAGCGGGCACTTTGCTGTGTTGAAAAGGTAAATCTTATCGAGCCCGTTGTATATATTCTCAAGCGCAGAGGTTTGCTTAAGACGACACTCGAGAGTTTTCAATTCTGGAAGAAATTTCTGGAAGTGGCGACGCATTAGTATCTCCTTATAGACTCCCTCGATAGTACAAATCAGAGATTTCTCCAAGATGTTTTTTGAAGCGGAAGACACAAAGTTGCCCTTTTCAAACTCATCGAGCAAGACATTGCGAATTTTAAACTCGTCGGCAAAATGCGCTTCGCGAACTTTGAGGTCCATTGACTGGCCTGGACGGCCAAGACGGTAACAATAAACGACATGTCGCATAGCGTAGACAGTCCGAGTCTTCGCAAATGGGATATTCATCCATTGCAAATCCGTATATAGGCAACGCTCGGTTTGCTTATATCCTTCGAGTACACGAACATTCCAGAATATGCAGGCATGGAAAATATTATTTA
>CAVGTO010000190.1:0-4233 GCA_963631865.1 Eggerthellaceae bacterium
GCGGGGGACCATAGCCCCAGAGGAACGTGGTATGTCAGCCCCTGGCTTAAGCCCGGGGAGCATACAGACAACGTACTAGGTATGCGAAATTCCATAAAAGCCAAATTCAAAACAGCATCTAAATTTTTCTTGTAAAAAAGTATAACCTAAATGCAAAGTCTGATAGAGAGGATATACGATTATATACGCAGCCATCGGGCAACGTGGGGAGTGTCGTTGGGATTGGTGACAGCGGTGCTGGTGGTGCTTGTGCTCCGCTTGGGATATAAAGAGGATATAACGGATTTTTTGCCACTGGACGATAATTATCAGAACGCATTGAGTGTTTATGAAGAGATATCGGGCGGCGACAAGGTGATAGCCATCTTTATGAACCGCGACACGGCAAAGGCTGATCCTGATGAGATAACTCTGGCAATAGACGACTTTGCAGAGATTGTAGGCGAGCGCGACACCACGGGAATGGTGGGCAAGATGATGACGCAAGTGGATGCCGAGCAGATAAATGATGTGATGGCATTCGTATACGCCAACATACCTTATTTCCTGACAGAGACAGACTATGAGCACATAGACAGCATAATGGCCAGCGAGGACGCGGTGAAACGAGCCCTAGCAGAGGATAAGGCGCAGCTGATGATGCCGTCGGCTAGTATGGCGGCACAGGTTATTAGCAGCGACCCAGTTGTACTCTTTAGTAACACGATGCGCAAACTGCAGGGCAGTGACAGCGGTATGCGCTACGAGATGTATGACGGATATATCTTCGCACCCGACATGAGCAGAGCTATAGTCACCATCAGCTCATCGTTTGGCGCAATGGAATCGGACCATAATGCCAATCTCAGCGCACTGTTGCAAGAGAGCGCCGATGCGGCAATGGAGATGCACCCGACGGTGGAGATACACCTTACAGGAGGCCCAGTAATTGCATCGAACAATGCCAATCAGATAAAGACAGACAGCATAGTATCGGTTGTCATTTCGTTGGTTCTTATTGTGGCGCTTCTGCTTGTGGTCTTTGGAGGTTTTAGGAACATGATGCTCATTGCGCTCTCCATTTCTTGGGGATGGCTGTTTGCCGTTGGTGGGCTATCTTGTCTGCATAATAGCGTATCGATAATCGTATTGGGCATATCGTCCGTAATTATCGGCATAGCAGTCAATTATCCATTGCATTACCTATCGCATCTGCAGCATACGCCCGACCGTCGACAGGCATTGCGAGAGATTGCCGCCCCGCTCGTTGTGGGCAACGTAACCACCGTAGGCGCATTCCTGACGCTCGTACCGCTGCAATCCGTTGCCCTGCGCGACCTCGGGCTCTTCGCCTCGCTGATGCTCATCGGCACGATACTTTTCGTACTGATATACCTGCCACATGTAGCCCGCTCGCCCGAAAAGCGCCGCACGACATTCATCGACAAATGGAGCGACATATCGCTGGAAAGCAAACCGGCTGTGGTGTGGGCTGTAGTGATACTGACACTGATACTGAGCATCTTCAGCCTTCGCACTGAATTCGACTCGAATATGGGCAGCATAAACTACATGACCGCCCAACAAGAGGCCGACATAGAGTATTTCGAGCGAGAGATGAGCCAGACAGGCCCCGAGCGCAAAGTCTATGCCCTCGCCACAAGCAACACAGCAGACTCCGCACTCGCAATAAACAGTCGCCTCCGCCCTACCCTACAACGTCTAACAGATTCGGGCATAACGAGCCAAATAAGTTACTGCGGCGACTTTATCTGTTCGCACGACGAGCAAGCGGCCCGCCTTGCCAACTGGCAGAAATTCAAAGAGAAATATGCAGACAGGCTGCGCAAAGAGATAAGCGCAACAGCCGAGGTAGAGGGATTTGCGGACGACGCATTCGACGCCTTTGGCGAGATACTGGATGGAGAATACGCTCCGAAAGAGCTAACCTACTTTGCGCCACTTACTGAGACGCTCTTCATTGCCAATGTATGCGCCGACAGCGCGGCTGGGAAATATAGCATAGTCAGCATAATAGACGTGGCTGAAAAGGACTACGAAGCCGTAAAGAGCGCGCTCACAGAAGCCGGGGCCTATGCCTTCGACGTAGAGAACATGAACAGCACTGTAGCCAATCACCTTTCGGACGAGTTCAACTACATTGGCTGGGCTTGTGGACTTATCGTGTTCTTCTTCCTTTGGCTGTCGTTTGGCAGCATTGAATTGGCAATGCTATCATTCGTGCCGATGGCGATAAGCTGGATATGGATATTGGGTATTATGGGGCTCTTGGGCATCAAATTCAACATAGTCAACATAATACTCGCCACATTCATTTTCGGACAAGGCGACGACTATACCATTTTCATGACCGAGGGCGCAAGCTACGAGTATACCTACCGCCGCAAGATGTTGGCCTCTTACAAGAGCTCAATAATAGTATCGGCACTGATAATGTTCATTGGCATAGGCACGCTCATTGTGGCAAAGCACCCAGCCTTGCAGTCTCTTGCCGAGGTCACCATAGCAGGCATGACATCCGTAGTCCTCATGGCATACCTATTCCCGCCACTCATATTTAAGTTCTTGATTAGCAAGGGTGGAAAATTCAGAAGCAGGCCCGTGGTACTTAAGCCATTGCTTGCTGGCTTATGGTATCGCATTACCCAAATATTTGGATGCGGTACTCTTTGCGGCGTGCAATTTGAAGGCGAAATGGACAAAAAGAAGCTGAGCGGAGCTATCCTATCGGCTGATAATTTGGACGAGCGAACAGTATGCGCATTGCGCTCATGGAACAAAGAAATCGTGCTTTGTAAGAATTCCGAGGAGGTCAAAGTTGCTCAGCGCAAAGGTTTATTGCCTCTTGCAGAGATTGACTTGGCTGTGATAATTGCTAAAGAGATGGGGATGAGAATTGCGCCTATTAGCGTCTTCGGATTTGACGAGGTGATGCCGATGGACAGTCCTTGTGTTTATACGGGGAGTGTTTTTGTGGAGATTGGTGAGGCAATGAGCATTGATGATGCTGCGGCTTTACGTGAGGTTTGCAAGGCCGGAAGAGAGGCATTGGCACGTAAATTTGGCACTATGGCTCATTATGCGTCCTTCGTCAAAGACAGGTATCGATATAAGGAGGGTGATATTTTTAGCTCTGCCTGCAAGAGCATCGACCATTGGGAGTCCGAAGGATTTGCGGAGACGAAAGTTGCGGTGGCAGAGGACGGGAGTGTCGCCATTAACGATAATGGGTATGGAGAGCTGGCTTTGCTTTACACACTTGCGCATCGAGAATTGCGGGTTGTTGCCCGTATGGTGGATGACGAGCGTGCGGAAGTTTTGCGGAATTGCTTGCCAGATGGAGTAGAGTTGACGGTTGTTACTGAGTAACTTTCCAACCGTAGATTGTGCCGGCTCGGGAAGAGAAATCTACGCAAATCTTGTGAAGTTTGCGGAAGTCGGCGGCGTACTCTTGCGTGCTAAGATACAAATTTACCGAAACAATAAAACAAGTCCCGACTGAGTTTATGGCTCAGTCGGGACTTGGCTTATTGATATTGTATTCCTTTTTTAGGGAATAGGAATCGGAGGATTAGAGCGTAACGCCGGTCTTGAAGATAGCGATCTCGCGATAGCCCTTCTTCTCATTGTTGACGAGCTCACCGCTAGCGACTTTAATAACGTAGTCGGTGAAAGAAGCAGCCACCTCATCCCAAGTCTTATCCTCGACGAGGACACCAGCATTAAAGTCAATCCAAGTAGGCTTGCGCTGTGCGAGACCGCTGTTGGTGGAGATCTTCATAGTCGGGACGAAAGTTCCGAATGGAGTGCCACGGCCAGTGGTGAAGAGGACAATCTGGCAACCTGCGGAAGCGAGGGCAGTAGCAGCTACAAGGTCATTGCCTGGAGCCTCAAGAAGGTTGAGACCGTGCTTGCTGATGCGATCACCATAACGGAGAACGGCGCGGACAGTACTCTTACCACACTTCTGAGTGCAGCCGAGAGCCTTATCCTCGAGGGTCGAGATACCGCCAGCCTTGTTGCCTGGCGAGGGATTCTCGCCCACAGGCTCACCGTGTGAGAGGAAATACTGCTTGAAGTCGTTGATGAGCTTGACTGTCTCCTCAAAACGCTCCTTGTTTTCGCAACGGTTCATAAGGATAGTCTCAGCACCGAACATCTCAGGGACCTCAGTAAGGACAGAAGTACCACCTTGAGAGACAATAAAATCAGAGAATACGCCAAGAAGCGGGT
>CAVGTO010000191.1:0-4230 GCA_963631865.1 Eggerthellaceae bacterium
AGAGGAGAACACGACGGTCACGACAACCGACGGAGCAACCTCCTTCCGCACCGTAGGCCAATCCGCATTCGAGGGCTGTACTTCTCTTACGAGCATAACAATTCCCGAGGGCATAGGAACTATCTATGATGCCGCATTTCGTTCCTGCAAAAGCCTCAAGAGCATAACATTCCCCAGCCTGGCTCATTTTGACGGCACCCAAGTCATCGACAGTTGCCAATCGCTTCAGACAATCAAGCACTACGGCACCGAGTGTGACGGCAATATGGCGGAAAACCTGGCCAATCTGAACCCCAACAGCCTTACTCTCCTAGCTGTAGACACGGCCTCCTACAGAAGCAAACTCTCCAGTGCGCCGCAAATTGACGTAAGATACATCTATGCCTTCGACGGCACAAAGACGGACGAAGCGACTGGCGAAACAACCGTCACCATCAGCGACACCACCAGCGTAGCCGACGCCCTCTCGGCACTCAACAGCGGCCTCGTCACCAATGTCGAGATGGCTAACGACATAACATTCAGCGAAGTATCGCTCGACCTCGAAACACTCTCCGCCGACAACATCTTCACCGTCCTCGACAAGCTGCCCACAGTAACCGAACTCACGGGCTCCATCAAAGGTTCAACTATCAACAATCTTGCAGCACGCACATCCTGCCTCTTCGGCACTGTAGATGGAAACGCCACTGTGGACGGCCTCATGCTCAACAATGCCACACTCTACTTCGACCTCAACGACGACGAAGCTGTAACCAAGGATGAGAACGGGATATGCCTGCACCTCCTCGCAAAAGAGAACCGCGGATCTATCACCAACTTCGGCTTCAAGGGCAGCATAATTGTGGACGAGAACCTTGCATCGGGTAATGACATCTCCATCTGCGTAGTAGATACAGTGCGAGACGGGGCCACACTCACCGGTTTTGTCTATATCGACGACTTAGAGACGATTGGCTCCAACAAACGTTGCATCACCATCAAGCAGAACCTCGGAGTCCGCAACAGCCCCACGGCCAAGATTAAGATGGCGAAGCAAAAGCTGCGTCAGTCTGGCAGCAACAAGTCCCTCGATGGCGACTTTGAATATGACGAGGATGAGCTCAACCAAAGCATCCGCGAGTTCGACGACGACGAGTTTGCCAGCGGCGTGGTGGCCTATTGGCTCAATTTCGACGGTCCTGGCTACACGGGCAACTACACTGGCCGTTGGTCACAAGGCAAGTCAGTCCCCATAGCCTCAACAACCAAGAATGGTATATCCAATGCCCTCTACGCTGTCGACTACGGCACTACAGATATGGACCATATCACCAGTGGCGGCAAGTTCGCCAACAATGGTAGCAAAATCACAATTCACTACGACGAGACGCCCGAGAGCATAACCATCGGCGACACCAAGCTCGCCTCATTCGGAGCCGAGAGCGTCTCTCTCACCTTCGACCACACGAAAGCCATAAACATCAAGTTCGCCTCCAAAGACCCAACGGCCACTAACGAGCCCGGCCAAAAGATTTGCGTATCAGTATCGGGATTCGAGATCACCATCTCGGGCGCTGAGGGTGCGCAAAAAGCCCTCTACGACGCTTCTGGCGTACGTTTGTCCTCCACAACGGGCGACAGCCTCTCAGCACCCGCTGCAGGCCTCTATATTGTCCGCACAGGCGACAAGGCGACAAAAGTACTCGTGAAGTAACATTCACCACCCGAAATACCGATTTACGCCCCGAGGAGAGAACACGGCTCTCCTCGGGGCGTAATGCACTCTATGGACCCGTCGGAATTGCGCAAAAGCATCTACATCACGCAAGCCATGTAAATAGGCAAATAGACTATCCCATTCTTTTCACTGACATCGCCCGCAGCACATACTGAACTGCGGTCTGCTCCGAATGCTCTGCCATGGACTTGCCTAGGGAACGGAAGGCAATACCATTTTGCAAGAAAATGAGATTTTTCAACACCGACTTTTACACGAAAATGAGATTTTTCACCAAAAATAAAGCCACCCGTATGAGATGAAAATCTCATACGGATGGCACTTATATTGATTATCGCTACAGCCTAAATGCTACTTCAAAACAACTTTGAAAGAACGAGCTCCGACACGGACCACATACACACCAGCAGCAGGCACAGAAAGTTCCGATCCAGTAGAGGATGCCACAGCTGCACCAGACAGGCTGAAAATCGTCTTCTCGAGGCCATCTGCGCCCGAAACCGTCGCAATCCGACCACTTACACTAACCGTAATATCTTCGGCCACATTTGGAGCTTCTGCAGTTGATTTAGCAGAGAATGCGATATTGATTGGCTTGGAGTGGTCAAAAGTGAGGGTTACGCTTGTGGCACCGAAATTGACGACTTTGATGTCGCCAACAGTGATGCTCTCGGGCATAGCGTCATAACCAATTGTTATTTGGCTGCCGTTGTTGGCAAAGCGTTTACCCGAGGTGATGTGCGTCATATCCGTTGTGCCATAGTCCACAGCATAGAGGGCGTTGGACACGCCGTTCTTGGTAGTAGCTGCAATGGGGACCGTTTTACCTTGCGACCAACGAGCAGTGTAATTACCTGTATAACCCGCACCCTCATAATTGAGCCAGAAAGCAACCACGCCACTCGCAAACTCGCTATCGTCGAACTCACGCACCATCTTACATAGCTCGTCATCCGAATAGTCATACTCGTCGCCATCGAGCGACTTATTGCCACCAGCATTTAGTTTCTGCTTCGCCATCTTTATCTTAGCAGTCTTGCTATTGCGTACGCCAAGATTCTGCTTGATAGTTATGCAACGTTTGTTCGTGCCAGTCGTTGCAAAATCAAGGTATACGAAGCCGTTGATTTCTGCATTCTCTCCTGCCTCGTCGGCCAGATAGACTGTTATATCCTTATCCTTCGCAAGGTCAGCGTCCACAATGATGTCGCCAGTGAAACCGAAGCCATTCACTTTTCCATTGATTGCCTTAGCAAGGAGAGGAATATAGATGTTATCGCCATCCTGGGTGTATGCGCTTGAATTAGTAAGATCTGCGTAGAGTGTTGTGTTGTCGAAAGACAAATTACTAACCTCAGCATCTTCGCCAATAGTACCGAAGAAGCCTGCCGAGCGTGCTGTCAGGTTGTCTATCTTTGCCCCGTTCATTTTTCCGTCGAACTTGGCAATTGTGGGCAACTTATCTATCACGGTGTAAATATTTTCTGCCGAGAGCACACCATAATCGAGATCCTGCTTATCGAAAGTCACATCGTTTTCAATGTTGACAGTCGCATTCTCGTAGCCGCTATTGGCGTCGGAAAGTGCCGCAAAAGCCTCAACAAAGTCTTGCGCTGTCGAGATATTGAATTTTACCGTATCGGACACCTCGTCAGCAACCACAAATGTATAAAGATTCTCGAACACAAGCGTCGGAGAAGTGACGCTACCCCACTCTGTTGTAGCCTTGTATGCCGACCTGCTGTCGTTGGGCACGTAAACTGTTATCTGATCAACACCAATGCCATTGAATGCACCTTCCCACAGATAGGGAGGATTAACAGCGTAGCACTTAATAGTCTTAAGTTTGACACAGCCTTCAAAGACTTTATTACCGACAGAAGTTAACGTATTAGGGAGCGAAATTGACTCGAGCGCAGCGAGACCAGAAAAAGCCTGGTCGCCGATGATACTGATACCATCGCCAAGTACAATCTTGGTTACGGCACTCGCATTGTCGAACGTAGCTGTAACCCACTTTTCGAGCTTAGTTCCGTCCTCAATAACGATAGTTTCAAGTGAGCTACAGCCACTTACGCAATGTTCACCGATGTAACTTACATTTTTAGGAAAAGCGATAGACTTTAAATTGGTGCACTCGCCAAATGCGAAATTGCCAACATAACTAAGGCTGACAGGCAACGAAATCGACTCTATAGCACTGTTGGAGAATGCGCTGTCGTCAATGAGGGTAAGGTCAGACGAAAGGGTAATGGTCTTTAGATTACTGCAGCCAGCAAAAGCCTTCTTACCAATAGACGCTACACCAGCAGGCAACTCTACCGATGTAATCAGCTGATTCCTAAAGCTGCTGTCTGATATAGCCACAATTTGATAAGTCTCGCCGTCACTTGCTTTCACAGAGTCGGGTATGACGATGTCGCCTGTGAAATCGACATATGCAGCCAAACTTGCCGTGTTCGTACTCTGCACAGTGAGTGAATAGTTTCCGTCGAAACTAACAACTGACT
>CAVGTO010000192.1:0-4223 GCA_963631865.1 Eggerthellaceae bacterium
ATCTTAGCGAGGCTATTCAGCAAGACCCGACGTTTGCGCATTATCGCCTCATCCGTGGCAATATCTTGGCCGAACTTGGTGAGAAGGATATGGCTAAAGAGGATTATGAAGCCGTCCTTACCCTTGTCAAGAAACAGGAGGACGATGAGTCCAATAATGGCAACATAGACTATGAGCAGAAGGCCTACGCCCTTTGCTACCTTGGTAGCCAGGACGAGGCGGTGGAGGTTATGAACAAGGCTCTCTCGCTCACCCGCCCAGAGTACAAGGACGGTGCATATTATGATATGGCATGCCTCTATTCCCTTATGGGTGAGGTCGGTCCAAGTCTCGACTACCTCAAGGATTGTCTGAATCTTGGTTACCGCGACTTCACACATATCCGCCGCGACACCGATCTCGACAATATCCGCAAGTCGCCCGATTTCGAGCCTCTCGTTGCTAAGTATGAGCAGAAGGCCAAGGATGCGCTGGTGGCTTCCAAGGCTAAGGAGAAGACTTCGCAGTCTTCCAAGGCTAAAGGCACAGTCTCTGAAGTCCCCTTCTCTCATGATGGAGGTGTGCTTACCGTCCCATGCGTCGTCAACGGTGTGCCCCTTACTTTCATCTTCGACTCTGGTGCCGCCGATGTAACGATAAGTCTTGTCGAGGCCCAGTTCCTCTTGAAGAATGGTTATATCACCAAGTCCGATATTGGTGACAAGGCAATCTATGGTGATGCCAATGGCGATATCTCTGTCGGCTCCAAGGTGCTCTTACGTTCCGTAACTTTCGGCGGCGAGACTCTCAACAATGTGCGTGCGTCGATTGTGCTTAGTCAGCGTGCCCCGCTCCTCCTCGGCCAGACAGCCATGAGCCGTCTCGGCAAAGTAGAGATTGACTACAACAAACAGGTTATCCGCATTACTAACGAGTAACCTCTATACTCCCATAAAATTAAACTGCCGGTGCGCAACTCTTCTTCGGGCTGCGCACCGGCTTTTCTGTGTGTGTTGGGGCTTCGCTTTCCTCTAATCCTGCGTGGTGGTGTATGTGTACAGGATAGCTCCCCCCCCCTCCCCTCAAAAAACAACTCGCCCCCGCCAAGGTGTGTTGACCAAGGCGGGGGCGAATGTTGTATTTATATCCTGATAGGCTTATTTCTGCGAAGCAGCGTAACGCTTGTTGAGCTCGGCGGTAACAGCCTCAGTGATGTCGATACCCTTGACTGAGTAGAGAACGAGGTCGTTCTTCATCTTCTCATGGAGGACAATGTCATAACGACCTGCGGCATAGGTGCTGAGGAAGTTTGTGAGGGTGTCCATAAGGGCGGCGCTGAGGTTGGCCTGCTCGGTCTGGAGCTCATAGCTGAGTTTCTGCTCCTGCTCCTGAAGCTCTTGTGCGCGCTTCTGGATGCGGTTGCTCTCGCTCTGAGCACGCTCCATAGATGCGAAGGCGTTGTTGTTCACCTTGCGCTGGAACTCGTATGCGTCCTGGTCAACCGAGCGACGCTGCTGGTTGAGGTCGGCGCGCATCTTCTCGATCTTGTCGTTCATACTGTCGTTGAGCTTCTTAGCGTAGTCGTAGTTCTTCAGAAGAGAGTCCGAGTTGACGTAAGCTATGGACAGTTTCGTGGTGTCGTTGCAGCAGCCAGCGGCTTGCTGGTCGCCAGCGGGTGCCTGACACGAAGATACGATAAGTGCGGTGGCCATGGCCAGTGTGCAGACGAGGTGTTTCATTTTATAGGTTCAGAAAGATTATTTGACGTTGTTTTCCCCGCCCCAATATATCGCAATGCGCTGATTTTGCCCGTATTTTGGACTCTGTCTGACTGCAATACCTTTGGGGTGGTTCTTGCTTAGTTTATTTTCCTGCGCAAATTTAGCGCATTTATTTAAATTACTGCCTCAATTCAATTGACATTTAACAATCCAATCGACTTTTCAATTGACAATTGACATTAATAATTGCGTAATTTACGCATCTCACCCATCAATCCCCCTCTTTCTCCAAACCTCGAACTGCCGTAATTGTCGGAGATCGCAGAAGGTTGTCCTAATTGTCAGAGATTGTCAGAATTGTCGTAATCGTCGCATTTGTCAGGGATTGTCGAGAATCGTCGTAGTAGTCTGAGATTTGTCGTAACTGCCTAAGGATAAGAAAGTCTCCTTAGTTCTTGACCGTCAACTGTATCTTGTCGATAGTGGCATGCCCGGCTTGCAGGACCTTGAATTCGAAGCCCTCAATCTCGACCATGTCACCCTCTTGTGGTATCGACTGCGTCTCGCTCAAGATGAGACCCGCCAAGGTGTCGTAGTCCTCCGACGTCGGCAAGTGGAGGTCGTACTTCTCATTGATGTCCTCCACCTCCATTCGACCCGAGAAGACATATGTCTCCTCATCCACTTTCTGGTCTATAAGGTCGTCGTCGTCGTGCTCGTCGTTAATCTCACCGAAGATCTCTTCGAGTACGTCTTCCAAAGTTATGAGACCCGACGTGCCGCCAAACTCATCCACCACTATGGCTATGCTCTTATGTTGACTCGTGAACTGTTTGAGCAAGAGGTTCGCCCTCATTGTCTCGGGCACTACGGCTATGGGCGACATCATTGCGCGGATGCTCTTGGCCCCCTTGAACATTTCCGATACGTGTACGTAGCCAATAATATTGTCTATCGACCCGTTGTATATCAATATCTTGGAATAGCCAGACGATACAAATGTCTCATGCAACTTTTCTACGCTCTCCGATACGCTAAGCGCGACAATATCCGTACGCGGCACGTAGCAATCGCGGACCTTAATCTTCGAGAAGTCCAACGCATTGCGCATAAGCTTGGCTTCCAATCCTACTTCCGAGTCCTCGGGGTTCTTCTCTGCTTGCATGGACACGAGGTTGTCGAAATCCACACGCCCCGGCAATAAGTCTTGCGACACCTCCTCCTGTTTGCTCCTCAGTATATATTTTATCACGAAAGATGATGCCTTCTGCATGATGACGCTTACGGGATAGAATATGATGTAGAAGAAGAACAACGGTATGGCCATGACGTAGAGCATTGCCGACGGGTTAATCTGTATCAAGCTCTTGGGCAGGAACTCGGCCGTTACGATTATTATTATGGTGGAGAGTATGGTCTGCGCCAACAATGCCAGCGTCGGGCTGGTCACGTAGTTGCCAATATACGGGCCTACGGTGTCTGAGAATACGAGGCCATAGATTACCATCGTCACATTGTTGCCTACTAGGATCGTGGCTATCAAGAGCGACGGCTTGGCATTGAATATGTCTATTAGGCTCGTTATCCGCGGGTGTTTCTGCCTGCCTATCTCCACCAGCAGTTTGTTCGAGGCGAGGAATGCCATCTCACTCCCCGAGAAAAATGCGGAGAGGAGCAGCATTGCAACAAGGGTTATTATGTTTGCCGTTAGCAAAGCTCTGTCTTTTTATCTGTTAATTCATTTATGTTCAGCAGTCTATAGCTATGTGCTTTTGCGTGAGCAGCCCTTTACCAACTGCCGCCGCCTCCGCCGCCTCCGAAACTGCCGCCTCCGAAGCCGCCAAAGCCTCCTCCTCCGAAACTTCCACCGCCGGACCATCCACTGGACGAACCTCGCGATGCCGAGTTTGCCAATATGCTGGCCATCAGCCATTCATCTCCCGAACTGTGGGTTATGTGCCTGCCGTTCCCGTCATCATTAGAGTTGGAACACAAACTAAGGATGATTACGAAGATTACGAGAGCAATTAACAAGAAGGCTCCCAATGTCATCATTTCATCCCCAAAATCCTCCTCGTCGGCTTCATACTCGCCTTGCACGGCTTTCATGACGGCCACAGCTCCCGCCACTACCCCGCCTTCGTAGTCATTGGACTGGAAGTATGGTATCATGACCTCGCGAACTATGCGTGAGCATGTTACGTCCGGCAATGCGCCTTCCACTCCATAGCCAGTGCCGATAAAGGCTTGGCCGCGGCTGTCCTCCGTCTTGGGCTTTATGAGGATTATGACGCCGTTATTTTTATCTTTTTGCCCAATGCCCCATTTCTCGGCAATCTCCTGTGCGTACTCGGCAATCTCGCGCCCTTCGAGGTCCGAAATTGTCACCACGGCTACCTGTGTGGACGTGTGGCGGGCAAAACGAGCGAGTGAGTCTTCGAGGACGGAACTGTCTGTGTTGCTGAGTATGTTGGCAAAGTCGTTGACCAACCTCGGCGGGTTGGGAGCGTCGGGCACGCTGGC
>CAVGTO010000193.1:0-4222 GCA_963631865.1 Eggerthellaceae bacterium
TGGTATAACTAAATACCAGGTTGAGGATGAACAAAATGATTGTATATGGTATAAAAAAACAGAAAACTACGTCAACGAAAGCAATAAAATCTATAGATTCATAGGGGACAGAAAGTCAACTCTGGAACTTTCTGATGACGCCGCCAATGCCAATTGGGGTGGACCTTGGCATATGCCCACTATCAAGCAGTTCGAGGAGTTGCAAGAAAAGTGCAAGTGGACGTGGACCAGCAACTATTATGGCAAAGGTGTTGCAGGTTGTTACGTGGAGGGCCCCAATGGCAACTCGATTTTCCTACCAGCCGCGGGAAGACGTTGGGATTCGGACATCTTAGACGAAGGTTGCAACGGCAGCTACTGGTCTGCAGAAATTGGTAACTATGGAACAAAAAACGCATGTTACGAGTGCATTCATTCCGGTGGCTCATATGACAAACAACACTCTGAACGCTTTATAGGCTTCTCTGTCCGTCCCGTATGCTCTTCCGCAGAATATAGTTCTGGCAAAGGCAACAGTGGAGATTCCGATGCAAATGTCAGAGGAAAGGATGATGCTGGCGGCAGTGAGGAACAAGTTGATTCGCTTAAAGCTGGAGCCGGCGAGTCAATCGACCTTGGCCTCACCAGTGGCACCCTCTGGGCCGACCGCAATGTTGGGGCCTCAGAGGACATTGACTACGGGTGGTATCTCGCTTGGGGCGAGACGGAGCCCAAAGAGGTTTTCGAGTGGAGTACGTATAAGTACGTTTCTGATGTTGATTGGCATTCCATAACGAAATACCAGGTTAATGATTGCGAATATAAAGCTTGTTGGTATGAGGCTACTCCTGGGAAATATGATCTCTTTGGCAATCAATACAAATTCATAGGTGACGACAAGGCGATGCTAGAACTATCCGACGACGCCGCCCGTGTCAACTGGGGAGGCCGTTGGCGGATGCCGACCACCGAGCAGTTCTATGAGTTGAGCGACGAATGTACTTGGACGTGGATAAGCCACTACAACGACAAGGGCGTAGCCGGTTTCAAAGTAGAAGGCCCTAACGGTAACTCAATCTTCCTCCCTGCCGCAGGCCATCGCCGAGGCCCTAACCTCTACGCTGTGGGCAAGACTTGCGACTACTGGTCTGCCGAACTTGACACGCATGAACGTTCGGACTACGCCTGTTTTGGTGTCTTTTTTGAAGGCTATGATGGAGATGACAGTGACGGCGGCGTCGGCGACAATGATCGCAATGACGACAGTGATGGTGATGACTACCGCGACCAAGTTTTCGCCCCCTACGTCATCGACAGCGGTTACCGATGTGAAGGTAACGCAGTTCGTCCTGTCATCTCTCCCTCAAAATAAGTGAAATGTAGCTTATAGCAAGCCAAAGATCCTGCTGAGGCTGCTATAAGAAGAACAAAAACGAGGTGCGCCTTGGAAACCGAATTGTCCTCAAGGCGCGCCTTTTTTGTCCATTTGAATTTTGGGTCTACATTTGGGCCAGTTTTGCCTGATTTTCGGTCTACATTTGGGGAGTCGCACTCCGCAAGGCAGTAGCAAAGCTTACTCTAATTCTCGCTCTGATAAAATGCAACAAAATATCACAAATCGCCGTTTAATCCGATTAGCGAAGCAAAGAATCTTCCAACATAAAGAACAGAAACTTCTTGCCCGCTTCTGGTAGGGCCAACGGTACTGCTATTGACGCAGGCCAAAACGAGTATAGCTTCTGTTGGACTTCCGATGTCTACTCTACGCAATCTAGTGGTGCTTGCTGCGTTTACTTCGACTCCGGTAGCTATGTATGTCACTGATGGTTACTAGCTTTCGCTACTATGGGATGCCTATTCGTCCGGTTTGCGCACCAGCAGAATAAGGTTGTGTCTGTGCTTATCAAAACGGTGATACAAGCAACCGTTAACCGTTGACTGTGTGCACTCCCCACCGTTACCTAATTAAAACTTCCTTCTCCCGCCGCGACATCTGCTTAATTTCCCATTCCCGCCGCATAGCCTCTTGCTTCGATCCCCACCGCTCGGCATATACAAGTGTCACTGGCCGCCGAGCCTTGGTGTATTTTGCCCCTGCGCCCGTACCGTTATGCGCCGCCATTCGACGCACGAGGTTCGTTGTCCATCCCGTGTAAAACGTACCGTCCGCACAGCGGACAATATACGTAAAGAACCCGTCGAACTCGCTCTTCGTCCTACTCATTAATTAAGGTACGTCCTCAAAAATCATTCGGGTGCGCAAGATATCTCTTACACACCCGAATAATAAGTTTAAAGCCAATCCACGGTCAAACTATGCAGTGTTAACTGTAAATTGCGAACTGACTCCAACTGCGAACTGTTAACTGTGAATTGTTAACCGGTTAGAGGTTTGCCTTAATCTTGTCAATCATCTCCTGATATTCAGCATCAGAGAGGTATACCTTGCCAGGATTCATTTGGAACGTGCCGCCGTAGTCTGGACCGTCCTTATACTTCGGTGCGAGGTGGAAGTGGAGGTGCGACAGCTTGTCGGAGTAAGCACCGTAGTTGATCTTCTCGGGGTTGAATGCCTTCTGCATTGCGCGGGTCGTGCGAGCCACGTCGGCCATGAAAGCGTTGCGCTCCTCGTCGGAGAGCTCGTTGAGGTCGTTGACGTGCTTGTCGTACGATACGAGGCAACGGCCGCGGTATGTCTGCTCCTTGAAGAGGAATACGCGAGAGACGCTCAGGTGGGCAATCTCGATCATCAAGTCATGAAGGGTCTGATTGTTGGTGCAATACAGGCACTCTTTGGGATCTGAATACATTGTTATATATGTTTTTGTGGTAAATTTTCCCTTTTGTTTTTTATTCTTGGGTGAGCTTTACGCTGTCCTTTCCAACCACGCCAGCCGGTATTCCATCGGCGTAGCACATTATCTCATACAGGTCGTATGAGAAGTTCCATCCGCTGTCTACGAGCCACGGCGAATTCTGTGGAAATGGCAAAGCGAAAGTCCCGTCGGCAAGTTTGCACTCGCTTTCATCTATAATGACCTCGCCCTTAAGCTGATCGGTGGTCACCTCTCGGCTTGCTGCCACCTTCTCGGTTATCATCTTACGGAGGTCATCCGTCTTGTTGATGTTTTGCCACGTCACGCGGCTGCCATTGCTTTTGACGAATGTCGTGCCAACGGCACTGTACATTCCGTGCGCGGCGCCGCCTGAGTATATGTAGTTGCAAACCTCGAAGGTCACGTACTTTTTATCCTCAAATATCTTGCGGATTGAAATCGTCCGTTCGGCACCCCATTCGTTACCGTCGTTCTCGCCAAAGAATACGTTAGCCGCTTCTTCCAACACACGCTTTGTCAGCACAGGCTCACTGCTTGCGGGCAAGAGTTGGTTGCTCATCCAGAGGCGTACGCTGTCGTTAAGGTCGCCTGCGTTGTCGTTAGTCGGGTAATCAACTACTGCGCTGTAGGTCGAGCGACCGTCGAGGTCGTCATCCTCCATCGCTTTGTTCATTGTCCAACTGCGCTCAATGCTCACGCTGTCTGTGGCAAAGGGCTTGCTCGAAGGAGTGGAGCATGACGTGAGGACAGGTGCCATCGATATGGCTATTGCGACAGTCGCGCCGCCGCACAATACGGTGTTAAGGATGCTTTTCATGAGTACTGATGTCGTAATAATCGGCTAAAGTATTGAATTGTGAGAACAAAACCAAATTATTTGCGGAGCGCGACCGTCAATGTATCTCGTGTCTGCTTGAGGCTGGATTTGGTTATCCACGGGTTGAGTGTCCTAAGCTCCTTATATGTCGAGCCATGGTTGATGGCCCATTGCGCAAGGTCTTCTTGAGGAGGCACGATGGTTTCGGTGCGTGTTTCAATGGGGGCGTACTTGTCGTCGTCACTCACGTCGAAGCCATATTTCTCTGGCGACGAAAGTATTGTCTTATAGGCAAGTATGCGAAACACGTAGCGTGACGTCTCCTCTGCCCAAAGTATGTCGTAGTAACACTCTTGGTGCTGCTCCTCCATTTTTTTCTTTGCTCGGCCAAGGCCTCCATTATACGCTGCGGCGGCCATGGTCCAACTGCCGAGGCGGGCGTAGTTTTCGCGCATCAGCATGCAGGCGGCGCGCGTGCTCTTCTCGACGCTCAGTCGCTCGTCAATCTCGTTCGTCACCGTCAGTCCATACTCCTTTGCCGTGGCTTCCATAAACTGCCACATTCCGCGGGCTCCGGCTGGCGATCCTA
>CAVGTO010000194.1:0-4221 GCA_963631865.1 Eggerthellaceae bacterium
GCGTGGCACTCGTCAGAGCGCACTCACCTCATCTATAGCCGAAAGCGACTGCAATTTACAAAAATCGATTAAAGTACGTAAAGATTTTTTTGACATGTTTTGCGAAGTCCACTCGTCTATTTCAGGGGGGAGGCTGTGTATCTGATTGTTGTAGAGAGCGAAAAGAGAGGATTCCTCATTCACTTTTCCTTCTGACAGAAGAAGTTTCTTCCCGACAATCTCGATTTTCTTGAGGGCGTCGGCCATATCGTTCATGCCCATCGAGAGGGCTGTGGACTTTATCTTGTGCGCCGTGCGCGCGAGGGTGTCAAGGTCGTCCGCCACAAAAAGTTTATCGAGTTCGGGACCGACGCCCCTCATCTGGTCAATGAAGAGCTCAACGATCTCGGCACGCATCTGGGCATCGTCGCCACAGGCGTCGTTGATGTATTGCAGATCGACAACGGGCATAGCGCAAACGGAATTCGTGACGTTAATTCAACTTCTTGAGAAGCACTTGGATAAGTTGCTCACCACGGAGGTCTTTGGCCACGATATTTCCCTCCTGGTCCACGAGGAGCGAAGAGGGAATTGAATGCACCTGGTATGTTTGGGCGGCCGAGCACTGCCAACCTTTGAGGTCGGAAACGTGGAGCCAGTTGAGCCCCATTGAAGAGATGGCATTGAGCCAAGAGTCACGATTGCCGTCGAGCGAGACACCAACAATCTCAAGGCCTTTTGAATGGAAAAAGTCGTAGGCGCGCTTGACGGTTGTCATCTCGGCACGGCAAGGTCCACACCACGAAGCCCAGAAATCGATAAGGGTCAGCTTGTTTTTGGCGACGACATCGGAGATCTTGAGAATCTTACCGTTAGTGTCCTGCATCTCGAAATCGATAAACTTGCCGCCAGCGGAAAGTTGCTTGGCCTTAGCCTCGGCTTCGTGCTTAGCCATAGCCGAAACGTAGCCAGGGAGCTGCGGATTGTTCTGGGCGAGGAGAGAGGACACGGACTCGAAATCCTTGTCGTTAAGGAGGGAATAGTACATCGAGAAGACGAGGTCCGCCACCGACGTCTTCGAGTTCTTCGTCACAAAAGAGACAATATTGGCAGCGCGGATGGTAGTCAGGGAATCGAGTTTCGTCTCGCACATCTTCTTGTCGGCCGGGGAGAGGCGCTGTGTCTGGTAAGCCTTGGCGTAGGGCTGAATCTGATTGACAACCTCCTTGTCGTACATCACGAAAGAGCGCCAAAGGGCATTTGTCACGTTCTTGGGGACCTCAATATCTTTTGACTGGTCTTTTGGGATGCGAACCCATATCTCACCAGGCTCGACGATGAAGTCGCCACCATAAAAGAGGTTACCTTTTCGGAAACCAAGAATGACAAGCACATGCGCACCATCGGTATTTCCCTTGAACTCGAAAGTGCCGTTGCGGAAAACCGCCGTATCGAGGGGAGTAACGTTACTGCGCCCACTGAGACTACCGAGAATGAGCGTATCACCATTCAAGCCGCCATCCACCGATCCGCGGACAGTGAAAGCCGAGGACTGGGCACTGACATTGGAGGCGAAGCCACAGAGCAGCGACAAGAGTGCCGCGCAAAGAAGATTTATCTTCATTTGGTAATTTTAAAAGAGTATGGCGTGTCGGGTGCGAAGTTATGAAAAATTGACGGCAAAAGAGAGGGAACAATAATATATGGTGAAACAAATGAACATATTTTCATCACGGATTAATGCATAACGGCACGAGCAAGGCACACTAAATAAAACATTGGTCATCATATGGCAGCGCAACAATACACACTGCACTCACGTAACAATTAAGCAAAAAGCACTAATTTCGCGCTTTCACGGGGCTAGGAAAATGAAAGCCCGCGAGAAGACGCCCAACGAAGCGGGACGACCCGCAAAGCGCGGAAGCATAGAGGACTCCTTGAACTCGGAAATCTCATGCTACGGCGGCGGCGCAAGGAACACCCTACATAACAAATAACAAAGATTCCAATGACGTTCGAGGAACTGAACATCAAGAAATACTTCAAGACGAACATTCGCGAGCTTGGCCTACGCGACCTCACCCTTATCCAGGAGCGCACGTTCCCCGCCGTAATGTCGGGTCGTGACGTGATGGGCATTGCGCAGACAGGTACCGGCAAGACGATATCGTATCTCCTGCCATCGCTCAACCTTTGGAAATTCTCACCCAAGCATGAGCCGCAGATACTCATCCTCGTGCCGACTCGCGAACTCGTGGTGCAGGTTGTAGAGCAGGCCGAGAAGCTGGCTAAGGACTCGAGCATCATGGTGGCAGGCGTATGGGGCGGCGTAGGCATCCAGCCACAGGCTGCGCGAATTCGCGAGGGCGCGGACGTAGTTGTTGGCACTCCCGGCCGAATTCTCGACATCGCATTGCAAGGCTCTTTGCGTTTTGGTGCCATCCGCCGACTCATCCTTGATGAGGTTGACGAGATGCTTGAGCAAGGTTTCCGCACGCAGATTGGTCGTGTGCTCGACCTCCTGCCGCGCAAAAGGCAGAACCTTATGTTCTCTGCCACAATGAATAAGGAGATCGAGGATCTCGCCGCGACATTTTTCAACGGTCCGCTCAAGATTGAGGCCGCGCCCATGGGCACTCCGCTCGAGAACATCCGACAGGAGGTTATCGACGTGCCTAACTTCAACACCAAGATAAACCTCCTCACCTATCTTTTGGGGACAGATGAGGAGATGACCCGCATAATGGTCTTCGTATGCTCAATAGCCATGGCCGACATGGTATACGAGCGACTCTCGGAGAGTCTTGCCGAGGCCGAGCAAGAGGGCGCACGCCACCGCGAGATTGACTACCTACACTCGCGCCGCACACAGAGTCAGCGTTTTAGCGCGCTTCGTTCCTTCCGCGAGGGCAAGACTGACGTACTCATTGCCACCGACCTCATAGCCCGCGGTATCGATGTCGAAGGCGTGAGCCACGTCATTTGCTTCGATATGCCATTCGAGCCCGAGCAGTACATCCACCGCATAGGCCGTACAGGCCGTGTGCGCCTGGCCAAGACTGAGGATGGCGCCGAGAGCACAATCTGCGTGGAAGAGGGACACGCCATTTCGTTCTGCACACCCAATGAGCAGGCGGCGCTCGCCAACATCGAGGGCCTTATGAAATCTGAGGTGCCTCATATAGAGATGCCAGAGAGCGTAGAGATATCCAACGTACTCATAGATAGCGAGATGCCACAGGTGAGGATGCGCAACAGTCTCACCGAGATAGACTCCACCCCCGGCGCAGCCTTCCACGAGCGCAGCGAGAAGAACAAGAAGACCAACCACCGAGTCTCCCACCGCACGCTGATGAGGCAGAAATATGGCAAGCCCATCAAGCGCCGCCCGAAAAAATAGACCACTATGGCGCAAGGCAAACTCGATAAGATAGACTACCACATCCTCAGGATCCTGCAGCAGAACTGCCACCTGACGACGAAAGAGCTGGCTCAGCAAGCCAACCTCTCGACGACACCCGTCTTCGAGCGCGTCCGCCGTATGGAGAAAGAGGGCATAATCCGCAAATACGTGGCAGTGCTGGACAACGCCAAGATAAACTACGGCTTCACGGTGTACTGCAACGTCAAGCTGAAGCAGGTCAACTTCCAGTCCGCCAACGAGTTTGTAGAGGCCATACGTCCGCTTCGCCAAGTGGCTGAGTGCTATAACATATCGGGCGAGTTCGACTATATGCTCAAGATTTATGCACAGGATATGAAAGACTATCAGCACTTTGTGCTCAACGTCCTCGGCAAGATTGACTGCATAGGCGGAATCCAAAGTAACTTTGTTATAGACACGGCAAAAGACGACATCGGAATCCAGTTGCCCGACCTTGGTGACTAACGACAAAAGATGAAGACAAGCACAGCAATAGCCACCGGCCTGGTAATGGGAACCATACTAGCTGCCTTGGGCATTATGCTCATAAGCTCTACGACAACGAGTTGCACAGAGAGCGAGGCGGAGCGTCGCCCCCACGAGACCAGCGTACCCGAATTGCCAGAGACGGCAGACTTCTGCGGAGAGGCGGTGCCACTGGACAGGTACGACATCCGCGAAAGCTTCGAGCGCGAGATAATAGCAAATACGTTTCTCCACTCATCTACGTTACTGAATATCAAGAAGTCGGGGCGTTACTTCCCCGTGATTGAATCCATATTGGCCGAGATGGGGATGCCTGATGACATCAAGTA
>CAVGTO010000195.1:0-1626 GCA_963631865.1 Eggerthellaceae bacterium
CTTTAATCGTAAGCGAAGATTTTGCTACTCTGCTATTGTGTTGTATTAGATAATTTATAACTTTGTGGTGTTCTATTAGTGTATAACACGAAAACAATAATAGGAAACAATGATACATCTACGGGACATAAACAAGACATACGACAACGGTTCGCCGCTCCACGTCCTCAAGGGCATCAACCTCGACATTGAGAAAGGCGAATTCGTCTCAATCATGGGAGCTTCGGGCTCTGGCAAGTCCACGCTCCTCAATATACTTGGCATCCTCGATACCTACGATTCGGGTGAATATCGCTTGGCGGGCAATCTCGTGAAAGACCTCTCAGAAAACCAGTCGGCTGATTTCCGCAACCGCTTGATAGGTTTCATATTTCAGTCTTTTAACCTCATATCTTTCAAGAACGCTGTGGAGAATGTGGCGTTGCCGCTTTTCTACCAAGGTGTCGGACGTAAGAAACGCAATCAGATGGCTATGGAGTATCTCGATCGTCTCGGCCTTGCCGAGTGGGCCACGCATATGCCTAACGAGATGTCCGGCGGTCAGAAACAACGAGTAGCCATAGCCCGCGCCCTCATAACCCACCCGCAGATTATCCTCGCAGATGAGCCGACTGGCGCGCTCGACAGTAAGACCTCCGTTGAGGTTATGGAAATCCTCAAAGACCTGCATAAGGATGAAGGAATGACGATAGTCGTCGTGACCCACGAGAGCGGCGTGGCCAATCAGACGGACAAGATTATCCACATCAAGGATGGCCTCATTGGCAGCATCGAGGAGAACCTCAATCATGACGCTTCGCCATTTGGCCAGAACGGATATATGAAATAACGCAATCAATTTTTTATCATGTTCGATATTATTGCAGAGATTGTTGGCACAATCCGACGGAACAAGATGAGGACTGCACTCACAGGCTTCGCTGTCGCGTGGGGCATATTTATACTCATTGTGCTCCTCGGTTCTGGCAACGGTCTCATTCATGCTTTCGAGAAAAATGTTTCTGGAGAGTCGCTCAACGTCGTGACAGTCTACCCAGGCTCGACCACGAAACCCTATGATGGTCTGAAAGAGGGGCGCTACATAAAACTCGAAAACTCCGACCTTGAGGTCGCGAAGAACTCTTTCCCCGATAATGTGGAGGATGTTGGAGCTATGCTCTATCAAGGTGGCGCCACTATAAGTTACGGCGCGGAGTATGTAAGCGAATATCTCAGTGGCTCTTATCCTAATGAGAAGGAAGTCAATGGCATAATAATGACCAAAGGGCGTTTTATTAACGATATAGATATTCGTGAGCGTCGTAAGGTGGTCGTCATAAGTAGCCATACGGAGGAAGTCCTCTTCAAGGGGGCTGATGGCATTGGCAATTTCGTTAACATCGGAGACAATGCATACAAGGTCGTCGGCATATATAAGGAAGAGCGGTCAAATGGAAATGAAGGTTCCTACATTCCCCTGACTACTATGCAACTAATTTATGGCAAGGGCAATAAGTTCGACCGTTTTTACCTCACGACTAAGGGTCTCGACACCGAGGAGGCGAACGATGCTTTCGAGGTCGATTTGCGGAGTGCCATTGCTGGGAACCACCGTTTCGCTCCCGATGACGACGGTGCGGTTTGGAT
>CAVGTO010000195.1:1636-4143 GCA_963631865.1 Eggerthellaceae bacterium
GTATATGCAGGTGTCCAAAGGCATGAATATGCTGACGGTGGCCATTTGGATTATTGGCATCTTTACTCTTATGAGTGGAATTGTCGGAGTATCGAACATTATGCTCATAACAGTCAAGGAGCGCACTCGTGAGTTTGGCATCCGTAAGGCTCTCGGGGCAAAGCCTCGGTCAATACTTGCGCTTGTTTTGGCCGAGAGCATAGCTATAACTACTTTCTTCGGGTATATTGGTATGGTGGCGGGCATCGGAGTGACGGAGCTTGCTAGTACAATTTTGGGCGACGGCGCTGGCGCCGAAGGAAGTACAACATTCGTGGATCCGACGGTTGATTTATCGATTGCTGTTGAGGCAACTCTCGCTCTCATCATAGCTGGTACTATAGCAGGCTTCATTCCCGCCCGCAAGGCGGTTAAAGTTCGACCCATCGAGGCTCTGCGTGCCGATTAGGAGGCAGACGGGTAATATGATACAAAGAGATGAAAATAGACAGGGATACGGCAGAGGAGATCCTCGCCACTCTTATGCGCAATAAGTCGCGCAGTCTGCTCACAGCCTTTGGCGTCTTCTGGGGCATCTTCATGCTTGTCAGCCTTATGGGCGGCGGCAATGGCTTGATGGGCAAGATGAAATCTAATTTCGATGGTTTTGCTACCAACTCGTGTTTCGTCTATGCGGGGCGCACGGGTGAGGCCTACAAAGGTTTCCGCAAAGGTCGTAGGTGGCAACTGACAACGGATGACATTGAGCTCATTAGAAATAATGTAGAAGGAATTGACGTCATCACGTCGACTGTGGTCAATTGGGATATGACTGCAGTACATGGCGACCGAAAATACTCAACCTCTGTGAAAGGACTTTTGCCTGAATATGACGAGATTGAGGCTAATAAGGCGATTTACGGGCGTTTCATCAATGACATTGACGTCCGCGACAGGCGTAAGGTCTGCGTCCTCGGTAAGCAAGTATACAGTGCTCTGTTTGATAATGGTGTGGATCCGTGTGGTGAGTTTGTCCGCATCGATGGGATCTATTACCGTGTCGTGGGTGTCGTCTCTACTCTCGGTAATATCAGTATTCAAGGTAATGCTGCAGAGCAAATTATTTTGCCTCTCACTGTATATCAGTCGGCGTATAACTGTGGCAAGAATATAGATGTAATGGACATAAAGTTCAAGGATGGCTATAAGGTATCCGACATAAAGCCGAAGGTGGAGTCTCTCTTAAAGGCTGCGCACACCATTTCGCCAGATGACACGCAGGCTGTCCGACTTTTCGATGCTGAGTCGATGTTCTCTATGATAGACAATCTCTTTATTGGCATTCGTGCTCTTATATTCCTCGTGGGCTTCGGAACTCTCTTGGCTGGCATCATCGGTGTGTCCAATATTATGATGGTGACTGTGCGAGAGCGTACTACCGAGATTGGCATCCGGCGTGCCATTGGTGCCCGACCTTTCGACATTATGCAGCAGATTCTCTCTGAGAGCGTAGTCTTGACGCTCGTGGCTGGAATGTTCGGGATATGTGCAGGCGTCGGCTTCTTGCAAATCCTCGATGCCATGAGTGCTGATGGCATTCACGACTTTGGTTTCCAAGTGTCGTTTGGCACTGCCATCGGTATGCTTGTGGTCATAATCGTCTTGGGCGTCGTGGCCGGTTTGGCTCCCGCTTACAGGGCCATGTCGATTAAGCCTGTTGATGCCATGCGCGATGAATAGGTTTGATCGCTAAGATTAGTTTATATCCTTTGATTTCCAATATTGTAAAACATCCATACACATATCTTACTATGAAAAAGTTCCTCAAAATCGCATTGCTTGTAATTGTTGCGTTGCTTTTCATTTGGACTTTCTTTTTCCTATATCAGAAGTCGCAGCCCAAGGAGACAATCTATGAGACTGTGCGTGCCGAGCGTGCCGACCTTGAGCAGGTGACAGTGGCTACAGGCAAGATTGAACCGCGTGATGAGATTCAAATTAAGCCTCAGATTTCCGGTATCATTGCCGAGATCTATAAAGAGGCTGGCCAAAAAGTCAATGCAGGTGAAATTCTTGCCAAGGTGAAGGTAATCCCCGATATGAGTTCACTCAACTCTGCCCAGAGCCGCGTACGCCTTGCTGAGATCAGTCTCAAGCAGGCAAAGACGGATTTCGACAGAATGCAAAACCTCTATGATCAGAAACTTGTCTCGGCCGAGGACTATGAGAAATCAGAAGTTTCGCTCAAGCAAGCCGAGGAGGAGAAGCAGGCTGCCGACGACAACCTTGAGATTGTCAAGGATGGCATATCGAAAAGCAATGCTTCGCTCAGCAGCACATTCATACGCTCCACCATCACAGGTCTCATCCTCGATGTACCTGTCAAAGTAGGTAACTCTGTGATTATGAGTAATACATTTAACGATGGCACTACCATTGCCACCGTGGCTGATATGTCCGACCTTATCTTCAAGGGCAAAATCGACGAAACTGAGGTTGGCCGTATCCATGAGGGTATGCCTGTCAAG
>CAVGTO010000196.1:0-4142 GCA_963631865.1 Eggerthellaceae bacterium
ACTACGAGTATCGCGACGTCAACTCTCTCTCTGGTGGCCAGCAGCAGCGCATTGCCATCGCGCGAGCCATCGTCAACGAGCCCGAGGTCCTTCTGCTCGACGAGCCCCTCGCTGCTCTCGACCTCAAGATGCGCAAGGATATGCAGCTTGAGCTTAAGGAGATGCACGAGCGACTCGGCATCACTTTTGTCTATGTCACTCACGATCAGGAGGAGGCCCTCACGCTCAGCGATACCATCGTCGTAATGAGCGAAGGCGAGATTCAGCAGATTGGCACCCCAACGGATATCTACAACGAGCCTGCCAACGCCTTCGTGGCTAACTTCATCGGCGAGAGTAATATCCTCGATGGCGTCATGCTTCAAGATTGCCTTGTGCAATTTGCTGGCGCTACAATCCCGTGCGTGGACAAGGGTTTCGACAAGGATGAGCAAGTCGACGTCGTTATTCGCCCCGAGGATATCGAGGTCTCTACTGATACCATAGGCGCCCAGTTCACAGGCAAGATAACCAGCTCTATTTTCAAGGGCGTCCACTACGAGATGTGGGCAGAACTCGGCAATGGCTATGAGTTTATGATTCAGAACTACAAGCATTTCGAGGTCGGACAGACTGTCGGAATGAGCGTTGTACCGGACAATATCCACATCATGCGCAAGATCGAGACCACAAATGAGTTCGATGCCAAGGTCTGTGGCGACGGCGTTATCGAGTTCCTCGGCTGTGAGTTCAAGGTCGATATCCCCGAGAAGATGAAGGAGCGCGTTTCCGTGCCTGTCACTGTGCCTTTCGATCAGATTGAGCTTTTCGACAATGAGCAGGATGGCACTTTCACTGGCGACATCTCTTTCATCCTCTACATGGGCGACCACTATCACCTCACCATCGACACCGATTGGGGCGAGAAGATTTACGTGGATACCCACGATGTCTGGGACCTTGGCGACCACGTAGGCATAACTGTCCATACCGAGGGCATTCAGATTGTTGAGTATTAATCTTTTATTTCTCATCCGGAGTTGAAAAGGTTTCTCAGGCTCCTATCCTCAAGGCAGAGTTGGAGCATCCCGTACGCAATCTTTGCGGCCATCTTTGTAGTCCTGCCTGTCATCCTTGTCGTCGTCTTCGCTTTCTCCGACGAGGATGGTAATTTCACCCTCTACAATTTTCAGAAGTTCCTGGCTCACCCCGAGGCCATCAATACTTTTGTCTACTCCATTGGCATAGCGTTCCTCAACACTCTCATCTGCATCCTCTTGGGATACCCTGCGGCTTATATTCTGACGCAGACCAAGATGAAGCATGCCACGACCATCGTGATGCTCTTTATCCTCCCGATGTGGGTCAACGTCCTTGTGCGCACTCTCGCCACGGTGGCTCTCTTCGATTTCGCTGACATCCCGCTCGGCGAGGGGGCTCTGCTTTTCGGCATGGTCTACAACTTCATCCCATTTATGATCTACCCCATCTACAATACTTTGCAGAAGATGGACCGCAGCTACATTGAGGCGGCGGAAGATCTCGGAGCATCGCCTTGGCAGCAGTTCTTTAAGGTTATCCTGCCGCTCTCGATGCCGGGCGTGGCCAGTGGCATCCTCATGGTCTTTATGCCTACTATATCCACTTTCGCCATCTCGGAGCTCTTGACTCTCAATAATATCAAGCTCTTCGGAACTACAATACAGGAGAATATCAACAACTCGATGTGGAACTATGGTGCCGCCCTCTCGCTCATCATGCTGTTCCTTATTGGCGCATCGTCGCTTATGGCGGGTGATACCGATCCGCAGGAAGGAGGCGTCCGATGAAAAAGTTCCTTTGCCAAGGTTATCTCTGGCTTCTGCTTCTGCTTCTCTATTCGCCCATCATAATCATCGTCATCTTCTCGTTCACCGAGTCGAAGGTTATGGGCAACTGGACCGGCTTCTCTCTCAAACTCTATGAGAACCTTTTCTCCGTCGGCACGCACCATTCGCTTACGGCGGCCCTCATCAATACCGTCACGATAGCCCTCATCGTGGCCACTGTCAGCACTATCTTCGGCACCGTATCGGCCATCGGTATTTACAATCTGCGCAATCGTCAGGCCAAGCAGATTTTCAAGTTCGTCAATAACATCCCTATCCTCAATGGTGATGTCATTATCGGCATCTCGCTCTTCCTGCTTTTTATCACGCTCGGCATTCCGCAAGGATATACGACGGTGGTCATTGCCCACATCACTTTCTGCCTTCCATACGTTATCCTGAGCGTCATGCCCCGTCTGCGCCAGATGAATCCCAACCTCTATGAGGCGGCTTTGGACCTCGGTGCGTCGCCAATGCAGGCTCTCCGCAAGGTTATAATCCCTGAGATTTTGCCTGGTATGCTCTCCGGCTTCCTCCTTGCCATTACTATGAGTATCGACGATTTCGCCGTCACCATATTCACCATCGGCAACGAGGGACTTGAGACTCTCTCTACTTTCATCTATGCCGATGCGCGTAAGGGCGGCCTCACTCCCGAACTCCGTCCTCTCTCGACCATCATATTTGTTGTGGTGCTCGTCATTCTCATAGTTGTCAACAAACGTAGTGCGAAAAACAATGAGAAGAAATAGCAATCAGTCACTCTCGCGCATGGTCTCTAAGACCATCTTTAGGCTCTTCGCTATCTGCGTCGCAGCCTTGTCTCTCTCGTCGTGCTACAACAACGAGAACCGTGAGGAGATACTCAAAGTCTACAACTGGGCCGACTATATCGATGAGGATGTTCTTGCCAATTTCCCTAAATGGTATGAGCAACAGACGGGAAAGAAAATCCGCATAATCTATCAGACATTCGATATCAATGAGGTGATGCTCACTAAGATCGAGCGTGGACATGAGGATTACGACGTGGTCTGCCCCTCGGAGTATATCATCGAGCGTATGCTCCGCAAAGATCTCCTCTTGCCTATCGATACCAATTTCGGTAAGACTCCCAATTACCTCCACAACGTATCGCCTTACATCGTCGAGCAAATTGATGCCACGAGCAACAACGGCCGCATTGCGCATAACTACGCCGTGCCGTATATGTGGGGAACCTGTGGCATCCTTTACAACAAGACCCAAGTGCCGCAGCGCGACGCCGAAACGTGGGGCACGCTGTGGAATCGTCTCTACCAAGGTAAGCTCCTTATGAAGGATTCTTACCGCGATTCTTACGGTACGGCTCTCATCTATGCCCACCGCAAGGAACTTGCCCTCGGCAAGGTTGCCGTGGCGCAACTGATGAATGACTATTCTCCCGAGGCCATAGCCACGGTCGAGAAATACCTCAAGACTCTCAAACCAAACATTGCAGGTTGGGAAGCCGATTTCGGCAAAGAGACAATGACCAAGGGCAAGGCTCTGCTCAATATGACTTGGAGTGGCGACGCTGTTTGGGCAATCGAGGAGGCCGAGAAAGTCGGTGTCATGCTCGGCTACGAAGTCCCTCGTGAGGGTAGCAATGTCTGGTTCGACGGTTGGGTCATTCCCCGCTATTCGCGCAATCCGCATGCCGCGTCACTCTTCATCAACTACCTCTGCCAGGAGGATGTGGCTCTTGCCAATATGGAGACTACGGGCTACGTCAGCAGTATCGCAGGCGATAAGATTCTCGATGAGATGAGCGATGAGGAAACCTATCCTGCCACTCAGAACCTTGCCTATTTCTTCGGTCCTACTGGCAACGAGGCTCATCTCGACCCTATTATGTACCCCGACAGCTCTGTCGTAGCGCGTTGCGCAATGATTCACGATGCGGGCGAGCATACTCCCGACGTCCTCGATATGTGGTCCAAAGTCAAGGGCGACAATCTTGGTGGTGGCATTGTGTTCTTCCTTCTCGCAATTGTTGCTGCTCTCACGGCCTTCGTCGTCTACCGCAAATATATGCTCTATAAGCACCGCCGTCTCTCGCGAGTCCATCGCCGTCACCACGTTATCCGTCTCAAGTAGATTTTGGCGTTTCGCTCAGCATGTTTCATTATGCGTATGAACAAGCGAGTGCGGCTTAGGAAGCGGACTGGTGTCAGGCCAATGGCATCGAGCAAACCTTCACGCACCCCGGATGCCCGACGCAAAACTCATTCGTTGAGCGCTTTAACGGAAGCTACCGCAGAGGCGTGCTCGACG
>CAVGTO010000197.1:0-4124 GCA_963631865.1 Eggerthellaceae bacterium
GCGATATGTAGCGACTGGCTTCTTTGACATCCGTGCATGCATCATTGGGGCAGACCGGAACGCCTACTACTTTTAGCAGAGGCAGGTCGGGTATGTCATCACCCATATACATTATCTCGCTGTCGGTCAGCCCATTCTTATCTCGCCATTCTTTGTATGCACCCATTTTCGTGGCTTGACCCATATAGACGTCAGTAATCCCGAGGCCCTCATACCTTTTCCTTATGGCCTCGCTGTTTCCTCCTGTGATTATTGCTATTTTATACCCGAGCTTGACTGCCAATTGAAGTACGTAGCCGTCCTTGATGTTTGCTGTGCGCATAGGTACGCCCTCCGCCGACATCGGCACCGTCTGGGTCGAGAGCACGCCGTCTACGTCAAATGCGAAGGCTTTGACGTTAGGTAGCAGCTCTTTGAAGTTCTTTTCCATTATTGTTTCTTCGTTGCTTTCGGTCAAAGATAGCATTTATTTCGTTTGCCACATAGTTTTAATGCCACACGATGTGAAGATTTGACGTAATTCTTTATTATATTCGCATTGTATCCAAGACTTAATATGGCAACCCCAGATATAACCATTGTGGCGCCCGTGCCCATTGAGGCCGGTGACGTGCGCATCATTGTTGAACCTTCCCTGTTCTCTTCCGAGGCAATGTTGGAGGCTCTGCGCAGCGTCAAATCCCAATTTGTGGCACTTTCCTCTTGCGTGCGGAGCTTTCGGGCTTTGCCTGAGAGCATTTACTTTATGATTGATACCCTCGAAGGGCAAGACGCCGTAATGGTTTATGCTGATTACGTAACGGTGTCCGCTGGTGTCAAGAATCTTGTCATGCTTGCCGACCCCGAACGTTACGTTGTGCGTGATTCTTTCGACTTCGGCCCCCTTCGCGTTATGCGTACGGCCGATGCCGTCAGTGCTCTCTCTTCTGCTCCTGCTAATAAGTGCGCCGCATTCTATGCTCTTACTCTTGGTTTGCAACGCATTGGTGAGCTGTATCACACAGGTGTTCCTGTCGGCTTTGTCTCCGATTCCGATAATCGCGACTCTGGTATAAAGCAGTTCGACTATGTCAATCCTCGTTATGCGGTCGTGCAAAAGGAGATGGAGGCTGTATTTACTGAGCACTTGAAAGTTATTGGCGCATATTTCCCGCCCGAATCTCGTATTCCAGCCAAGCCCCATGGCGACTTCCAATGCCGAGCCTCTGTGGTTATACCTGTCAAAAACAGGGTGAAAACTGTGGCAGACGCCATAATGTCAGCCCTCAGCCAGCATACCTCATTCGACTATAACGTTATTGTGGTTGACAATCATAGTACCGACGGTACTACGGAGCTCATTGACTCAATTGTTGCCGATCATGATAATGTCATTCACATCATACCACAAGAGGATAATCTCGGTATCGGCGGCTGCTGGAATTTGGCCATAGCTAACGAGCGTTGCGGCAAATATGCAGTGCAGCTCGATAGCGATGACTTGTACTCATCTCCCGCTACTTTGCAGACCATTGTCGAAAAATTCGCAGAAAAGGACTACGCTCTTGTAGTCGGCTCGTATAAACTTGTGGATTTTGCTCTCAATGAGTTGCCTCCTGGTGTCATCGACCATAAAGAGTGGACCGACAGCAACGGCTTCAACAATATCCTACGCATAAACGGTATGGGTGCTCCTCGCGCATTCTCAACCTCCTGGCTGCGCAAACATCCATTCCCAAATGTCAGCTACGGCGAAGATTATGCGGCTGTATTGGCTGCCACGAGACGTTACCTCGTAGGGCGCATTTTCTCCGTGCTATATCTCTGCCGCCGTTGGGGTGGCAATTCCGACGCTGGCCTTACTCAGAAGGCGCAGGCGGCCCACGATGCTTACAAAGATAAACTGAGGTCCGACGAGATTTCTCTGCGTATCGAACTCGGTAAGTCTGCTACCGATAAATAGTTACCCATATGGACGTACAACCACTGTTTGATATGTTGGAGCTTTGGTCTATGGCCAAGTCCAATTATATGGCTCTCGACAATTTACAATTTCGTGAGGTGAACCATTCGGCCCCGTCAATTACGTTGATGTTCAATCCTGAGAGGATTCGCTCCACTGCGGCCAAAGTTGACTGTGCCTCTATCAGTAATCGTCCATGTTTTCTCTGCAAGGAAAACCGCCCGACGGAGCAGCGGGCTATCGCTTGGAGGAATTACGATGTCCTCGTAAATCCTTATCCGATATTCAAGCACCATCTAACTATTGTAGATCGCACTCATTGCGCTCAGGATATTGGCGGCCGCGCTGGGGATATGTATGCCCTTGCTCTCGAACTTAGGGACTATTCCATCTTTTACAATGGTCCGCTGAGTGGCGCTTCAGCTCCCGACCATTTCCATTTTCAGGCTGGTGACGGCATGTTTGCTCCGTCTCCTCTTCAGCGCGAGGTTGACGCTAACCCGCAGACACTGATTTTCGAGGATGATGAGCTTGGCTCTATTGCGGCCTCCGAGGCCACAGGGCGACTGATTTATCACCTTATGCCTAAGAACGAGACGGCTGCCGTCAAACTTGGTTCAAAGCTTTGCTCTATGCGTATCCTGCATAGGAATATGATAAATGTAATTGCCCGTGCCAGACCAGAAGGTTCCGCAGGCCCGGCCGTTGACATGTATATGGTTCAACGTCGCCTTTTCCGCCCGTGGCAATATTCGGCCGAGGGCAATGATAGGATTCTCTTGAGCCCGGCAGCAGTCGAGGTCGGTGGCATTTATGTCCTTCCAAGACGTGAGGATTTTGATCGCATCACGTCTGAGCAGGCTGTCAGCATAATGAAACAGGTTTGCTTTGAGCACGACTCTCAGTTATATCGTCTAGACTAAATTCTTCTTCAGGCCTTTTTTATGTCAAGTGAGCCCCAAATTCACGTCGGCATTGTACGTGCACCTTCTGTTAACGTCAGTTTTTCTCGTCCATTCTCCTGCAATGGACTTAAGCATGATTTCAAGGGGGATTGTTGTTTTGTGTTGAATGGTGGGCGTGTTGAGTGTGACGGACGTGATGTCTCTGGCCTTGTCTTTTCGCCTTCTTCCGATTCGGCCTTGTTCTCCATTCTCAATGTGCAGATTGGCATTGGTTTCCATTGGGATAAGTGCGAGAAACAGACTTTCGCAGGTTCGTTGACTTTTGCCGTCGATGGCGATGCGATTTGGGCTGTCAACATAATTGGAGTGGAAAGCTATTTGCGTTGCGTTATCTCTTCCGAGATGCGTGCAACGTCTGATTTTGAACTGCTTAAGGCCCATGCCGTAACGTCTCGCAGTTGGCTTATGGCGCAGGTTTGGGGTAAGAAACGTTATACAGGTCTCCAGAAGAGTGCGTCCGCCGATGAGGTCATCACATGGCGCGACCGTGAGGATCACCTCCTTTTCGATGTCTGCGCCGATGATCATTGCCAACGCTATCAAGGTGTCAGTCGAGTTTCGTCGCCTAATGTCGATAGGGCTATTGCCGAGACTCGTGGGCTTCTTCTTACCTATGAGGGAGTGGTCTGTGACGCGCGATTCTCCAAGTGTTGTGGAGGTGTCTCTGAGCGTTTCGAGACTTGTTGGGGCGATAAGGAATATCCTTATTTGCAGTCGATTCACGATGCCCTTGTCCCTTCTACACTGCAGAGTGAGAGTCTTTCGACAGAGGATGGTGTCCGCAAATGGGTGTCGTCTCGTCCCGAAGCCTTTTGCAATACGAGCGATTCCAAGATTCTCTCGCAGGTCCTTAACGATTACGATCAGTCCACACACGATTTCTTCCGTTGGCGTGTCGAACTTTCAGCGGATGATATTCGTTCGCTTTTACACACAAAGGGTGGCTACGATGTTGGTGAAGTTCAGAATCTCATACCCCTTCAAAGAGGCCCATCCGGTCGAATATGCAAGCTAAAGATTGTTGGATCAGAAAAGTCTATTACTATAGGCAAGGAACTAGAAATTAGGCGTTTGCTGAGCCCGTCGCATCTATACAGTTCTGCTTTTGTTGTCGATAAATCAACCGATGGCGATAAGTTTGTCCTTACGGGTGCAGGTTGGGTACATGGGGTGGGGCTCTGCCAAATAGGTGCTGCGATGATGGCGCACCAAGGTTT
>CAVGTO010000198.1:0-2742 GCA_963631865.1 Eggerthellaceae bacterium
GATAAGCACTCTGTGGCCGACATCCTGGCTCGTGATCCTTTTGCTGAGGATTGGAGGCAACGAGGTCTTCGCATCTCCCCAAGTGGCCTTAGTGATTATATCTCTTGCCCGCTCCTTTTCTATTTCAAGCGAATTGCCAACCTGCGGGTTGATGACGAGATTAATGAGGAGGCCGACGATCGTCAGCTTGGTCTTATCTACCACGCTGTGATGGAGTCTCTTTATAAGCCTCAAGGTGTCGTTCTTTCTGATGAGCGTATAAAATATCTTCTCAGTAAAGAGTACGAGCCTACTCTCGATAGGCTCATCCTCGACAATTTCAGTGAAGTCCTCCATTGCCCGCACCTCGCTTCGCCAGATGAGCTCAATGGCCGTAATATCCTGACGTTTTTTACGCTCAAAAAACTTATTCGCTTGACTCTCGAGACTGAGCAACCGGGTACTATTATTGTCAACACCGAGGAGCGCGTTGACAATCTACCCATAGCATTGCCAAGTGGCAGAGTCGCAGTCCTCAATGGCTCTGTGGATCGTCAACATATTGCCCCTTCCGATAGTGGCGACGGCGATTTCTATGTGGCTGATTATAAGACCGGCAGGGTTGATAAAATGAAGATAGATTCATTGGAGCAACTTTTTGTGCCAGATGAGCATGAAAAGAACAAGGCTATCTTACAGGTGATGATGTATTGCTATTTCCTTCGCCATAAGCCTGAGAAGCCAGTCACGTGCCCTATGGTCCCTTACGTCCTAAAGGTCAAGTCCCTCAGCGTTGACCTCCAAAATAAGCCGTCTTGGCTATCGTCAGGCGGTGTGGCTAACCCATCTCGTTTGGCTTACATAAAGGAGGATGAAGGCTCTTCCAAGAAGAGGGATGTGAAATTGGTATACTCTGGTGAGGTTGAGGCTGAGTTTGAGAAACTTCTTGCCAATAAAATCGATGAACTTTACAATCTCGACATCCCATTCACGCAAGTCGAGAATCCGAAAAGATGCGAGAAGTGCGATTTCTTAAATATTTGTAGGCGTTGAGTAAGAGCCGAAGTTCTGTCGGTGTGGGGAAAAGGAATGTAAGGTTTTGTGGTGAGTTACTTTTGTTGTGTGAGTCTCGTGTCTAATATATGAATTTATTCTCAAATGTGGTGAAAATCAACAAGGAAGGCAATGCGGTGGTATATGTCCGAAAAATCATTACCTTTGCGCGGTCAAAACAGATAAAAATAAATAGATGAAAGCATATGTTTTCCCTGGCCAGGGCTCTCAGTTCTCTGGCATGGGCAAAGACCTTTACGAGAACGACGCTCAAGCGCGCCAGCTTTTCGATGAGGCAAATAACATTCTCGGTTTCAACATCACCGACATTATGTTTGCCGGAACCGATGAGGAACTCCGTCAGACCAAGGTTACTCAGCCTGCCATTTTCCTCCATTCAGTGATCCTCGCCAAGGCCCTTGGCTCCAAGTTCACACCCGATATGGTTGCTGGCCACTCTCTCGGCGAATTTTCCGCCCTTGTTGCCGCAGGTGCTATGTCTTTCGCTGATGGCGTCCGCCTTGTCTCTCATCGTGCTCAGGCTATGCAGCGTGCATGTGAGGCTGCTCCTTCCACCATGGCCGCCATCCTCGGCCTTGACGATGCTACCGTAGAGCGAGTTTGTGCCGAAGTAGATGGCGTAGTTCCCGCCAACTACAATTGCCCTGGTCAGCTTGTAATCTCTGGCTCTGTGGAGGGTATTGATAAGGCTTGCGCTATGCTTACTGAGAAGGGTGCTAAGCGTGCCGTTAAGCTCGCAGTGAGTGGTGGTTTCCACTCTCCTTTTATGGAGCCCGCCCGTGCTGAACTTGCTAAGGCCATCGAGGAGACTAATTTCACGGCTCCCGTTTGCCCAGTTTATCAGAATGTGACGGCCAAGGCTGAGACAGATCCTGCTGTCATCAAGAAGAACCTTGTAGCTCAGCTTACATCTCCTGTCCGTTGGACCCAGATTATGCAGAATATGATTGCAGCCGGTGTCGACGAGTTCGTCGAGGTCGGTCCGGGTAAAGTTCTTCAGGGTCTCATCCGTAAGACCAACCGTGAGGTAAAGGCTTCGGGCATTGCTTCGCTCGCTGATATCAATGCATAAATAGCGTCCCGTTTATCAACGGCTCGATATATCAAACAAGCGGACGCCATGGTCGGACTCGTTATAGTCTGATTATGGCGTCCGTCGTTTTTTTTATCTAATTCCTCAAAGCAGATGATTGATGTCTTAGATTCTTTGGGTCCGCAAGAAAATTGGTGCCCTAAATATTATCACTCCGGCACTTTTTTCAGCATCGATACGCCGCTGTGGGGCATCCGTTCGTCTGCCATGAACGGTCTGGTGGCACATCAAGCAGTGCCTCTCAAAAGTTCGCAACCCTACGATGGCCTGTGGCGTTTTTGTTATAATGAACTGGTTCGCCGTGTCGAAAGATTGGGACTTGATAAGTTCGGGCTTGATTCACAAGAGGATTTGATGCGTCGCATTGAGATTCTGTGCAATCGTAATCGATATCCCGCAAACTCAGTTGCCCATATCTATGTCTGGCGGGAGAATTCTTCATCGGGTGGAATTACGGATTTTGCCATTTATCAATGCAAATGCTCACATCTTGTCTATGATGATGACGGGCAAAAGCACATAATTCTCAATGCTTCCGTAAATGAGGTTGTAAATCTTGCCGTTGGCTCGTGGACGGATGTGGCTGTCGAGGCTAT
>CAVGTO010000198.1:2752-3461 GCA_963631865.1 Eggerthellaceae bacterium
ACAAATCCCGTGTCGATGCTTTCGATTATTTTGGTATGGTGCTCAATCGTCCAGATGGTAAAATTGCACGCACCACATCGGGCAATATATATTTCACTTGTGGCCGCAAAATCATTGGCGTCAAAGAGGGTGAGGGGGCTAAGTCCGATGCGCTGCATTCTTTTCTCAAGCAGGCAATCGATGAGTTAAATGCTGAAAGCCATGGCCGTTTGCCAATCTCATATACCGAGATGGATGGTATAGACGATGCAACTTTGAAGAGTGCCGGTGGTTGTTTCGTTTGCGATTCGGCTGTTGGTGTTGTCCCTATCTTGCGTATCCAAAATGTAAAGACTTTTAGCAATGAATTGGTTCGCGTCATAACGGATAAGTTTCGGTCATTTTTCTGATATTTACATCCTTGTAAAAAAAATAAACTTAAAACAGAAATATGAGAAAAGCATTATTCGTCGCATTGGCTGCTCTCTGCCTCTGCTCTTGCCGTACGGACATGTCTAATGAGCAGTTAGGACTGGCTAGTGCAAAAACACCTGGTGAAGTCGCCGCCGCACTCGGTATGGGTTGGAATTTAGGCAACCAACTCGAGGCTTGGAGAGTCGACTCCGATAGCCGTGAAATCCCTAATGATACTGCCTGGTTCAATCCACCAGTTAAGGTCGAACTTTTCACTAAGATTGCGAGTCTCGGCATAAAGACAGTTCGTATCCCA
>CAVGTO010000198.1:3471-4106 GCA_963631865.1 Eggerthellaceae bacterium
CAACAACTTGGCTCGATGAGGTCGGCACCGCTCCCGATTACAAAATCAATCCTCAAAGACTTGACCATGTCGCAAGTATCGTTGATATGGCTCGCTCTGCTGGTCTTAATGCCATTATCAATATTCACCACGATGGTGCTGACAGCCAGCATTGGCTAAGCATAAAGGCTGCGGCTTCCGAAGGCGATTCCGCATCTCAAGCTGAGGCCGACAAGAAAATTCGTCAACAACTCTCGTCAATGTGGTCGCAAATAGCCGTAAGGTTCAAAGACTACGATGAATCTCTCATCTTTGAGACGATGAATGAGATTCATGATGGTGGTTGGGGCTGGGGTGCCAATCGTAATGATGGCGGTAGACAATACGAAGTCCTTAACCAGTGGCAACAAGTCTGCGTCGATGCCATAAGGTCCGCTGGCGGTGTGAATTCCAGGCGGTGGATTGCGGTGCAGGGCTACGTTTGTAATCCAGAGCTCACTATGCAGTATCTTCGTTTGCCTGCCGATAGTGTTGGGCGCACAATTGTTTCCGTCCATTTTTACGATCCTTTCGAGTACGTGCTAAACGATGTATATGAGCAATGGGGCCATCGTGCCGATGCAACCAAAAAGGAAAAATGGGGCGATGAGGATAAC
>CAVGTO010000199.1:0-4078 GCA_963631865.1 Eggerthellaceae bacterium
CCTCCACACTTAAGACCGATACGGAGTTTGCTGATGGGCACGTCTACACGCACATCCTTGCAAGCAAGCTCATAAAGAGGACGGAGGAGCTTCATACCCTCCTCAATCTCATCGCCCTGAACTTTCTGGGCCACGAAGAATTTGACGCGCTCTTCGTCGATGTCGCCACAGAACTCATGGAAAACATCAGGCTGGTTGTTCTCGCAGCCGAGACCGACAACGAGGACGGCACCTGCATTGGGGTGCTTAACCATATCTCGGAGCACCTTCTTGGTGTTCTCATGGTCATCGCCAAGCTGCGAGCAACCGTAGTTGTGAGGGAAACCGACAATGGCATCGACACCCTTGCCTGCGGTCTCAGCCTTGAGTTTCTCAACAAGCTGATTTACGATACCGTTTACACAGCCAACAGTGGGGATAATCCAAATCTCGTTGCGAGTACCGACCTCGCCATTCTTGCGGACGTAGCCTTTGAACGTGCGACCTTGGTCGGGAGCTGAAACATCGACTAGTTTCGGAGTGTAGGTATACTCGAGGAGGCCAGCGAGATTTGTCTTGATATTATTCTCATTCATCCACGAACCAGCAGGCTTATCCTCCTTGGCGTGACCAATGGGATAACCATATTTGATGACATTCTCACCAGCCTTGAGGGGCTTGAGGAGAACCTTGTGGCCTGCGGGGACATCGTCTACGAGGGTAATCTTAGCTCCATCAACCTCGATGACCTCACCTTTGGCAAGGGGTTGGATGGCTACAACGACATTGTCGTCGGGGTTTATCTTGAGAAAGCGTACAGCCATTTTGTTCTTTGGTATTATGTCTTGAAAAAGGGGGATTGACAGGTTTGCTATCAATCCCCCCATTGAATCACTATTATAGTGCTTTTGAAGTATTTAGCTCAGAAGAGTCACGGGATTAGAGAATACCCTTGACTGTCTCGAGCATACCCTTAGCCTGTATCTGGTTGAGGAAGTCGACAACCATATCAGTGAGACCAGGGATCTGGTTGAGATCGCCGTGCTCGGTCCAGATGAGATCCTTGGCGCCGAGGACGCCCTCAGCCACCTTGCGGGTGTCATTGGTAGCCCAGAGCTGCTTGAGGAGATCCATAATCTTCTGATCGTCGTTGGGAACAATCTCAACGCCATCCTCGCGCTTGCCACCCTTGTAGTAGGTAATGATGGCAGCGAGACCAAGAACAAGACCCTTAGGCAGCTCGCCCTTGCGTTCGAGATAAGTCTTGAGGCCGGGAAGGTCGCGAGTCTGGAACTTGGGGAAGGAGTTGAGCATGATGCTGGTAACCTGATGGTCTACGAACGGGTTGTTGAAACGCTCGAGGACATCGGCACCGAACTGCTGGAGCTCCTCCATAGGCAAGTTGAGGGTCTGCATAAGCTCCTCGAACTGAACCTTGTGGATGTACTTGCCAATTACAGGATGGTTGCAAGCATCGCGGACGATGTTGACACCACTGAGGAAAGCGACAGGCGAGAGGACTGTGTGAGGGCCATTGAGGAGGGTTACCTTACGCTCGTGGTAAGGCTTCTCGCTCTCGGCAATGAGGACATGGAGACCAGCCTTCTCTGCAGGGAACTCAGCACGGAGATCCTCAATGCTCATATTCTCAGGCTTCTCGATAACCCAGAGGTGGAAAATCTCGGCCTGGACAACGAGGTTGTCGGCGTAAGAAATCTTCTCTTGAATCTGGGCAATCTCCTTGCGGGGGAAACCAGGAACAATGCGGTCTACGAGGGTAGCGCAGACGTAGCAGTAGTTGGAGAACCAAGCCTTGAAGGCCTCGTAGTCAGCACCGAAATCATTCTTCCAGAGCTCAATGTACTTGAAGATACAATCCTTGAGGTGGTGGCCATTGAGGAAGATGAGCTCGCAAGGCATGATGATGAGACCCTTCTTAGGATCGCCATTGAATGTCTTGAAACGATGGAAAAGGAGCTGGGTGAGCTTGCCAGGATAGCTGGAAGCGGGAGCATCGGAGAACTTGCAAGCGGGGTCGAAAGTGATTCCGGCCTCGGTGGTGTTCGAGATTACGAAACGAATCTCAGGCTGCTCAGCGAGAGCCATGAAGGCTGCGTTCTGAGTATAGGGATTGAGAGCGCGGCTGATGACGTCGATACGAGTGAGCTCGTTGACAGCCTCGCCATTCTGACGGCCCTGGAGGTTGACGTGGTAGAGGCAGTCTTGGCCATTGAGCCAATCAACCATACCACGCTCGATAGGCTGAACGACAACGACAGAACCGTTGAAGTCAGTCTTCTGATCCATGTTGTAGATGATCCAATCTACGAAAGCGCGGAGGAAGTTACCTTCGCCGAACTGGATGATTCTCTCGGGCATCACGCTCTTAGGAGCGGTACGCTTATTGAGTGCCTTAAGCATATTTTTGAGGTATTTTTTGTTGTTGTATATTATGAATGAAATGTCGCGACAGACGAGAATTATGGGAGACTGGATTACTCAGCCTCGTAACCCTCGCGGACCTTGAAGACAATCTTCTTAGCCACCTTGGGTTCGCCGACCATCATGCAAGGGGCATGTAGATCCTCAGGGGTGAGGATAGCTGCCTCGCCAGCGGAGAGTACCACGTGGCTGAGCTGCTTGGTAGCCTGAGTGAAATAGATATCCTTCTCAGCATTGTACTCGGGCTCTGCAATGATATTGGCCACATCAGAGCAGCCAATGATCTCCTGACCCTCGTAGATATACTGGATGTCGGTGTAGTTACGATGACCCTCAAGCTTAGCGAGAGAGTGGATCTTGGTGTTGTAGACCTGGAAGATGGCCTTTACATTCTGACCATCAATCTCGATAGTTTTCTTGTCACAAGGGTTCATGCCAGCGAACTCAGCAGCGAGATCGTGTGACTTGATAAAATCGAAGACCTTTCCGTACTTCTTCTTGCAAGCCTGCTTCTCTAGAGTTGCAACAGTACCAAAAATTGCCATATCGTTCTTATAAGTTTTCTTTAGAGATATGCCCACAGGCCAAGGCCTGCGGGCTATCTCAGATATTCATATAATTCAGTAGTCAGAATCGAAAGGACTAAAGCTCGACAGCCTTGAACTTGGGCACGAAGAACTTCATACCACCCCAAGCGATAAGGTAAGCCACAGAGCAGATGCCGAACATGATGCCATAGGCCGTCTGGGTATCGAAGTTAGCGTCGAAGTAACCAGCGAGGAGCTGAATGATAACGCCTCCGAGACCACCCGCAGCAGTGCCGATGCCGGTAACAGTGCCGACCGCCTTCTTGGGGAACATGTCAGAAACGGTAGAGAAGATATTAGCGGACCAAGCCTGATGTGCAGCACCAGCGATGCAAATGATGGTGATAGCACCTACGAGACCAGCCATCCCCTGAAGGCCAGCAACAGTCTGGGTGAGGAGCAAGAGGATCGGGAAGATTGCAATAATGAGCATCGCGGTCATACGAGCCTTGTAAGTCTCCCACTTCTTGTTGATGAAATACATAGGGAGAGCACCACCGTAAATAGAGCCGACGATTGCGATACCGAAGACAATGAAGTTGGTGATCATGACCATATGGGCAGTAGCATCGGCATCGAGGCCAGCGCAGAACTGCTGCCTAACGTAGGTAGGCAACCAGAAGAGAAGGAACCACCAAATGCCGTCGGTCATAAACTTACCGAAAACGAAAGACCAAGTCTGACGGAAAGTAAGCATCTTGCCCCAAGAGACAGAGCCCTTATCCTCGACCTCCTCCTTTGCGGGAGTAGCTACCTCATCACTGTTGATGTGGTCATACTCAGCCTGATTAATCTTGCCAGCCTCAAGCATAACCTTCGGGCTCTTATAGAAGATGCCCCAGAAGATGAGCCAAATGAAGCCGAAGACGCCAGTGATGATGAACGCCATCTGCCAGCCCTCGAGAGTACCAAGGAACTCATTGCCCTCGCCCCAAGTGATAAGGCACCAAGGTACGAAGAGTGCGCAAATCATTGCACCGATGTTGGAACCCGAGTTGAAAATGCCAGTAGCGAGAGCACGCTCCTTCTTAGGAAACCACTCTGCAACAGCCTTAATAGAAGAGGGGAAG